>NZ_JAMYPA010000029.1:0-67767 GCF_040320105.1 Mesorhizobium sp. M0778 | reverse complement strand
CGTGGGAAATTCGCATCGAGCAGAATTTCGGCCCGCACATCGAGCAGAAATGCGCCAGCTTGTGCGCCTCCTTGGGCAAGGTCTGATCGTGGAAGGACCGCGCTGTTTCGGGATCGAGCGACAGGTTGAACTGGTCCTCCCAGCGGAACTCGAATCTGGCCCGCGACAGCGCGTTGTCGCGGATCTTCGCCGCGGGGTGACCCTTCGCCAGGTCGGCGGCATGCGCCGCGATCTTGTAGGTGATCACGCCGGTCTTGACGTCGTTGCGATCGGGAAGCCCGAGATGTTCCTTCGGCGTGACGTAGCAGAGCATGGCGGTGCCGAACCAGCCGATCATGGCAGCACCGATGCCGGAGGTGATGTGATCGTAGCCCGGCGCGATGTCGGTGGTGAGCGGTCCAAGCGTATAGAACGGCGCGTCGCCGCAGACCGCGAGCTGCTTGTCCATGTTCTGCTTGATCTTGTGCATCGGCACGTGGCCGGGCCCCTCGATCATCACCTGGCAATCTTTCGCCCAGGCGATCTTGGTCAGCTCGCCGAGCGTTTCCAGCTCGGCGAATTGCGCGGCGTCGTTAGCATCGGCAATCGAGCCGGGACGAAGGCCGTCACCGAGCGAGAAGGACACATCATAGGCACGGCAGATGTCGCAGATTTCGGCGAAATGCTCGTAAAGGAAGCTTTCCCGGTGATGGTGCAGGCACCATTTGGCCATGATCGAGCCGCCGCGCGAGACGATGCCAGTGACCCGGTCGACGGTCAGCGGGATGTAGTGCAGCCGCACACCGGCATGGATGGTGAAATAGTCGACGCCTTGCTCGGCCTGTTCGATCAGCGTGTCGCGGTACAGCTCCCAGGTCAGATCCTCGGCAATGCCGCCAACCTTCTCGAGCGCCTGATAGAGCGGCACCGTGCCGATCGGCACCGGCGCGTTGCGGACGATCCAGTCGCGCATGTTGTGGATGTTGCGGCCGGTCGACAGGTCCATCACCGTATCGGCGCCCCAGCGGATCGCCCAGACCATCTTTTCGACCTCTTCGGCCATCGAGGAGGTGACAGCGGAGTTGCCGATATTGGCATTGATCTTGACCAGGAAATTGCGGCCGATGATCATCGGCTCGCTCTCTGGGTGGTTAATGTTGGCGGGAATGATTGCGCGTCCGCGCGCCACCTCATCACGCACGAAATCCGGCGTGACGAAATCGGGAAGTGTCGCGCCGAAAGCCTCGCCGTCGCGCTCAAGCTTGCCGTGCAGGATCTCGCGACCAAGGTTCTCGCGGATGGCGGCGAACTCCATTTCGGGTGTGATGATGCCGGCGCGCGCATAGGCAAGCTGCGTCACCGCCTTGCCTGCTTTGGCTCTGAGCGGTCGGTGGCGAATGGGAAATTCCGGCGTCAGCCGTTCGCCCGTCGCGAAGCCGTTGTCCTCCGGCCGGACATGGCGGCCGTCATAGGCCTCGACATCGCCGCGCGCCGTAATCCATTCGTGGCGAAGCCGTGCGAGGCCTTTTTCGATGCTGGTTTCGACAGTCGGGTCTGTATAGGGGCCAGACGGATCGTAGACGGTGACGGGCGGCTCGCCGGCCGTCGGATGGACGGAGATTTCGCGCATCGGCACCCTGATCTGCGGGTGGATGGCACCGGGCTTGTGGATTTTGCGTGAGGCGGGCAGTGGGCCCGTCGAGACGGCGGGGGTGAGGGCATTCATCTTGAGGCTCCTTTGCTCATGCATTGGAGACCCAGTTCTGTGCCGGAAGGACGAAAAGACGCTTTGGTCGACCTGCTCGAACAGGACCTCGGGCGTGAACTCCCGCAAAGCGCTTGCACCGTCCCTACGCCAGTATGAACTGGATCAGGTTCAACGGGTCACTGTGCCGCGAAAGCCAGCAGTATCTCAGCCCCTTGCCGGGACTCCCCTGGTGAATGCGTGAGGTTGGACGGGACGGCTCCGGTTTGTCAAGCGCGTTCTGGCCGCAGCTGATCGTCGGGCGATCGTCTCGGCCAGGCGCAAGATCGGATGGAGCGTTGCCTGAGAATCGTCTGTTCCTCGATCAGCCTCGCTTATGCTCTGGAGCTTGTTCTCTCGCGCTCGAATTTCCGCGGGGATGGCTGAACGGAGGCGATCCATTTGCGATTTTCAAGTGCATCGGGCCACACCCCACAATCGATCAACAAGTTGAACACCTCCTCACCCGACTGGGCCTTCGAGTTCGCAAAACCCGGCCGGGTACTGCTGGATGGCAGGGTCCGTCACGCGGGCGGAAGGGATGTGGAAATGAAAGAGCTGCGGATCAAAACACATAATCGAGCGATGAATATCGCCTGCGCGATCATCCGGACCAGATCTGATATGAAACATCGTCCGGCCCCGAGATCGAGGCTCCAATCTCGTATAGCTTCATGCGACGTTGGAGTGTTGCGAGATTGGTCCGCTCAACCGGAACTCAACCCTTTAATCGCGTTAGAATGAGCGTTCGAAACGCAGGATTCCGGCGACACCGCTCTTCTTGTTGGCATTGGTCCAGTTCACGTTGGAAGCGTCCACCTTGCCGACGGCGAAGTTGCCGTAGCGGCTATAGTCGAGTTCCGCCGTAACTGTGAAATCTGGAAGAGACGCATAGGCGACGTTTGCAGCGACACCATGGTTCTTGAGCTGATCACCGGAGAGCTGAAGGTTGAACGAAGTTGTCTCGTTGAGCTTGTAAGTGGCGCCAGCCCAGAAAGCCCAGTTCCCACCCCAACTCTTATAGAAGCCGCGACCATGAGCGTCGATGGCGTTCGTGGAGTCGTCGTTGAGCTTGCCGTTGGAACCGTAGCCGAGCATTCCGAACAGCAACAGTTCGTTGGTGACATTGATGTCGACACGGACCTTGGCGGCCACCGATTCGTAGTTGCTATCATAAGCGGCAACGCCGGTGATCGCGCCCCAGCCATGTGTGTATTTCAAGCTGCCGACTACGTGCGGAGAGTAGCTGTCGATTGTGCCGACCACGCCCGAGCCTTCTTCGAGCGAAACCACGGCCGAAAAGCCGTTCCCGGCGTCGAAGTAGTACTGAACCACATTGGTATCGAAAGCGCCGTACGGAACCGGCGTCTGGTTGAGTACGTCAACCGCGCCGCCAATAAACATGTCGAAGGCCGACCAGTCCTTACCAACTCGGAGGCCACCAAGCTGAATCCAGGCGAAAGTCAAGGTGCTGTCTCCGTTGAAGGCATAGGACCGAGAACTGTCCGAAACCGAAGTGTGGCGGTTACCGAAGTTCATGCGGGTTTCGGTGTAGGTCTTCAACGTGCCGAGTTCGGTCTCCTGGCCGGTCCAAGTTTTCAATGTGAAGCGCGTGTTGTTTTGCCATGTGTCCTGATGCTCACCAGTCCTCACATCGGAGGTTCTTGCGTGGTCAAACAATCCGACATGGCGCAAGCCGATGTCGTAACGGACATAGCCGCCGATGCGCAGGCAGGTCTCAGTGCCTGAAATGTAGACGTAGCCCGAGCCGTAAACGTCGCAGATTTTAACGTACTCAGTCGGGTCAGGCTCGGCAACGGCGGTCACGGCGCGAGCGTCGGAAACGGCAATCAGTGCCGCAGTTGAGCCGAGGAGGAGGCTCCTAATGTTCATTGTTGATCTCCGTTCAAAGAGTAAAAGGGATGGACGTCAGTGAATGAATTTTTGCTAAGGAACCAGTCGATAACGATGCGCATTGAGTGAATTTTTGAGCAGTTTTGATGCTCTCGTCATGCCAGATGTTCATGAGAAATTGAGAATACTATTGGGTATTATTGTTACAGATATGCAATTGTTATTACAAATATAATTATTGCCGAAACGACGCCATTCAACATTTCTGTACAAACCATCACCGGTCATCTCCGCTAGTTGTGGGCGGGCCGTCACAAAGGCTTCTATTGCAAATGACGTGCCATCCTGACGACGCAGCTGCGGCTTGAAGCTCAAGTCTGCCGGCGGACCTTGCTTGGCTCTTCCTTCCTTTCTGCCTTGCGGATCAATCCAAGCACGAACGGCAAACGTTTTCGGCTACGGTTCGTCTGTTCGCTTCGCGACAGTTTCGTTCAATGGCGACAGCTTTGTTTGCTGTGAGCCCCGACGTTGAGACATCATGCGGCGGGCGCCGCTCGGTACGACGCCGTCATTTTGGCGAGCGCGATGGTCGGTAATCACGCGCTGAACGCGCAGCCTTGCCTTCACCACGGAGTCAGTAGGCGCGCCAGCCTTGGCATTGCGGCGGACCTGACGGTCGCGTCGAGCAGGCTCTCGTCCTGATAGACGGCGCGCCACAGCTAATGCTTCTTGCCAGCAATTCACAAAACGAGCTCATCGAGATGCCAGAGATCACCACGGGGCTGCGCTAGCTGGCGAGCAAAGTCTGGTCCCAACGCGGTGTTATCTCGTTGGATGCGGCAGCCGCTCAGCAGGATCTACGCGACCAGGCGCTGGCTGAAGGGAAGGGATGGTGGAACCAAACGGTACGCGTGAGGGTCGCGGCGGGAACAGCCATGGCCAGTCGCTGACCGTCCAGCCAAGATTGAACGGCCGCTATTGCTGCGAAATACAAGTTTCGGAGCCCAAAGCGGAACGGACTGACATAGCGCAAAGACACAGGCGAGCGCAGCGGTAAGGTTGGTGGTTATCAGCATGGGACGGTAACTGTTGCAGACCACGAAATATCGAGAGGCCCGGCTGCCTTGGTACACTATCTATCCGACTGTGTCGGAGTTCTCTGGGGCGGTCGGCGCCGAGGCTTATGAGGAATGGCTCAAGAACCTGCCGGCTGACGGTCCGGTGTCACTCTATCTGCACGTTCCGTTCTGCCGATCAGCGTGCTGGTATTGCGGCTTTCCCACCACCATCACCCGCCATGATGCGCCGATCCTCAACTATCTGGCGACCCTGCGTGAAGAGATCCGTCTGGTTGCGGAGCGAGTGCCGCAGACGTTGCCCGTGAGCGACATACATTTCGGCGGCGGAACTCCGTCTCTCATAGGACCACCCGAGTTCCTCGCTCTGATAGAGTTCCTGCGACGCCGCTTCGCTCTGTCGAAAACAGCTACGGTCGCCATCGAGATCGATCCACGCACGTTCACGGTCGAGATGGCCGAGGCCTTAGGAGCGGCCGGCGTGAACCGCGCGAGCCTCGGCGTGCAGAGCTTCGATCCAATCGTTCAAAAAGCGATCAACCGGATCCAGAGCGAGGCCCAGACGTCGGCTGCCGTGGAAATGCTGCGTCGGCACGGCGTGAGCCGCATCAACTTCGATCTCATCTTTGGTCTCCCGCATCAAACGGTGCAATCCTGCGTCGAGACAGCGAGGGCGGTGGTCGCCATGCGCCCCGACCGGCTTGCGGTGTTCGGGTACTCGCACATTCCATCCCAGATAAAGAATCAGCGCCTCATCGAGGAGGAATTTCTGCCGGACAGCGCTGCCCGCGCTGAACAGCATGCGGCTGTGGCCGTGACGCTGATTGCCGCCGGCTACCGAGAGATCGGGCTCGACCATTTCGCCTTGCCGGACGACGAGCTCGCGCTGGCACAGAAAACCGGTCGCCTGCGGCGTAACTCGTTGGGCTACTCGGCCGACACCTGCAGAACCCTGATCGGTTTCGGAGCGTCGGCTATCGGCCGCATCGGCCAAGGGTACGTTCAAAACGAAGTTACACGGGATTCCTACATCCAGCATATCGCAGCTGGCCGTCTGGCGACGTCAAAGGGCTATCGCCTCACCGACGACGACCGCGTGCGAGCCGCAATTATCGAGCAACTAATGTGCGATCTCGAGGCCGATGTGCAGGCAATCTGTGCCGCCCACGGATCTGATCCGATCCGTCTTCTCGATTCAGCTGAACGCTTGGCGATGCTGGCCGAGGACGGGATAGTGGACTTCGAAAACGGTTTTGTCCGCGTACGGCGGGAGCATCGCTTTGTGATTCGTGCTGTCGCTGCCGCGTTCGATGCTTTTCTCGATCGGGATGGCCGTAAGCATAGCCCCAGGTGAGGGCAAGCATCCAACCGGAAGCTAAACTCGACGCCCTTGGCCGAGGCCTGTCATGAAGCGCGCGTCAAGGATGCGAAAAGCAGAGCTGATCCGCCTATTTCATCTCATCTTCAATGACATCGACCTCGTGGCTGCCACCGAGGCGTTTCCATATTGATCGTGGTAGGTGCGGGATATCTGGGTGTTTCGCCGTCAGCGCATGAAGATCCCCGCGATGCGATGGGTCAGGAGATCGCGGTGGCTGCGATCAGCCCGTCCATCGATGACAGACCGCGGCCACGCCGCTTCGCGAGGCCCGTCAGGTCGCCCCAGGCCAAGGCAACCAGTTCGTCCACCGGCAGGACTCTCGACTCGAAGCGCTGCGGCAGGTCCCGGGCGAGCCATTCGGCCAGTGCGTCACGTTTCCGACCTTTGTCCATGAGGGCAGCGCCGCGCCGGATCTCGGCGATCGACACAGACCCGCATTGACCCTACGCGGCTGGTCTTCCTGGATGAAACATGGGTCAAGACCAACATGGCGCCGTTGCGCGGCTGGGGTGTGCGCGGCAAGCGGCTGATGGCCCACGCACCATATGGCCATTGGAAGACGATGACCTTCATCACCGCGCTGCGGCAGGATCGGGTGGAGGCGCCTTGGGTCATTGACGGACCCATCAATACGCAGGCCTTTCGCGTCTATGTCGAAACCGAACTCAACAAAACACTGAAGCCGGGCGACATCGTCATTCTCGACAATCCCGGTTGTCACAAGGGCCAAGCCGTCCGCGACATCGTCAGGGCTGCTGGCGCAAGGCGGGTCAAGCCCGCGAGAGCGGCAATTTTGTTCCGGCTATCACCCTCTCGTCGAGAACGGCGTGACGGAAGCGATAAAGTTGCGCCGGCCGGCCGCCGGTTTCCGCGGTTGTCTCACCGGTTTCCTCGACCAGCTCCTGCTGCTCGATTAGCCGGCGAAAGTTCGGCTTTCGTACGAGCCTGCCGGCAAGCGCCTCCACGGTGCGCTGCAGCTGCAAAAGCGTGAAGACCGGCGGCATCAGTTCGAATACGACCGGCCGGTATTTGATCTTGGAGCGCAGCCGCGCAATGCCGGTCGCCAGGATGCGACGATGATCGGCGATCATCGATCTGCCCGAGACCGAGGTGGGCGCAGCGGAATGTCCGGCGCGTATTGCTTCCTCCACCAGGGCGGCTTCGTAGAGCAGCTCATAACGTTGAAGCGCGAGTTCCTCGTTCCAATGGCGGTCGTCAAAGCCGAAGGCGATCGCCGCCCGCCGTCGTCGGTCGAGGCGTGTCGTACTGTCGTCAGTGCCATCCGCCCATTCCATCAGGCGCGGCCGCAATTCGTCCAACACGACCGCCGGTGTGCCGGAGCGGTGATCCTCCCACGGGAAATAGTCGTACCAGCTTCCCCAGTGTCGCCCGGCCGGGTCGCCAGCTTCGTCTTGGTGGGTGAGCGCCAGATAGCTGATAGAGACCACGCGGTCGTCAGCGCCAACCCTGTCGCGATCGGCGAAGGTGTAGAGCTGTTCGATATAGCCGAGCGGCTGGCCGGTCTGTTGTTCCACCCATCCCCTGAGGCCCGACTGCAGCGAACGGTGAGCAAGCTCGAACGGGCCCGAGGGCAGGGCGTTTGCCTGCGGGATGGTCAGAACGCAGGGGGCGCTGCTGTCCATGGCGACCACAACGGCGATCAAGTCCGCATTGACGTCGTTGGCCTTGCCTCCAGCTCCGCCTTTCCTAATCCCTTTTGCGCGTTCGTCCATGGTCCCCGAGGTTGTTGAGCAGAGCCCCGCCGCGTAAGCGGCTGAACCGATTGAATTCCGTTTTTGTCTGATAATTGTCGGCGCGTCAACACCACCCGTCGTGGCGATTTTAGCTCTTCGCAGCTGCACAAAAAGTGCCAACGCGACATCCGTGCTTGGGGAAGGAGGCCCATTGAGTGCGCCGATTCAAAGCTCGTCGATCGACATTCCGACGTTGTTCTCGTCGGCGACAGCGCGGCATGGTTCTCCACGGCTTGGCGTCGACGCTGGGCGTGACGCTGGAGATGATAATCATGCACGGTCAGGCCTGCGCTCCTGGAGCCGGCGCAAATGGTCGTCGACCCGCCGTTCGGTTCCTTTTGAAGAAACCCGGAGCAGGCTTTCCGCAATGCCTGATAAAGCCCTTCCAGTGCGCCCGCGCCAGCATCATCGCACTCGCACTCCAACACAACCTATGCGAGTCAGTAAATCGACTCGCCGGCACTATTGTTTCAGGGGAAATGAATCTAGTTTCAAAGGGTTCGGCCGATAGGCCGGGCACAGCTGCGGCCTTCACGGCCTTTTTGACATAAACGCGTCGCCCGATTGAGATTATCTTGACGGTAGCGCAGTGCGCCATCCATGCCAGTCGAGATGATCATGGGCAAATATCGAGACCATCGCGAGCCACGCCGGCATCGCTATGACGATGACCCCGTTTCCTTTTCGGAACGGACTTCCGAGCCAAGCTATTTTCAGCGCCCGCCGCCCGTGACGGCAGATCCTGTCGATGCGGAGGTATTGTGGTTCACAGTCAGCAAGGGTTTTGGCTCCGTCAAACTGTCGGACGGCACGGAGGCCTATCTGCACGTGCGAGTGTTAGAGGCGGCCGGAAGCCGGGATGTTGCCGCGGGGACGCCTCTCAAGATCACGGTCGAAAAAAGTCCAAAAGGTCATCAAGTCGCGCAGGTGCTGGAGATCGGCGATCACCGCTCGAAAACTCCGTCACATACGCGCGTCGCTGGAGGGACCTTCGTTGAAACCGGTGCGCAGCTGGAGAGGGGGGGCACGGTCAAGTGGTACAAACCCGAAAAGGGCTTCGGCTTCATTGCTCCTGACAACGGTGAGAAGGACGTCTTCGTTCATGCCAGCGCCCTGACGCGCTCAGGGCTCAGCGTGCTGGTGGCGGGACAGAAGGTGTTTGTCGAAGGCGGGCAAGGCAAGAAAGGCTGGGAAGTCCGGAGCATTCGCCTTGCCTAGACGGCGATGCATTGCTCGCCTCGAAGGAGATGCCGGAGAGCGTCGGGCGGCCGCCATACTGCTATCCTATTGGCGCCCCATCGGGTTCCCGGATTGAGCAAGTCCGGATCCCTATTTTATGCCGCTGCCAGCGTTGTGTCCGCCATGTGCACGCGCGCTGCCGCTGCCAGCAGGTCGGTCTGGGTGATCAGCCCAATAATGCGTCGCTCGGCATCGACGATGACCACGGCATGGCTGCGGCCGTCGGTGAGCACCGGCAGCAGGCTCATGGCCGGCGTATCGGGAGAGGCGGTGCCAGCCTTCGACATCACAGCCCTCACCGCGTCGGTCGCCTTCGTCAGCTCGCGCAGGCCAACTACACCGACCAGCCCGCCCTCGGCGTCGGTCACCGGCAGCGTCCGGATGTTGTGATCGAGCAGCAAGTGACGCGCCTGGTCGGCAGGCGCATGTTCATCGACCGAAATCACATCGCGCGACATGATGTCCTCGCACAGCAGGGTCCGGTGGGAGCGCACCATCGCCTGCAACTCGACCTGCCGTAGCAGCCGCTCAAGATCGTTGCGGTCGATATCGAAGGTTTCCTCCAGCGCGCCGAGCGCGGCATCGATATCCTCGGGCTGGAAGCCGACCCGCTCCCGCGCCGGCGGATCGATGGTTCCATGCGCGCTTTTAAGGGCGGGAGCCGCCACATGCGGATAGTTGCGCCGCGACAGTTTATGGATGCCGTAGCCGAGTGCGACCAGCACGATCGAGTTCAGCGCTACCGGAACGAAGGGAAACAGCAAGCCCGAGCTGAAGACGGCCGGTCCGCCGAACACCGCAGTTAAGGCGGCGGCGCCACCCGGCGGATGCAGGCAGCGCGTGAACGACATGGCGGCGATCGCCAGCGCCACCGCAATGCCGGTAGCAAGGACGGGTTCATGCACGAAATGCGCCACGATCACCCCGACCAGCGCCGAAATCGTATTGCCACCGATAATCGACCAAGGTTGCGCCAGCGGGCTTGAAGGCACGGCAAAGAGCAGCACGGCCGATGCTCCCATTGGAGCAACCAGCAGTGCGACATGTGGGCCAGACCCGTTCGCCAGCGCACTGATCACGCCAGTCAATGCGATGCCGATCATGGCCCCGATGCAGGCGAGCAGCCGCTCGCGCAGCGTTGCACCGGCAAGGATCGGAACAAAGAGACGAAACGCCATGGCATACCCTTGGGCGAGTGGTCGGAACTCCGCGCTCCGCAATGCAGGCAAAGCCACAGATTTGGAAGTTAAGCCAATTCGGAAAGTCGGCTCACGGGGGAAAACTTTTGCGCGAAGCGGCCATTGCCAAATGGGTGCAGGCATTTTGATCAGCCAGAGGAGGCGGACGGCACGCTGATCCGCTCGAGCGCAGCTAGAGGCCAAGGGCTGCCGTGCCGCGGGCAGCCGGAAATGGGGATGGTCGGAGGTCGAGCTGGGATGGACACTAAGGAATTCAGAGGCTTCGAAAAGCGTGCTGACAATGTCGGCATGGCAAGACAAATCAGGCCCTTGTCGCTCCACTTCCGAGGCAAACTCCAGCGGAGTACGGCTTCTACGCGGTGCTTGGTCTGCCTGTCCTTGCCACCATCGGATTCGTTGGCTGCTGAAACGTCCACCAGTAGCCGCTGAGAAGACGACTGCCGCCAGTGCCGTCGTGGAACCGCTATATGACGGCGGCGTGGTTACAGAGCCGGCTCGTGTCGATCGGGCGGGGGAGCCTGATGTGACGTACATGGTCCAGAAAGTGGCCAATGAAGGTGCTGGCATCGTCAACGTGATCAGGTCACGTAATAGCGGTAACACAACCGCGACCACGAGCCTCTCAGGCGTTCGATAAGGCGGGAAAATCCGATCGCCGGACCAAGCGCGATTCCGCCACACTGCCACACACGAAACCGATCAGGTCACGTTCCAGGCTCGCCAGAAGATTGGAGCCGAGGCCACCTCGGCTGAACTCTGCCATGCCGCGGGCCGCCACCTCTCCCAGCCGCGGTAGAAAACGTGGGTCAGCAGCGCCGGCATGGGCGAGCAACTCCCAAATCGCGAGCAGCGCCATCGACACCGCAAGCGGCCGCAGATGTCGGCCGATGAAGCGGAAGGCCGGCGGTGCGATGGAAGCGTCGTGCGACAGCCTATCCCGACCTGCAATCGTGATCAGGCTGATCGTGGGTCTCCGGACGCCAGCGTTGCAGATAGTTTTCGGCAAGCGTGAGCAGGCCGTGGATCACCAATTCGGTCAGGCCGACCACGATCATGGCCGAAAGAACGAGTTCAAATTGAAAGAGCTGACGACCATAGGCCATCAGGTAATCGGAGCCCTTCGAACGATGCGATGAGTTCTACCGCAACCAGGGTCTGCCAGCCGTTGGCAAGGCCTTCTCGCAGCCCTGTAAAGATCCACGGCACGGCGGAAGGCAGCACGATGATCGTGAGTTTCGACCAGCGGCTGAACGAAAGGACACGGCCAGACCCGTCTCACGACGACGCCGTTGCGCTTCGCCGCCATCAGCTGGGTAGAGGACTTGCACCTCCAAGCTGTCGATCATGCTCGGCACACAAAAAAGGGCGGCATTGCTGCCGCCCTTTCCGCTGTAGGTTGATAGGGGGCTGGATTAGAAATCCATACCGCCCATGCCGCCCATGCCGCCCATGCCACCGCCGGGCATACCAGCCGGCATGCCGCCGCCAGCCGACTCCTTCTTCGGAGCCTCGGCGATCATAGCTTCGGTGGTGACCAGCAGGCCGGCGACCGAGGCCGCGTCCTGCAGAGCCGTGCGCACAACCTTGACCGGATCGACGATACCCATGGCGATCATGTCGCCATATTCGCCGGTCTGGGCGTTGAAGCCGAACGTCGCGCCCTTGTTCTCAAGGATCTTGCCGGCAACGATCGATGCTTCCGCACCGGCGTTGGCCGCGATCTGGCGGGCCGGAGCCTGCAGCGCGCGACGCACGATTGCGATGCCGGCGGTCTGGTCGGAGTTAGCGCCGGTGACGGTGATGGCCAGCGAAGCGCGCAGCAGGGCGACGCCGCCGCCGGGAACGATGCCTTCTTCGACGGCCGCACGGGTCGCGTTGAGGGCGTCATCGACGCGGTCCTTCTTTTCCTTGACTTCCACTTCGGTCGCACCGCCGACGCGGATGACGGCAACGCCGCCCGCCAGCTTGGCGAGACGTTCCTGCAGCTTCTCCTTGTCGTAGTCCGAGGTGGTCTCCTCGATCTGCTGCTTGATCTGGGCGACGCGGCCCTGGATTTCTTCCTTCTTGCCGGCGCCGTCGACGATGGTGGTGTTCTCCTTGGAGATCGACACTTTCTTGGCGCGGCCGAGCATGTTGAGGCCGACATTCTCGAGCTTGATGCCGAGGTCTTCGGAGATGACCTGGCCACCGGTGAGAATGGCGATGTCTTCCAGCATGGCCTTGCGGCGATCACCGAAGCCCGGCGCCTTGACGGCGGCGATCTTCAGGCCGCCACGCAGCTTGTTGACGACCAGCGTGGCCAGGGCCTCGCCTTCGACGTCTTCCGAGATGATGACCAGCGGCTTCGAGGTCTGCACGACAGCCTCGAGAATCGGCAGCATGGCCTGCAGGTTGGAGAGCTTCTTCTCGTGGAGAAGGATGTAGGCGTCTTCCAGATCCGCAACCATTTTTTCGGCATTGGTGACGAAGTAGGGCGAGAGATAGCCGCGGTCGAACTGCATGCCTTCGACGACTTCGAGCTCGGTCTCGGCGGTCTTGGCTTCCTCGACGGTGATGACGCCCTCATTGCCGACCTTCTGCATCGCTTCCGCGATCATCGAGCCGACCGACACGTCGCCATTGCCGGCGATGGTGCCGACCTGGGCAACCTCTTCCGAGGTCTTGATCTTCTTGGCGTTCTTGATCAGCGTCGCGACGACGTCGGCGACGGCGAGGTCGATGCCGCGCTTGAGGTCCATCGGGTTCATGCCGGCGGCAACCGCCTTGTGGCCTTCCTGGACGATCGACTGTGCCAGAACGGTCGCGGTGGTGGTGCCGTCGCCGGCGATGTCGTTGGTCTTCGAAGCAACTTCGCGGACCATCTGCGCGCCCATGTTTTCGAACTTGTCCTCAAGCTCGATTTCCTTGGCGACGGTGACGCCGTCCTTGGTGATGCGCGGTGCGCCGAACGACTTGTCGATGACGACGTTGCGGCCCTTGGGGCCGAGCGTGACCTTCACCGCGTCGGCGAGGATGTTGACGCCGCGCAGCATGCGCTCACGAGCGTCGCGGGAGAATTTTACGTCTTTGGCAGCCATTTTTTACTCCTGGGCATTTCGCCCGAAATTCAGATTGGATGGTGCGGATGAAAGGCGGCGGCGTGTCAGCCGATGACGCCCATGATGTCCGCTTCCTTCATGATCAGAAGGTCTTCGCCATTGAGCTTGACTTCGGTGCCCGACCACTTGCCGAACAGGATGCGGTCGCCGGCCTTGACGTCCAGCGGGACGAGCTTGCCGACCTCGTCACGGGCGCCGGAACCGATGGCGATGATCTCGCCTTCCTGCGGCTTTTCCTTAGCCGTATCGGGGATGATGATCCCGCCGGCGGTCTTCGCTTCGGACTCAACCCGACGAACGACCACGCGGTCATGCAGCGGCCGGAAATTCGACTTTGCCATTTTTGGATTTCCCTGGTGCGGATGTTGAACGGTTCTCCGTTGCCGGAGCGTGGTTAGCACTCACCAGAAGCGAGTGCTAACGCGGCAGTGAGATAGGCCGTAGGCTCCTGCTAGTCAAGACGGAAGAGGGACGGGCGAAGAGCAAACGAGCGTGGAAGCACCGAGCCCTTTACGTGAAAGACGTCGGAGATCGCACATGGATGGGGCGGCTCACCATTTGTAACTGAAGGCTTTATTCATTTGGCACGATTGGTGCAGCGAATGATCCGCAAACGTTGCGCGCGACCGATATGATGAGAGGTGAGCGCCATCAGGATTCCTGCGTTAGCCGTCCACTCGGTCTTTACGGTGTGGCCGCCGCGCGGGCGCCAGGACTCCGGCCATCCCGATAGTCACCAATCCAATCTGCGGAGAACAGGAGGCAAGATGAGAGCGACAGTCAGCACGAACTCGAATTTGAAATGTTTGGCCAAAGCAACTGCCATCGCCTTGCTCTGGACAGTCACGGCTACATCGGCGGACGAAGGTATGTGGATGCCGGGCCAGACTGCGGAAGTGTGCGCGGCCATGCGCGCGGATGGGCTCCAGATCTATCCCGCCCAGCTGGGCCGTCTAGACGCTGACCCGCTCAACGCGATCGTATCACTGGGCGGATGCTCCGCCTCGTTCGTCAGTCCACAAGGGCTGGTCGCAACCAATCATCATTGCGTGTTAGAATCCATCCAATACCACAGCAAGGAGGGCCAGGACTATCTCACAGACGGCTTTCTGGCGAAGAGCCCTGGGTGAAGAATTGCCCGCGGCGCCAGGCAGCCGCATCTATGTGATCGAGGACATGCGGGATGTGACCGCCGAAATGCTCAAGAGCGTCTCGGACAAGCTGAACGGGTTTGCCCGCTATGAGCGGCTCGCCACGAACAAAAAGGCCCTGATCGCCGCATGTGAAGGACAGCCCAATCGCCGTTGCGACGTATGGCGGCGTCTCCTACTATCTCCTCCAGAAGCTCGAAATTGAGGACGTGCGCCTCGTCTATGCGCCCGCGCTCGGCATCGGCAACTTCGGCGGCCAAACGGACAACTGGATGTGGCTGCGCCACACGGGCCACTTCGGCTTTTATCGCGCCTATGTCGCTCCTGATGGTTCCTCCCGGCCATATGCGCGCGACAATGTGCCTTACCGGCCGAAGAGTTGGCTACCCATAGCCTGTGAAGGCGTCAAGGAAGGCGACCTTGTGATGGTCGCCGGCTTTCCCGGCGCAACCCACCAGTTCCTGACCGCGGATGAAGTCCGGTTCAACTTCGCGCAATTCGAACCGCGGTTGCAGCGTTCGCTCTCGGATTATCCCGCCCAGATCAATCAGGCAACGGCAGGCAATCGCGAGGCGCAGATCCATTGACCGCCCGCTTCACAAATTGGCTCGGCCTAAAACGCATGGGAAAAGCAGAAAAGGCAACAGATCGGCACCAGAATGAATATGGCCGCGCGAACTGACAGACGCGCCAACAATCGGCATCTCGCATGGTCGGTGGCACTGGACGTGGCTCCCACCCTGCTGGGGCGACTCCCCATCAGGTCGTCGGGGTTTCGCTGGCGAAAAAAAATTCCGCGTGTCTCTGCGCGATCCATCCCGCTTGCGCGTGCCTAGTCACCAAAAAACTGACCATCTGCAGGATCAGGATCAGCAAAAAAAAGCCAAAGGCAGACGCCAAAACAGCTGCCAGCAGGACGATGCGTTGTTTCTTCACCCACAGTTCCCCCGGGAGAGAGTCTAATGATAATCCTTAAAAAAGGCGCCCTGGAACAGGGCGCCCCACGCTCATTTGTGCAAGTTTAAAGTTTAGATTGCCTGCTTTATGTAATTAGACGTTTCTTTTATGCAACACCTCTTCCAAGTGTTACTTGCACAAATCGAACGTATCGCACATTTAGACGAACGGTACATTCGATAGCGACTTTGACGCACGCGTTTACTGGCGGTATACATCCTTCACCGTTGCCGCAAGGCATTGGCCCAGGCGCGCGGCACCTCCTTCACGACAAAGGTTGAAAGCCCGTCCTCGGGCGTTTCATTTCCAAGATCACTTCGATCCACTCATACGGGCTTCCCGAGCGAGACCGTGGGTTCGGACGGTGCGAATGAATTTCTCGTTATAATCGAATTGATTATAAGGGATATTTCTACGTTGAGTATAAAGGATGTCAAGCCCGCGCCAGCGGCAATTTTGTCCGGGCGACCTCCGTTTCGTCGAGGACATGGTGGCGGAAGCGATAAAGCTTCGCCGGCCGACCGCCGGTATCAAATGCACTTTCGCCGGTCTCCTCCACCAGTTCCTGCTGCTCCATCAACCAGCGAAAGTTCTGCTGAAGCGCCCCTGCCGATCTAATCGTCAACGCCGTCCGCGTCAGCGCATTGCCATCGGTCAGAAAGCCGACGACATTGTTGATGACGAATGTAACGATCCGCGGCTTCAGAGAGGAATGCGCGCTTCGTCCAGATGGATGGAGTGGGCTGGCAGGTCCGGGCGGCGGCCGCGCCGTTGAGGATGCAGCATCGAGAGCCGCGCTCGCCGAGGATGACATAGGTCGAGATTCGCGCGCCGGAAGTCTTGCTCCATGTCTCCCACGAATCCATTGGCAGGATCCCGGCTTCTTCGCAGTGGTCAGGGTCGAGCGTTATCGAACCGTGGTAGTTGAGGTTTGCTTCGGTGACGTGGATGCCGTGCAGCTTGCCGGCGACTATTTTTCGCATTGGTCCCGTTGTCCATTGCCATTCATGACCAGTCCTGCGCGCGTGAGTCGGCCGGCTAAATTCCGAAGACGAGAGCGCCGCCGCTGAGTCCCGCACCTGCCGCCGCCAGAAGGATTTTCTCTCCAGGCTCGAATGGCTCCGTCTGGTTGGCGACCGAGAGCGACAGCGGGATCGTCGCGGCGGAAGAGTTGCCATATTCGGCGATCGTCTTGACGATCAGGTGATCGGCAACGCCGAGGTTTCGCCCGACCGCATCGAAAATGCGAGCATTGGCCTGATGCGGCACGAACCGGTCGACATCCTGTGGTCGCACTCCGGCAGCGGCTAGCGCGCTTATCGAGCAATCGGTCATCATCTCGACGGCCTTTGCGAACACTTCGCGGCCGTCGGTCATCGTCATTCGGTTTTGCGCGAGGTCGAGGTCACCGTGGAACGGCTTGTTGCTTCCTCCTGCGGGAATCTGGATCAGCCCGTATCGCGAGCCGTCCGAATCCACGGAGGCACCGAGAATCCCCCGATCAGTATCCTCGCAGGGACCGATCACGAGGGCGCCGGCGGCATCGGCAAACAGCACGGCGCTGGCGCGCTCAGAGGGATTGATGCGGCGGCTGAGGATATTGGCGGCGATGACAAGGCTCGCTTTGCCGTGCAGGCGGGTAAATCCGTCCGCAAACATCAGCGCATAGATGAAGCCGGCGCAGGCACCGGTCAGATCGACCGCGCCTGCGCGGCCAAGGCCGAGCTTGTGTGCGACCAGGGGTGCACTGGGCGGCAGAAGATGGTCGGGCGTCGAGGTGGCAAGCAACAGCAGACCGATGTCGTGGCGCGCAATGCCGGCGTTCGCCAGCGCCATGTCGCCAGCCTGCGTGGCAAGACCAGACAGCGTATCTTCATCCGTTGCCCAGAATCGCGAGCGAATTCCGGTGCGCCGCTCGATCCAGCCAGGTTCGAGCCCGAGATTGTTCTCGATCTCGGCATTCTCCACTTTGCGCCCAGGCGCATGATGGCCAAACCCGAGAATGCGCGACGACCTGGTCATGGCTTCGAACCGAAGCGTTCGCCGGCCTCCTCGATGGCGTCATAGAGCCCGTCCAGTTCCTCGCCGGTGATGCAATAGGGCGGCAGAAGGTAGAGGACATTGCCGAGCGGGCGCACGAGCAGGCCGCGCTCGAGGAAAAATGCGCGCAGCTTCGGCCCGATCTCGGCCAGATAGCCGGCAGAGCCGGCGCGCAGGTCGAGGGCCGCGAGGGTGCCGGTCGTCCGGCTGTCAGTGAAGTAGGGATTGTGGCGAAAGCGTTGAAGCCCGGCGGCCTGCTTCGCGCTCAAGGCCGCGATCCGCTCGGTCACCGGCTCGTCGCGCCAGATCTCGACATTGGCAAGTGCTGCCGCACAGGCAATCGGATTGGCGGTGTAGGAACTCGAGTGGAAAAAAGTCTTCTTCCGATCGTCGGAATAGTGGGCCTGGAAGATGGCATCGGTGGCGAGCGTGGCCGCGAGCGGGATGGTACCACCGGTCAAGCCTTTCGAGGTGCAAAGGATATCAGGAGAGATCGATGCCTGTTCGCAGGCGAACATGGTTCCGGTGCGTCCCCAGCCGGTCATCACCTCATCGGCGATCAGCAGCGTGCCGGAGGTCTCGGCGATCTTCTTCAATTCGGTGACAACCCAGGCCGGATACATCAGCATGCCGCCGGCGCCAAGCACCAGCGGCTCGACAATCAGGGCGGCGGCGCGCTGGTCGCGGCTGACGGCCTCGAACCGATCCAGTGTTTCCTGCTCGCGCCCGGCGGCCGGGAAGGGAATGGTATCGACCTCGAACAGCAAGGGTTCGTAGGCGGCGTTAAACACGCCGCGGGCGCCGACGCTCATCGTGCCGATGGTGTCGCCGTGATAGCTGTGCTCCATGACGGCGATGCGCGAGCGCGGAGCGCCGGTGTTGCGGAAATAGCCGAGCGCCATCTTCAGCGCGACTTCGACGCTGGTCGAGCCGCTGTCGGAATAGAACACCCAGTCGAGTCCGGCGGGAGCGAGTCCGACAAGCGCCTTGGCCAAGCATTCGGCAGGCTCGTGCGTGAAACCTGCGAAGATGATCTGGTCGAGGCTCGAGGCGGTCGTCTCGATCGCCTTTATAATGCGGGGATGGCGGTGGCCATGGGTGACGACCCACCAGGAGGAAATGGCGTCCAGAACGCGCGCGCCATTGGCTTTGTGGAGATACGCGCCTTCAGTCAGGACGATTTCAGGGATCGCCGGCTCGAGCGCGTGCTGGGTGAAGGGATGCCACACACGGGATTGCGGCATCATCCGCCTCCGGCAATCAAAGCGAGGTCGAAGCCGGCAATCATCGCTTGTCTCAGCGTTTTGTCCGTCAGCGGATCGAGGTGCGGCAGCCTGCCGAGTTGCGGCACGTCGCCGAATTCCACGATCGTCCGTTGCGTATCGGTCATCTCATCGCCGATGAAGGCGATGCCAGCCAGCGGGATAGCGCGCGCCCGCAGGGCCTCGATCGACAGCAGGGTGTGATTGATTGTTCCGAGCGCGGTGCGGGCGCACAGAATGACCGGCAACTGCCATTGCTCGAATATGTCGATGAACCTTGTCCGGCGGTTCAGCGGCACCATCAGCCCGCCGGCGCCTTCGATGACGAGCGGTGTCGGCAGGACCGGAAATGAAAGATCGGCAGCCTCGATCGAAACGTCGTCGATTTCGGCCGAACGATGCGGCGAAAGCGGGCTCTTCAAGCGGTAGGCTTCCGGCAGCACGCGCCCCGACGGCAGCCCGGCAAGTCGCGCAACCGCCTCGCTGTCGGTCTCGCCGTCGAGGCCCGATTGCACCGGCTTCCAGTAGAAACCGTCAAGCAGGCCGGCAAGCCCGGCCGAAAACACCGTCTTGCCAATTCCGGTGTCTGTTCCGGTGATGACGATGCGCTTGGTCATGTCGCCTCCGGTCGTGTCTGAGCCAACACCTCGACGAGCGCCTCGACCATGGCGGAAATGTCGGCTTCGCCGATATTGAGCGTCAGTGAGATGCGCAGCCGCGACGTGCCCTCGGGTACGGTCGGCGGACGAATGCCGCGTATGTCGAAGCCGCGGGCCTGCAGGCGCGCCGCCACTGCCATGGTGCGCCTGACATCGCCGATTACCAAGGGCTGGATCTGAGAGCCACTTGGTATCACGCCGCAGCGATCGACCAATTGGCGGCCTGCGAAGGCAACGCGTTCATGCAGTAGAACACGCCGCATAGGCTCGTCGGCGAGCATTGCGAGCGCTTCGCGCGCCGCGACCGCCATCAGCGGCGAGGGCGCGGTGGCGTAGATGAATGGCCGGCAACGGTTGATCAGATACTCGCACAGTGTCCTCGGTCCGGTCACGAGCCCACCAGATGCGCCGAGCGCCTTGCCGCAGGTGTGGAGCGCGACGATGTTGTCGCGGCCCTCGAAAGCGGCGGCCAGCCCCCGGCCGTCCGGTCCCCAGACGCCGGTGGCGTGCGCCTCGTCGATGACGATGAATGCGTTGTGCCGATCGGCAAGCGCGGCCAGGCTCTCCAAAGGCGCGCAGTCGCCATCCATGCTGTATAGGCTTTCCACCGCAATCCAGACGCATCCCATGCCGCCTTCGGCGCGCCAACGCCTGATCGCGTCCTCGACAGCATCGACGTCGTTGTGCGCGGCCAGCTTGAACTCGGCACGTCCGGCCTGTGCCCCCTCATGCATGCTGGCATGGGCGAGCTCATCGAGGACCAAAAGGTCGCCCTTCTGCGGCAGCGCAGTCAGCAGAGCGAAGTTGGCGATGTAGCCGCTGCCGAAGAACAGCGCGCGGTCGGCTCCAAAGAATGCCGCCGCGTCTGCTTCGAGCTGCTCGTGTTCCGGTGCATTGCCGCGCAACAGCCGCGACCCGGTGGCGCCAACCGACGTGCCCCGCGCAATCGCCGCCGCAACCGCTTCGCCAAGTCTTTTGGAGGCGGCAAGCCCGAGATAGTCGTTCGACGAGAAGTCGCGCCCGGCGCGCGGCTTCAGCGTCCGCAGCCGGTCCTTGCGCGCCAGTCCCTGCAAGGTCGCCTCATAGCGGGCAAGCGGTGCCCCGTTCATTGCGCCTCGAGTTCCATCGGTTCGATGCCAAGGCGCCGGAACAGCAGGGTATCCTTGTCCTCACCGGGATTGTCCGCCGTCAGCAGCGTGTCGCCGACGAAGATCGAGTTGGCGCCGGCAAAAAAGCACAGCGCCTGCATCTCGTCGGTCATGGCCGTACGGCCGGCGGAAAGACGGATATGCGATTTCGGCATCATGATGCGCGCCAGCGCGATCACGCGCACGAATTCGATCGGCTCGATGGGCTTGGCGTCGGCAATCGGGGTGCCGGGGATCGGGATCAGCATGTTGATCGGAACGCTTTGCGGATGTTCCGGCAGGTTGGCCAGCGTCACCAGCATGCCGATCCGGTCCACCGGCTCCTCGCCCATGCCGACAATGCCGCCGCAGCAGACCTTGATGCCGGATTGGCGAACGTGCTCGAGCGTCTCGAGCCGCTCGGCAAAGCTCCGCGTGCTGATGATCTCGCTATAGTAGCGTTCCGACGTATCGATGTTGTGGTTGTAAAAGTCGAGACCAGCCTGCTTCAGTCGAGCGGCTTGCTCACGATCGAGCATGCCGAGCGTCATGCAGGTCTCCATGCCCAGCGCCTTGACGCCTTCGACCATCGCCACCACCGCATCCATGTCGCGCGCCTTGGGGTTTCGCCAGGCCGCGCCCATGCAATAGCGGGTTGCGCCGGCGTCACGCGCTTTCTTCGCCTCGGCGACGACGCGCCGGACCTCCATCAGCTTCGACGCCTTCAGGCCGGTCTCGTGATGCGCCGACTGGCTGCAATAGCCGCAATCCTCCGGGCATCCGCCCGTCTTGATGCTGAGCAGCCGGCTGAGCTGGACCTTGTTGGGATCGAAATTCTGGCGGTGCACGGTTTGCGCGAGGAAGAGGAGATTGTTGAAGGGGGCATCGTGAAGTGCCCGAGCCTTCTCCAGGGTCCACGCTCCAGGGTCAGGGGATTGAGCCTGTGGCGATGTCTGCGTTGGACTGGCCGTTTGCATGTCCATGCTGTTCCTCCGGTTCTGCCTTGCTTTGCTGTCTGATTGATGACGATCGGAAAGGACAGTTGATTCGATCCTGTCCGTTCCTCAGGCAATCATGAGCCCCAATAGTCGAGGCCGATATCCAGGATCGGCGCGCTGTGGGTCAGTCGGCCGACTGAAATCAGATCAACGCCGGTCGCGGCAATCGCTCGCGCTGTATCGGATGCGATCCCGCCAGAAGCCTCGGTGATAGCACGGCCGCCAACGATTGCGACGGCGCGGCGAAGATCGGCGAGGGACATGTTGTCGAGCAGAACCGCATCGGGAGCGAAGCCAAGTACCTCCTCCAACTGGGCCAGCGTATCGACCTCGACTTCGATCTTGACGAGATGACCGGCCCGTCTTCGTGCTCGCTCGAGCGCCGGGCGAACGCCGCCTGCGATGGCGATGTGGTTGTCCTTGATCAGAATTGCGTCGTCGAGGCCGAAGCGGTGATTGGATCCGCCACCTGCGCGCACGGCATATTTTTCGACTGCCCGCAATCCGGGCGTCGTCTTGCGCGTGCAGACGATCTTCGCGCCATATCCACGAACCGCAGCGACGATCGATGCCGTTGCTGTAGCGATGCCGCTCAGATGGCACAAAAAATTGAGTGCCGTCCGTTCGGCTGTGAGAATGGCCCGGGCAGGGCCAACCACTGATGCAATGACCTCTCCATCCATGACATTGCAGCCGTCTGCCCGCTCCACCGAAATTTCGACATCAGGATCAATCAAGCGGAAAGCGAGCATCGCCAGATCGAGGCCGGCGACAACTCCGGACTGGCGCGCCGCCAGCACGGTTCCCGCTTGGTGTGCCTTCGGCACGATCGCCTCCGTGGTCAAGTCGCCGGCTCTGCCAAGGTCTTCAAGAAGAGCTGCCCTTACAAGCGGCTCAAGCATGACCGTGGGAAGCGGTGAGAGCGTCATCACTTTGCCCCTTCGAGGCTTGGCGAGTGTCCGAGTTCCCGCGCAGCGGCCAAGGCGGCTTCGAGGGTGATTTCGGACCGTCGGGCGACAGTCGCATGATGAGGAAAATCTGTCCGGTAATGAGCGCCGCGGCTTTCTTGGCGCAACAAGGCGGCAACCGCGATCATCAGCCCGACAGCCGCCGCATCCGAGGCCGCGTCCTTGCTTTCGGCGAGCGGCAATAAGGCACGTGCGGCTGCTTTCAAACCTTCACCATCCCGGACGATGCCGAGTGCGCGCGACAGGAAAACACGCACCAGAATCGGAGCGGGCGATGGGTAAACGTCCGCAAACGCAGGCTTTGTTCTGCGAGCAGGCGTTCCGGCGACACTTTCAGCGACCCAGCGCGCGCACACGACGGCCTCGGTCAAGGAATTGCTGGCGAGCCTGTTGGCGCCATGCAGTCCTGTCGAAGCGACTTCGCCGCAGGCCCACAGCCCCTTGACGGACGTCCTACCGTCGCCGTCCACGGCAACGCCACCCATGTGGTAGTGTTGGGCCGGACGAATGGGGATGAGATCGCGCGCGGGATTGATGCCCGCTCCACGACAGGCTGATGCGATTGTCGGGAAGTGTCGAGCAAATTCCGGGCCAGGCCGTTGCCGCGCGTCGAGAAAAACACGGTGGCCGTTGGCAAGATGGTTCCAGACGGCGCGCGCCAAGACATCGCGAGGCGCAAGTTCCGCCCCTGGCACGCTCTGGAGAAAAGCCTGGCCGGTTTCGTCGATCAGGGCAGCACCTTCGCCGCGGACGGCCTCGCTGACCAGCACCATAGGGCGTTCCGGGCCGTCAAGCGCGGTCGGGTGGAACTGGATGAACTCGAGGTCGGCAAGGACAGCTCCAGCGCGGGCCGCAAGCGCCAGACCCTGTCCCCAACTGGCCCAAGGATTGGTGGTGTCGAGAAACAGTCCCCCGATCCCACCGGTGGCGAGGACGACCCGCCGTGAGCCGAAGAAGACAGGTCCTATCGAACCGCTCGCCCAGACGCCTCGGATCGCATTCTCTCGCACCGCCAGCCGGCGCGCTTCCACGCCCTCCACGACAACAATCGACGGTGTGGAACGCACAGCCGCGATCAGGGCACGCATGATCTCACGCCCGGTGCCGTCACCATGCGCATGAACGATGCGACGTCGGCTGTGTGCGGCCTCCAATCCGAGGCACAGTGATCCTTTCGGTGTACGGTCGAAGGGAACCCCAAAGCCCGCAAGCCCCTCTATCGCCTTTGGCGCGGCTTGGAGGATGCGGCTCGCCACGTTTCTGTCGCAGAGACCATCCCCGGCGGCAAGCGTATCGGCCAGGTGCAGTGCCGGATCGTCGTCTTCGCCGAAACTTGCAGCCAGACCACCCTGTGCCCAGGTGCTCGAATTGTCAGCTCCCAGCAGCGTCCTGGACAGAAGCAGCACCGGCTCCGGCGCCAGTTGAAGCGCGGTCATCAATCCGGCGATGCCGCCGCCGATGATGATGGGCCGCCCGAAGAAGCTGCGGACATCGGCGCTCAAATTGCCAGCATCCGTTCGACCGCAATCCGCGCGCGCCCGGCGATCCCGGGTTCGATGGTTACGATATGGTGGTTCTGCTCGAGCGCCATGCGGATGTTGGCAAGCGTGATCCGCTTCATGTGAGGGCACAAATTGCAGGGCCGGATGAACTCGACCTCTGGGTGCGCTAACGCGACGTTGTCGCTCATCGAGCACTCGGTCATCAGCATGACACGTGCCGGCCTTTGCCTTTCGACATAGTCGGACATGGCAGCGGTCGAGCCGGAAAAATCTGCTTCAGCCACGACGTCGGGCGGGCATTCGGGATGCGCGAGCACGATCACGCCGGGATGGCTTTCGCGCAAGTCGCGGATGTCGGCCGGTGTAAAGCGCTCATGCACCTCGCAATGCCCTTTCCAGGCGATGATCTGCACATCGGTCTGGGCGGCGATATTCTGGGCCAGATATTCGTCCGGCAACATGATCACCTGGGGAACGCCAAGGGATTGGACGACCGCCTTGGCGTTGCCGGATGTACAGCAGATATCCGACTCGGCTTTCACTTCGGCCGACGTGTTGACATAAGTGATGATCGGCACGCCGGGATAACGCTGGCGCATCAAGCGCACGTCTTCTGCCGTGATCGATTCCGCCAACGAACAGCCTGCCCGCAGGTCGGGAATGAGCACCGTCTTTTGCGGATTGAGCAGCTTGGCCGTTTCGGCCATGAAATGTACGCCGGCCAGCACGATGACTTGCGCCTCGATCGTCGCAGCCGTGCGGGCCAGTGCCAAGCTGTCGCCGACGATGTCGGCCACGCAATGGAAGATCTCGGGCGTCTGATAGTTGTGCGCCAGGATGATGGCGTTGCGCTCGCGCTTCAGTGCAAGGATCGCCTCGATATCCTCGACGAAAGCCGGCCATTCGATCGGCGGGATCACTCGTCGGACGCGCTCGTACAGAAACGCGGCCGTAGGCAGCATGGCGCTCATCGACCCCTCCAGCTTATACTCTAGTTGAAAATAACCAGCATATACTTGCTGTGAGTATAAGCGATGTCAACCCCGCGCCAGCGGCAATTTTGTCCCGGCGATGACCCTCTCGTCGAGAACGGCGTGGCGGAACCGGTAAAGCTTCGCTGGCCGGCCGCCGGTCTCCGCGGTTGCCTCTCCGGTCTCTTCGACCAGCTCCTGCTGCTCGATCAGCCGGCGAAAGTTCGGCTTACGCACGAGCCTGCCGGCAAGCGCCTCCACGGTTCGCTGCAGCTGCAAAAGCGTGAAGACCGGCGGCATCAGCTCAAAGACGACCGGCCGGTATTTGATCTTGGAGCGCAGCCGCGCAATGCCGGTCGCCACGATGCGGCGATGATCGGCGACCATAGACTTGCTGGGCACCAGCGGAGGCAGCGTCGCGTCCCGTCCGCTTCCGGCCTCTTGGACCAGGCCTGCTTCGTAGACTAACTCATAGCGTTGAAGCGTGAGTTCCTCGTTCCAAAGGCGGTCGTCGAAGCCGAAGGCTATCGTCGCCCGCTGCCAGCGTTCACGTCGCGCGGCCGCGTCGCTGACGCCGTCTGCCCATTCAATCAGGCGCGGTCGCAGAACGTCCAGCACGACCGGAGGCGTGCCGGAGCGGTGGTCCTCCCATGGAAAATATTCATACCAGCTCTGCCAGCCGCACTTGGGCGAGCCAGCTGCCTGTTCCTTGCGGGTCAATGCGAGATAGCTGATGGAGATGACGCGCTGCTGGCGCTCGGCGCCGATGCGATCCCGATCCGCGAAGGTGTAGAGTTGCTCAATATACCCCAGCGGATGGCCGGTCTGCTGCTCGACCCACCCCCTCAAACCGGATTGCAGCGATCGGTGCTCAAGCGCAAATGGTCCGGAGGGCAGGGTGTCCGCCTGGCCGATGGTGAGGACACAGGGTTCACTGTCGTTTACGGCGACGACAAAGGCGATCAGGTCCACTTTGACTTCGTCGGCCTTGACGGCGGCTCTGTCTTTCCTGGGTCCTTTTGCCTGATCGTCCATGTTCGCGAAAGTGGTTGGCCAGCTCGGGGGCGCCTGAATCGATTTAAGTGTAAGCGCGCCTGTCCGCACGTCAACACCGCACAGCTGCACGGCCATTTTTAGCTCTTCGCACTTGCACAAAAATGTGGCAAACGCGACACCCGCGGTTGGTAACGTTGGGGAAGGAGGGTCCATTGAGTGCGTTTGGTGACACCAAGGCGATCACACCGCCGGATATTCGTTCGCGCAAAGGTGGGACGCCGCTCGTCTGCCTTACCGCCTACACGACGCCAGTCGCCCGGCTTGTCGATCCCCATTGCGATGTGGTGCTGGTCGGCGACAGCGTCGGCATGGTTCTCCACGGCCTGCCCTCGACGCTCGGTGTGACGCTGGAGATGATGATCACGCACGGCCAGGCCGTGCGCCGTGGCCTCGAGCAGGCGCTGATGGTCGTCGACCTGCCGTTCGGTTCCTTCGAGGAAAGCCCCGAGCAGGCTTTCCGCAATGCCGCGCGCGTCATGGCCGAGACCGGCTGCGCGGCCGTCAAGCTCGAAGGCGGCGAAACGATGGCAGAGACGATCGGCTTCCTCGCCGCGCGCGGCGTGCCGGTCATGGCCCATGTCGGCTTGACGCCGCAGGCGATCAACACCATCGGTGGCTACCGCGTGCAGGGCAGAGGCGGGGATGCCGAGCGCATCAGGCGCGACGCGCTTGCGGTGAGCGAAGCGGGCGCCTTTGCGGTCGTGCTGGAGAAGGTTCCCGAGGCGCTCGCCCGCCGGATCACCGGGGAGGTGGCGACCCCGACCATTGGGATCGGTGCCTCGGCAGCCTGTGACGGCCAGATTCTCGTCGTCGACGACATGCTGGGCCTCTTCGGCGACTTCCGGCCCAAATTCGTCAAGCGCTATGCTGAACTGGGGGAGGCCGCTGCGGCTGCGATCGCGGCCTATGCGCGGGAAGTGCAGGAGCGCCAGTTTCCGGCCGCCGAGCACGTGTTTGCCGATGCGCCCAAGCCCGCCGACGGGGACGCCACCAAGAGCGGAGAAGCAGCGTGAGCGTGCCGATTGTCAGGAGCGTTGCCCAGCTTAGCCAAATCGTCGCCGCATGGCGCCGCGAGGGCGTGAGGATTGCCGTGGTGCCAACGATGGGCGTCCTGCATGAGGGCCATCTCAGCCTGGTGCGCGCGGCACTCGAGAAGGCCGACCGGGTGATCGTGACGCTCTTTGTCAACCCGAAGCAATTCAACAGCCAGGCCGATCTCGCCGCGTATCCGAGCACCGAGGACGAGGATGCCGCCAAGCTGGCACCGCTTGGCGCGCACCTGCTTTATACGCCGGACGCAGAGGAGATGTATCCGGCGGCCTTCGCCACGACCGTTTCGGTGTCCGGTGTCAGCGAGGGCCTGTGCGGTGCCTTCCGGCCGGGACATTTCGATGGCGTGGCGACCGTCGTCGCCAAGCTCTTCCTGCAGACCAGCGCTGACTTCGGCTTCTTTGGCGAAAAGGACTTTCAACAGCTTCAGTTAGTCAGGCGTATGGCCCGGGACCTGGATATTCCAATCACCATTGTTCCTTGTCCGACAGTCCGCGAAGCCGACGGTCTTGCACTATCATCGCGCAATGTCCGGCTCTCGCCAGCAGAGCGTGCTGTTGCCCCCGAGCTACCATCGGTCTTGCTCGAGACGGCTGAGCGGCTTGCCCGCGGCTCGCCCGTCCTGCCAACGCTTGCCGAAGCGCGCGCAGCAATTCTGGCTGCAGGCTATCGCGAGGTCGAATACCTAGAACTTCGCGACGAGGCAGATCTGCGACCCATGACAAGCCTTGACCAACCGGCACGCTTGCTTGTCGCGGCCTGGCTCGGCGGCACACGGCTCATAGACAACGTCAGAATATCACGGGTTTCACCAGATTAACGGGGTCCTCGGCACGCCCTGTATCGGTCCGGGATTGTTTAAAACAAGGTCTCTGCCTGGCATCGAGCGATCACGGAGGTTACGCAAAGCTCAAATGCATCGCGTGTTTGAGAACTTCGTCGAGCAACTGTCTGCAAGTGTTGATGCTGCCGATCTCCGTGAGGCAATGGCATCCGCTGCAGCCGGCTTCGATTTTCCGCTATTCGCCTATTTCACTTACCCGTCGGCCTCCGGCGACGCCCCGCAATTGATCTCAAATTATCCATCATCCTGGACATCACGTTATCTGCAACAGCGGTACCACAGTCTTGATCCGGTCATCCTGCGCGGGCTGCAAGGCTGGGATACCTTCGATTGGGGTGTGGATCGCGCTCGGCACTGTCTGCCGAATTCGCAGCAACAAATTCTGGAGAGTGCGGCTGAGTTTGGCATCCGCGGCGGCCTGACGATGTCCATGCATGATCATCGCGGCCGGTTTGCTGCCCTGACCTTTGCTTCCGACGAGTCCCGTCCGCCTCTGTTGCGGTCACTGACACGTTACGAAAAAGCATTGCAGCTGGTGGCCATCAACTTTCATATCCATGTCCGGCGCAGGCTCGCCGACGATCGCGTGGTGGATGGTGTAACGCTCACCCCGCGGGAGTTCGAGTGCCTGAAATGGGCGGCGCGCGGCAAGTCGGCTTGGGTTATCAGCCAGCTTCTCGGCGTCTCAAAGCGCACCGTGACCTTTCATCTGGAAAACGCCAAGGCAAAGCTTGGCGTTCGAACGATCAACTAGGCCGTTGCACGACTGGTTGCCTCCGGCCAGGCGAGATCCTGATTCTTCTGCCACGATAGCTGTAAACCTCTACAGGCTGCATCGTTGCCAGCTTTGCCCTTCGATGGCGGGAACACATCCCGCACGGAGGCGACCATGATGCAGCTGATAACACCAGACCTTTACAACGAGTTCGCAAGCGAGCTCAAAGAGATGCACGGGCTCAGGTTTCGGGTGTTCAAGGAAAGGCTCGATTGGGAAGTTGATACCGAAGACCAGATGGAAACAGACCGGTTTGATGGTCTGAAGCCTGTCTATCTGCTCCTCAAGGGATCCGACTGGCGAATTCGCGGTTGCGTGCGTCTTGTGCCCAGCACCGGACCCACAATGTTGCGCGACACGTTCCCGGTGCTGCTGGGTGCTGACGTCATGCCCTCGACTGCCGACATATGGGAGAGCAGTCGTTTCGCGCTCGATCTCCCTCCGTCGGCGCCCAAGGCAGCGGGCGGGCTGGCCCAGGCAACCTACGAGCTCTTCGCGGGCATGATCGAGTTCGGCTTGGCCAAGGATCTGACCCGGATAGTAACGGTGACGGATACGCGCATGGAACGGATCCTTCGCCTCGCGACGTGGCCATTGTCGCGCATCGGACAACCCAAGTCCGTCGGCAAAACGGAGGCGGTGGCCGGGTTTCTCGAGATTTCCCGCGCGAGCCTTTTGCGCATCCGCAGCAGGGGACGTCTGAGCGGACCGGTACTGTGGCAACCGGTTCTAGGCCCGTCGGCATTGTGGACACCTGAGCCGTGAAGGATGCTGGTCTCCCCAAGGAAGCGACGGTCGGTCTTGAATGCTGGCCGGACTGGCGTCGTCACGAAGCTTACCACTACGCCAGACGATTGCCACGCACTGCCTGGGCCTGGGAGTTTCTTCGGCGCAATCCACAATTTCAGCGCGACCACGCCAAAATGGCACCGTCCGCCTGCATTGTCGGAGCCCAGGCCGACATGAAGATAATCGAGTTGACGACAGGATCATCTTTCCTAAGACAATGGAGCCTCCTTTTTCGCGGACGCGCCACAGTCGGACGCTACGTCGGCAAGGGTCTTTTGGGATCCGCGCGACTGCGCCCGTATTCTACGAGCGGCCGCGGAGCCGGTTGGGCTCGACCACGATTTTGAACCGCTTGATCTCCCTTCGCTCTCATGCTGCAAGGACATCCTGCTGACACCTGCCGGCGTGCAGCACGTGCTGCTGAGGGAGGACTGCCGGAGTCTGCAGATCGCCCTTTCCGGTGCATCCGTTCTCCGCCCGTTGCGGCTATATGTCGACGCGATCGTGCAGCCGCAGCACCTGAAGTTCCATGTCGCTGCCCTTCAGTTCCTGAACGACATCAATGGTTGCGGCCGCCTGGCAGCTGCTTGCTTTCCGCCGGAACCCCGCGGAGCGCGTCTGCGTATCGTGCTCCAGGCTTTGGATGGCTCGCTTGCGGGAGCATCTCATCAGGAGATCGCCATTGCCCTGTTCGGGAGACGCCGTGTCGAAGAAGATTGGTCTCATCCAGGTAGCCATCTTCGCGATCAGGTGCGTCGCGCCATCCAACGTGGCCGCTACCTGATGGGCGGCGGCTATAGACAGTTCCTGATGTAATTCGGGTGACAGCTTGGTGATTGTCTTATTCGAAAACGCGCAGGCATCAATCTCCATTTCTCACTGCTATTGTGCCTTATACAAAACGTGACACGCGCCTAGCTAGCTGAACCCTTCTAACCCTATCGGAGAGGGCGCCGCGCGGACTGGCTCGGCCACATAACCACCGACGGGAGTTCCCCACCGTGGCTCCGCCCCCGGCGCTGTGCCGCACGTTGGTTCGAGACCGCTATGATGGTGAAACCTCTCGCCCGATGGTCCACAAGAAGGGGCCATCTCATGCACGATCTCGGCCATGACCACCGGTGGCTTCTTGCCGGCAGCACTCAGGCGACTATAACGGGCGCAGAGCCGACCCTGCGGCTTCCAGACATTCGTGTACAGCTTCAGACCCTCAAGCCGAGCCCGCAGGGCCTCGCTTACCTTTTACGGGGCGGCGGTACGTCCAAGCCGCTTCAACAGTTAAGAATTTCGCAAAGACGATACCCCCGGATCGTCGAGCTTCCGCTGCCACTTCCCGCATTCGCCGAGGCGGTCAATGACCCGCCCTTCACAATAGTTATCCGGCAAGCATCTGGATGCGAGAGATAATGTTGCCGGAGGCATCTCTCATGGCTTCTACACCTGCCTGAACGCCAGAACCGCGTTCGTGCCGCCAAAGGCGAAGGAGTTGCTCAGTGCCACGCGCACCTTGCGCTCGCGTGCCACATTGGGCGTGACGTCGAGATCGCAATCGGGGTCCAGCTCACGATAATTGGCAGTCGGCGGCACGACGCTCTCGCGGATAGCCATCACGCAGGCGATCAACTCGAGCGCGCCGGACGCGCCGAGGCAATGCGCGTGCATGGACTTGGTAGAAGAAATGGACATTGAGAAGGCGTGCTGACCGAAGACGCGCTTGATCGCCGCCGTCTCGATCTGGTCGTTGGCCTTGGTGCCGGTGCCGTGCGCGTTGAGATAGTCGACATCCTCGGCGTCCAGCCTGGCATCGGCAAGGCAGGCCCGCATTGCTGCCTCCGGCCCCTCGACAGTCGGCGCGACGATGTCGGACGCATCGGCGGAAAGGCCGGCACCGGCAATTTCGGCAAGGATGGTGGCGCCCCGAGCCAGGGCATGCTCGTAGCTTTCCAGCACCGCCATGCCGGCGCCTTCACCAAGCGACAGGCCCTGGCGATCGGCCGAGAATGGCCGGCAAGTATCGGGCGAAAGCACGCGGATCGCTTCCCATGCCTTCAGCACACCCCATATGAGCGGCGCTTCGCTGCCGCCGGCAAGCATCACGTCGGCCCGGCCGAGCCTGATCTGGTCCACCGCGCAGGCAATCGCATGGTTTGCCGAGGAACAGGCGGACGTGACGCCGAAGACCGGCCCGCACAGGCCGAGACTCATGCTGACCTGGCCGGCAGCGGCACCCGGCATCGCCTTGGGTACAGTCAAGAGAGCGGCACGCTTACCGCCCAGAAGGATGGCGCGGTAGGTTTGCTCGATCGCATCCCACCCGCAGCCGCCAACGCCCACCGTCGCACCGAAGCGATAGCTATTTCCCTCTTTGGAGGAAAGTCCGGCCTGACGCATGGCTTCGCGCGCCGCAAGCACAGCGAGCAGGCTGAAGCGGTCCATGGAGATGAGTTGCTTGCCGTCGATGTCATGCTCCGGCAGCGCCTTGATCTCGGCACCGATCCTGACCCTCAATTCATGGAGCTCGGAGTTGACGATTGGGCCGATGGCGGAGCGGCCTTCTCGCATCTCTCTCCAAATGGCGGCGGCGTTGGTCCCAAGCCCGCAAATCCCGCCAATCCCAGTAATCACGACGCGCCTGTCCATTCACACCCCCTTAGCGAGCAAGCTGCGCACGGCTTCCACCATGTCCCCAACATTCTGGAGATCCGACCATGCCTCGGCCGTATTCATCTCGATCTCGATGCCGTAGGCCTGCTCCAGGTCCCAGAGAACGTCCGCCAATCCCAGTGAATCGATACCGAGCGAAGTCAGTCGCGTGGCAGCCGTTATCTCGCCGCCCGTGGCAGGCGCTATGCCGCCCTCCGACGCGGCGCGCTTCTTGATCATGGCGATTATTTCGTTGGCGAGTTGATCTGCCATCTTGTTCCTTTCCAGCTTGCGTTTTCGGCGTCGTTCAAAACCCGAGTCGCGTCGCGTTGCCAAAATTGCCCCTCATAGAGCCTGTGCGACCGACCAAGCCCAATGCCCATAGGAACCGGACGAGTTCCGGCTTCTGCGGCGTCAGCCCGATGAGGAAGAAAAGTCGCCGGCCTCCCGCTTTTGCGCCAGCACATCAAGAATCTGCGTGTAAATGGATAGGAACCGTCGTCAAACGTCAGCTAAACGCTGCGACGGTGGGTGCTGTCAGCGTATTCACTCGGCACCTCATATGTAATCGAGATGTTTCATAGCTCCGGACCATTGCGATCAACTATTGTACCGGTCCACCATTCGTCGGAGAGTTCGACATGATCGGAGCGCTGCCTCTCATTCCCAGTACAATCTCCACCGCACGCGACAGATTTCCTCTTTCGGGCTCTTCTCAAGGGACTCGCCACGCGATAGAGGCAGTGATCGGCGCACGTTAGGTCCTGCCAAGTCCATGCGACATTCCGGAAAATTGGTAAAATCGTTTGTTTCAATCAAATGCATCCACGCTATTGATAGCTAAGACATGCGTTTCAAGGGCTCGATCTGAATCTTCTCGTCGTTCTCAACGCGCTGCTGAGCGAGCGCGGCCTCACGGCGGCGGCACGCCGCATCAACCTAACCAAATTCATTGGGGGTTGGTGGATGTGGCGCAAGCCGTTGAAGTGACGTAGGATTTGGTTGCTTAAGCCGATCCGAACCATTTCCCGGAGACCACACCCACCATGAACGATCTTGCGCTGCCGCTGAGCGGTTTGTCATCAGTCGGCGGCAAGTCCGTCGTCGCCCGTTTCGACGGCGGCATGCTGTCGTCCAACAGCGGCGTTCTGGCCTTGGCCGAGGTGGAAAAGCGGTTGCGGGTGGCCGAGCGTCTGGCGCGTTGCATCGACGATCCGCGCTGCCCGGACCAGGTCGTCTACAGCCTGGCGGACATGATCGGCTTTCGCATGAAGATGATCGCCGCCGGCTACGAGGACGGCAACGACGCCAACCGGCTGCGCCGCGATCCGGTCTTCAAGATGGCCCAGGATGCGCTGCCGTTGGGTCGGGATCTGGCGTCGCAATCGACGCTGTGCCGGCTGGAGAACCTACCCGGCGTGCGGGAGCTGGTCGCGATGGGACGGGCGATGGTCGATCTCTATTGCGCCTCGTTCCGGCAGGTGCCGAAGCGGATCGTACTCGACATTGACGACACCTTCGACGCTGTGCACGGAGGCCAACAGCTTCGCCTGTTCAATGCCCACCATGACGAGTACGGCTTCCAGCCGATCGTCGTGTTCGATGGTGCGGGACGGTTCGTCAGCGCGATCCTGCGACCGGCCAAGCGGCCGAGTGGGGCTGAGATCCGCCCCCACCTGCGCCGTCTGGTGCGGGCGATCCGGATCAACTGGCCGAACATTCGAATCCTGCTCCGCGGCGATAGCCATTATTGCAACCCGCAGGGCATCGACTGGTGCCGCGCCAACGACGTCGACTTCATCTTTGGCCTCGCGCCCACCACGACCCTGCGCAAGCATGTCGCGGATCTGGAGGCCAGCACGACGGCGCGCTTCGAAGCGTCGGCCAAGACAGGCAAGGTCCGCAGGTTCAAGGAGTTCGTTGACGGCGCCGCTAGTTGGAGCCGCGTCGGGCGCATCATGGCGCGGGTCGAGGTCGGCGCCCAAGGTGGCGATATCCGCTTCGTCGTCACCAACCTTGCCGGTGGGAAGGCCAAGGCGCTCTACGAGGATGTCTACTGCCGGCGCGGCGCGGCCGAGAACCACATCAAGTCGTGGAAGACGCATCTTGCCGCCGACCGCACATCCTGCACCAGAGCGACGGCCAACTAGTTCCGGCTATTCCTGCATGCCGGTGCTTACTGGTTGATGTGGGGCTTGCGGGCCGCGATGCCGAGGCGCTCGAGCTTTGCCGTCGCCCAATTCGACACGCTGCGATTGCGCCTCATCAAAATCGCTGCGCGGGTGGTCGAGATGAAATCGCAAATCCGCCTGCACCTGCCGACATCGTGCCCCGACCAGCGCATCCTGCGCATCCTCCTCGATCGCATCCCCCAACTCGCGACATAACGATGGGGGCAGACGCCCCGAAACGAACCCGTCGACCGCAACCTGCAAACCCCCGCCTGCCATCACGACGGAGCAATCCCGGCGCCTGACGAGGCGCGTGGAAAAGCACCGCAACGGCGACCACAACGTCGCTTCAGGCCGTCAAAAGCTTATCGCCGTGCATCAAGGCGGCTAGTTCTTCCGCTGCGGGAATCGGGTTTGAGTAAGACGGACGAAGCACTGAGAACCAACGCTTTCGTGATAGTGCATTCATGCCCCGAGAATCCTGTTGACCGTTACGAACCCCAAGAAAGCCGGCGCTGAGTGAAACGGTCGCTGAACGTGCTCTGTGGCGTGCGCCGCCTGACTCTCGGTTTCGGCCATGCCGACTAAGAGCGTATTGATAGGCCATCGCGGGCTAAGCTCTACCGGCGAAAGCCGCGTCAACAGCGGCAGGCAATCAGAAACTGGATCGGCGGCGACGATGATTATGATCAACGTGACGAACACGTGAATCATGCCGACGGCGCCGACGCTGCCGATGATGATGATGCCGATCATGCGTCGCTGATGCTGCCTAACTACAGTGCTTGTGATCATGCCGATCACCGCGTGATCACGAGCGGCGGCGCTTCGTGTCAGGTGCGTAGCCGGGATGGTCGCGCATGGCCGATTGTTTCCTTCGTGCCGCGGGGTGTGGGCTTGCGTTCGGTCATGAAGGAGTCAGGCGCAACGAGAAGTTTAGATCAGGGGCTCATCCATGGGCTGGATGATAGTTATCCCTACAATCAATTGTACCAATATTACCGAATACTACTACAAGATCCCCAATGAAAGCGGCCGGATGGGTATCCGTCTCGCGTGGGCTGAAGCTGCCGGCAACAATGGGAAGACGAACATGTGCGGGATTGTTGGCATCGTTGGGCAACAGCCGGTGTCGGATCGGTTGGTCGACGCATTGAAGCGTTTGGAATATCGCGGCTATGATTCCGCCGGCGTTGCGACGATCACCGAAGGTGCCTTGCACCGCCGGCGCGCCGAGGGCAAGCTCGTCAATCTAGAGAGGAGACTGAAGGAAGAGCCGCTGAGCGGCAACATCGGCATCGGCCATACGCGTTGGGCAACCCATGGGGCCTCGACGGAACGCAATGCGCACCCGCACTTTACCGACGGTGTCGCCGTCGTCCATAACGGGATCATCGAGAATTTCACCGAGCTGAAGGACGAATTGGCGGCGGCTGGCGCCGAGTTCCAGACCGACACCGACACCGAGGTCGTCGCGCATCTCTTGGCAAGACACCGCCGGGAGGGCATGAGGCGGCAAGAGGCGATGCGTGCCATGCTGAAACGCGTCAGGGGCGCCTATGCGCTTGCCGTCCTCTTCGAAGATGATCCGTCGACCATCATGGCGGCGCGCAACGGACCACCGCTGGCGATCGGTCACGGCGACGGCGAGATGTTCCTGGGCTCCGACGCGATCGCGCTCGCTCCCTTCACCAATGAAATTACCTATCTCATCGAGGGCGACTGGGCCGTTGTCGGCAATTCGGGCGCCCATATCTTCGATTTCGACGGCCACCCCGTCGAGCGTCCGCGCCATACCTCCACGGCCGCGGCCGATCTGGCCAGCAAGGGCAATCATCGCCACTTCATGGAGAAGGAAATCTGCGAGCAGCCCGAAGTCATCGCCCATGCTCTCCGTCACTATAGCAACATCATAGAGAATCGCGCCGACATGGTTTCTGGCATCGATTTCGCCAGGATCCCGAGCTTGGCGATCTCGGCCTGCGGGACCGCCTATCTCGCCGGACTGATCGGAAAATACTGGTTCGAGCGCTACGCGCGCCTGACGGTTGAAATCGACGTTGCGTCCGAATTCCGTTACCGCGAGATCCCGTTGTCGCCGCAGTCGGCGGCTCTTTTCATTTCGCAGTCCGGCGAAACCGCCGATACGCTCGCATCGTTGAGGTACTGCAAGGAGCGTGGGCTGAAAATTGGCGCTATCGTCAATGCCTGCGAATCGACCATCGCTCGGGAGGCCGATGCGGTCTTCCCGATCCTTGCCGGACCGGAGATCGGCGTCGCCTCCACCAAGGCGTTTACCTGCCAGCTTGCCGTTCTAGCCGCACTCGCCATCGGCGCCGCCAGAGCCCGCGGGACCGTAACCGAAGACGAGCTGCAGGCGCTCGTCAGGAGCCTCGCCGAAGTGCCGCGCGTCATGGGCCAGGTACTCAACAGCATCCAGCCGGAGATCGAGTTCCTGTCGCGCGAACTGTCAAAGTGTCGTGACGTCCTGTATCTCGGCCGTGGCACCAGTTTCCCGCTAGCGATGGAAGGTGCGCTGAAGCTCAAGGAGATTTCCTACATCCATGCCGAGGGCTATGCGGCGGGTGAATTGAAGCACGGTCCGATCGCATTGATAGACGACAACATGCCAGTGATCGTCATCGCGCCCCATGATCGCTTTTTCGACAAGACCGTCTCCAACATGCAGGAAGTGGCTGCCCGTGGAGGGCGGATTATCCTCATCACCGATGAAAAAGGGGCAGCCGCATCGAAACTCGACACTATGCACACGCTCGTGCTGCCGGCTGTCGACGAGATTATCGCGCCGATGATCTTCTCGCTGCCGATACAGCTTCTTGCCTACCACACGGCGCTCTTCATGGGCACAGATGTAGACCAGCCGCGCAATCTCGCAAAATCGGTCACGGTCGAATGATTGCGAACCTTTATAGGTGGCGATGCTCGTCCATCGAAAGCGCTACCCCCTGTCTGGATCCGAAGCCCGGATGAACCAGATGACCATTGTTTGCTGCAATTTCGGGAAACTCGCCGTCGCCGCATCATGACAATCGCCATCCTTTTTTCGGCCGGTCGGGCGATTGCACAGGGCAGCCGGATCGAGCTTGCTCAAGCCGACGTCAGCACAAAAGCGCGCGGCCCTTTCGGCTGTTTCCTCGGGCGCCCCATCCTTTCGGTCTCCGAACAAGCATCGGCGGCTTAAAAAATTTCGTTAACAGCGGTGATCGATGTGTGATTCAAGCACAAGCGCGTCTTTCGCTGCATCGGCGGTGGAAATTAGGTATCAGCGTCCGCGAGGCTGGGTGGACGGTGCCGCGAATAGCCACTGGAGGCGTCAGGGGGAGTTCGAGTTGCTGTTCAAGAAAGCCATCGGCGAGAGTGAGTCGTGTAGGATCGCAGGTCGAATGCGCTACAGCCGATCAGGCCATCTCAGGGTGGGCAGGTTCTTAGAACTTGATCAGAAGCAGGTGAGCCGCCATATTCCGACCCGGCTGCCAATTTCAAGTGGCCCATTCCATGGATGAGGCCGGTCCGGCCGAATGGACGTCCATTTTTTTGATTTGCTGGGTGTGCGCCAGGGTCGGGGAGGAAATCTCCCGATTTGTCAGGCGCTCCCATCTTCTTGGAGATGTTTATGAAGGATTCGCGCATTCCCGAGCCAGTCTTGACGGCTATGTCGCAGGGGACCCACATCATCCGCGCTTATCGTGAGCACCTTGGGTATTCAATCGAGGACCTCGCGGTGGCGTGCGGGCTTGCCGCTGAGGAAATCCAAAACATCGAGCGGGGTGTGAGGTACAACAAGGGCTATCGGGATCGGATAGCAAGATCGCTGTCCATACCTGTGGGAATTCTTGAGGCAGAGGCGGACATATCGGACGCCGCCTGATCAGTCGGATAATCTGCAATGGGTGGAAGACCGCTCTTGTGATGTGAAGTTTGCGGCTGATAGTCGTCGCTTGATTCCGTTGGACGCGAATGCCTTCTGGCGCAGTACCGCCAAGAGAATTCTCGTCCACTGTCCGATGGAACTGCACACGGGCTCGCCGAACAGGAAGTTGGAACGCTTCGTCATGCTGTCTTAGGCGATATAGCCGCCCGGAGTGCTGCGACACGTGCACGATAGCATCGGCTCGCGACGATGGATTGCTAACAGCGAACTCATGCTGGTCGGCAAGGCGATACTGGCTGGAGCATCAACTCGGCCGACGAGAGTGGCCCCCCATCCTAGACTAGGCAGGATCGGCCGACATGGCCGGCATCGCGCGCCGCTCTGAAAAGAGCACAGGGGGCATCCAGACGCTGCCGGGTTGACTATGGGTGTCGGAACAGCAAAAAGGGGCCGCTCTTCATGAGTGGCGTGCGCCGGCAGTCTAACCCCAAGCCCCCCGCCAGGCTGCCGGCGCGCTTCTAGGAACATCGAGGTAGGGCACTACGCTTCCTTGTCCGACTACGCCTCGATCAGATCCCGAGCAGCCAGCCAGTGTCCGACCGTCGCTTGCGCCTCTGCCCGCTGAGCCTTGTGCTTCCTCCAGCGAGTCCAGCCGATCACCATGGGTGTCGCCAGTTCTGGTGCTCACCCATGTGCCATTTGCGATCTGGTGTCGGTGAGAGCACCGCAAGCACCTCCCCTGCTACGGCAAGGCGGCTTGCGTCGCCCGTGTTGTTACTATTCTTCGCTGTGATCGGATTTTCGTGGCTTCGGAATCGGGACATTCGGCTTTGCAAAAAAATAGGCCGTCGTGGTCGATCGTCACGCCCCCGAGTTCGGCGGCACGATGGAATGACAACGGCAGCGCAAGCTCCATTTGCGCGAGGGGCTCGTCCCTTCAAATACTTGATGCATTTGCGCTTTGCGTCCTCCGTGCATGTTGCTCGATGCCAGGCGGAGACCTCTGTCTAAACGATCGCGCATCGATGCAACGCCCGCGCGTTGATCGCCATCATCGCGGCGATCGCTTTGCCGCGACCGCCGCGGCAGCGATGCGCATGCAAAAATTCACAGATGCATTCTAGCCAAATGCTAGCTGCCCAGCAAATGTCCGGCATTTCGCAAGGCCCCTAGGAAGAGACTGGCATGGCCGTTGGCATCGATCTTGGCCTGCATCGACAGGGGCATGCTGTGCCAGTTCTCCAAGGGCGTAGTGAAATGTGAGAACGTACCGTTGACGATGCACTGATGGGTAACAAGACCCTGTCTGTCCAACGCCAGCACGCCGATCTGGTCGCCCTGATATCGGATGGCTGCGACCCGCTGGACCTCCGCGTCACCGTCGACCCGCACGTCGAAAAGCAGGATGCCGCGGCTCCTGGTGGCTACCTCGGCGGCCTTTTCAGCGAAGCTTAAGGAGAGCGAGCGGACGCTTTCGACCGCCAGCCGTAAAACCATCAAATCCAGTTCATCCACTGCCATAAGGTACCTGCGCGCAACACATGGGTGATAGCAATCGACCACACCGCTTGTTCACAGATGTCGGCTCACGACCGATCATTCAGGGTTTGCCGGTCAGTCCATTGACCGAGGGCGTGCTCCGGTTCGAACCGATCCTGAAGCGGAATGCGCTGGAACTACGGAACCCGAGGAGCAGGCCAGCCAAAGTTGCCGCGACAATTGATGTCGTGATCATTCCAGACATCTGCATCGGCGTCGCTGAACATCCCACTGGTAAGTCCGTTCTCTTGCGGCAAGCCCATCCTCGGGCCGTCTTGTACCTGAAACCCTCGCGCTGGCGTCCCTCGAAGCTCGGGACCGCCGGGCGCTTGATCGTCGAGAACTTTGTTTACGAAGGTCCGGACCTCCTGCAGAGCATATTCCGGTGCGCTCGCCTTTGAGCATTCCGCTGAAGCGTGACGTTTCGCTAGTCCGTGTTCCTTGCAGGCTCACCGCGAGGGCGCCTTGCACACAGCGGCACGCCAGCGCATGAAACTCGTCCCCCGTTCACTTCACAAAATGGATTTCCTGAAGTACTGGGAGCGCAGAGAAATCTCCGGTCGCAGCCTACCCGGTTAAAACAAGGACCCAAAAATGAAGACTCTCGTCGTCTGCTCCGGCGGATTGGACTCCGTTACCCTTGCTCACAAGGTGGCAGCGGAGCACGAACTCGCCGGCCTCCTATCTTTCGATTACGGCCAACGGCATAGGAAGGAATTGGGCTTCGCCGCCCTTTGCGCGGAGCGACTGAGCATCCCGCACCGCATCATCGACATCCACGAGATCGGCGGCGGCCTTTCCGGCTCCGCGCTGACCGATAATGTGGACGTGCCCGACGGGCACTACGCCGAAGACACGATGAAGGTCACGGTAGTGCCGAACCGGAACGCCATCATGTTGGCCATTGCCTTCGGCTTCGCCGCAGCACACGGCGCTGAGGCGGTGGCGACGGCCGTGCATGGTGGGGATCATTTCATTTATCCCGACTGCCGTCCGGCCTTCATCGACGCTTTCCAGATGATGCAGGACCACGCGCTCGACGGCTACGCGGAGATTCGCATTTATGCACCCTATGTGAATCTCACGAAGGCGGACATTGTTAGGAATGGAGCAGCATACGGCACGCCGTTTGCGCAGACCTGGTCCTGCTACAAGGGCGCCGAGCGTCACTGCGGGAGGTGCGGGACCTGCGTCGAGCGGCGCGAGGCGTTTCATCTCTCTGGGCAGCCGGACCCCACCGACTACGAGGACTCCGACTTCTGGCTCGATGCGCTGCGAAGGAGGACCGCGTAATGTTCCGCATCACCAAGGAATTCCACTTCTCAGCCTCGCATCAGCTCACCTCGTTGCCACCCGATCACCAATGCGCGCGCCTGCACGGGCATAACTACATCGTTGAAGTGGAGCTTTCAGCGAATGGACTGAACGACAACGGCTTCGTGCGCGACTATCACGATTTGGCGCCATTCAAACGCTACATCGACGAGAGCTTCGACCATCGACATCTCAACGACGTGCTGGGACATGAGCAAGTCACGGCGGAATATCTGGCCAGACATTTTTATGAATGGTGCAAGGCACGCCTGCGCGAAACCTCGGCCGTGCGGGTGAGCGAAACGCCGAAAACCTGGGCGGAATACCGGCCATGACCGATACGCATCCCGCAATCCGCGTGAGTGAGATTTTCGGGCCGACGATCCAGGGCGAGGGCGTGCTCATCGGTTTGCCGACGGTCTTCGTCAGAACCGGCGGGTGTGACTATCGCTGTTCCTGGTGCGACAGCCTGCATGCGGTGGACAATCAATTCCGCCATGAATGGGAGATGATGTCCATTGGCGCGGTGTGGCAAAACGTGCTTGCGCTTTCCGGTGGCCGCCCGCTGATGGTATCGCTGTCAGGCGGCAATCCGGCCATCCAGCCGCTCGGCGCGCTCATCGAGCGAGGCCATGGTGAAGGTTACCGTTTTGCGCTGGAAACCCAAGGTTCGGTGGCCAGGGACTGGTTTGCCGACCTTGACGTGCTAGTCCTCAGCCCAAAGCCGCCGTCAAGCCAAATGACGACCGATTGGGCCGCTTTCGAGGCGTGCCTCCAGGCGGCACAAGGCAGGCCGCAAGTCGTGCTCAAGCTCATTGTTTTCGACGAAAGTGACTACGCCTACGCGAAAGACGCCGCTGCGAGATTTCCGCGGCTTCCGATCTATCTGCAACCCGGCAATCACACGCCGCCACGCCCCGCAAATGAAGACGCGCCTGTCGACCTTGACGGAATATTGAAGCGCATGGAGTGGCTGGTTGATAGCGTGACCTGCGACAGGTGGTTCGAAGCCCGTGTGCTGCCGCAGCTGCACGTTATGCTCTGGGGTAACAAGAGAGCTGTGTAGCCTAGGCCCGCTTTTCACTGAAACTGTGCCGACGAATATTCGGGTGGACGGGTTGTCCACGCTTGACGGCGCTGCCGGGGTGCTTGCGGACTTCTGCCACCGGCACCAAGAGCGTGGCCAGCCGCTTACGATTAGGATTGTTGCCGAGGCTCGGTTTCGACGGGCGTCGGCCTGGCGGGAACCAATCAAAGGTTAGCGCGAGCCACGGGTGGAATAGTATGGTGTTGCGATCCGGCGGCGCCTGCTGCAGCTGGCACGGTCCTTGCGGATTCTCGTTGCAAGGCCGAAGGGAGCTGTCGGCCGACAACCATGATCTGGCCAGGACGATTGTCGACTGCTTCCGATACAGAAAAGAGGCCGGACTCGACGTGGCGCTTCAGGGACTGCGAAATGGAATACGGCGCCGGAAGGCACGACCGGACGATATCGTCGCTATGCCAAGACGCGTCTGGTCCGCTCCGAATCCTGTCTTGACACGACGGTCGCCGGTCAACAGTGAAAAACGTAGCGCAATCGGTTCACGATCGACTGAGAACCATGACCGTTCCTCTGCGGTGCTCAGACTGCCGCTGAGTGCCTGGCCGTTCCAATTTCTAAATATTTGTCGAACTTTGCCGCGATGCTCCTGACAAAGGGCCGGCTTTCCGCAGGCACGACGAAGCGGTCACCATCAAGTTCAAGCAACCGCGCAGGATCCTGGAGGGCCGTGGAACTCGCCTTGAGGAGAAGTCTTTGGCCGGCTTCGCCAAAGCGCTCCACCAGCTCAATCGCCGAGAAGGCGAAGTCACACATCAATCGCTCGATGATCCAGCCGCGAACGCGGTCGTCTTCGGAAAGCGCAATGCCGCGGACCGCAGCCAGCCCGCCGTCTTCGACCATGCGCCCATACTCGGCGGTCGAAGGCATGTTCTGTGCATAGCCCTGGCGAAACTGGCTGATGGACGATGGGCCGAGGCCGATCAAGGTCTCGTAGCGGTCCTCGGTGTAGCCTTGGAAGTTCCGGTGCAGTGTTCCGGCGCGGGCGGCAAGCGCGAGGGCATCGCCCGGCTTGGCGAAATGGTCGAGCCCGATTGCTTCGTATCCCTGGTCCATGATCGCCCGCGCCGCCAGTTGCGATTGGGCAAACCGCTCCGCCGGACCCGGCAGCCATGCCTCGTCGATCATCGTCTGATGTTTCTTGAACCACGGCACATGGGCGTAGCCAAAAAGCGCGATCCGATCCGGTTCCAGGGTCAGTGCCTGTGCAACCGTGGAGGCGACGCTCTCCCTGGTCTGATGCGGCAGGCCGTAGAGCAGATCGAAATTGACGGATTCGACGCCGCGCGAACGAACGCCATCAACAACCGTCTTGGTCTGCAAAAAGCTCTGCTCGCGGTTGATCGCTTTCTGCACTTTCGGGTCGAAATCCTGGACGCCGAGGCTCGCACGGGTCATGCCGATTTCGGCAAGTGCATCGAGGCGGGCATCGTCCATATCGTTGGGTTCGATCTCAACGCTGATCTTTGCACCGGGCAGAAACGTGAAGCTGTTGCGCAGGACGGTTCCCAGCGCCACCAGATCCTCCGGTTTGAGCATCGTTGGCGAACCGCCGCCGAAATGGACGGCACGCACGCGGCCCTTGCCTGCGACAAGACTGGAGACGGTGGCGATCTCGGCATCCAGTGAGCGCAGATATGTGGTCACTGGTTCGTAGTGGCGTGTCTGCTTGGTATGGCAAGCGCAGAACCAGCAAAGCTTGTCGCAATACGGGATGTGCAGATAGAGCGAGATCTCATCGCCATCGTTGAGCGCCTGCAGCCAGCCACGACAAATTGCAGCATCAATGCCTGTATGAAAATGCGGCGCTGTCGGATAACTGGTATAGCGCGGGACGTTCTCGCCAAGTCTGGCAGCTAGCTCCAGTCGCATGTCGTGGTCCACCGTGTTTGCGTCGCCGGAACTGTGGATGCTTGGATGAGCCTAAGCCCTGATTTCGATCAACCTTCAGCACGGACAAACTGCCGCAAGGATTTTTCTACCGTCGATTGCTATCCTGCCCGCACTGGACCGGTAGAGCGATCGAATGACATTACGGCAGGACATTCACAGTTCCGGCATTCCCGTTCTTTGCCTGTCTTGCGAGGCACGGCACCGCGGTGTCTGTGGTGCGCTCGAACCAGACCATTTGGCTCAGCTCGCCAAGACGTCGTCGCGGCACAATATCGAGCCGGGGGTCGAACTGATCGGCGACGCCGAGGCGGTCGACTGTTATTCAAACCTGCTTTCAGGCGTGGTGAAGCTCACGAAGAGCCTTTCGGACGGCCGCCAGCAGATCGTCGGTCTCCAGTTCGCGCCGGATTTTCTGGGACGGCCCTTCAAGATGAAAAGCGCGATCAATGCGGAAGCGGCAACAGCTGTCTCGCTATGCTCGTTTCCGAGAGCGGCCATCGAACGGATGATGAAGGAATCACCGGAATTTGTGTATCGCCTGCTCAAGCAGGCGCTGAACGAACTCGACGAGGCACGCGAATGGATGGTGACTCTGGGGCGCAAGACCGCACCGGAGAAGGTGGCGAGCTTTCTCCTCATGATCGCCCGGAACATCGGTTCCAGTGTTGACCCGGCGGCTAGGTCGGCGTGCTTCGAGCTGCCGATGACGCGTGCCGACATCTCTGATTTCCTTGGAATTACAAACGAGACCGTGAGCCGTCAGCTGACCAGCCTGAGAATGGACGGCGTGATTCGGATCGAGAACAACCGCCGTGTCACCGTGGACAGCATGAGCCGGCTGGAACGGCGCTGCGGCGGCCGAGGCGCAACCGCCGTTTGAATGACACCGAAGCTGCATGGCCTACGTCACTTACTTCGTTCGGGGCAGGGCATGCTCGCGTTGGGCGTTAGAAGAAGTCGCATAGCGACAGCCCGCTCTCCATCCGATCGCATGAGCCAGGTGCGTTTCGGCCAACTCGTCGGAGAAGCATCCATCCTCGCGGTGCTCGACGTGCAACCGGCTGTTCCAGGCAGGATCGCACTCGGCCGAAGTCAATACGCCTCATACGCAGGGGAAAATCGCCGTCTCCCCGAACCATGAATGTCACGAAGGCAGCGTAACGCTGGCGCTGGCTGTCCCAAGGCATTGAAACGATCGACGTTCGGCAAGGCATCGGCCTACTTTCCAGCGTCACAGAAGCCGCGCTTCCCACACGCCCGCGATCGCCTCCATACCCGGCCCGACCGGGGACGCCGGGCCTGTCCATAAGGGCGGCGGCCGGTGCTGCGCTTCCACATTCGATCGCCCCAGTCTGATCGCACCGAACTCGATGCTGCTCGAAGCAAAATCGTGCGGCTCTGACATGGATCAGGGCGAGCAGGCCACGGCTGCGCAATAAGGCACTGCGGTTTGGCGCCCGCCGGAATAGGAAATCGGGGCTTGCGATGAAATTCGGCACAGAGATCGTCCTTCTAAGCCTGTTTGCGTTTGCGGCCCTGGTGGCTGCCGGCTTCGGCGTAGATGAACCTTTTCGCCGGCATATGTGGGTTTTGTTCTTCGCCGTGGCTGGCTTCACTGCGATTCTGTTGCGCAACACGGAGTTCAAGCCGGCAGTTCCGATCGACCCCGCCGCTTACATGGATGGGCCGATCCGCTTCGGTGCCGTCGCCACCGTATTCTGGGGCGTCGTCGGCATGCTGGTCGGCGTGGTCATCGCCCTGCAGCTCGCCTACCCGGATCTCAACATCCAGCCCTGGTTCAATTTCGGCCGTTTGCGGCCATTGCATACGTCGGGCGTCGTCTTCGCCTTCGGCGGCAATGCGCTGCTCTGCACGTCCCTGTATGTCGTCCAGCGCACCTGCCGCGCTCGGCTGTTCGGCGGCGATCTCGGCTGGTTCGTGTTCTGGGGCTATCAGCTGTTCATCGTCATGGCGGCAACCGGCTACCTGCTCGGCATCACCGAGAGCCGCGAATACGCCGAGCCCGAATGGTATGTGGACCTGTGGCTGACCATTGTCTGGGTCGCCTATCTCATCCTGTTCCTCGGCACGATCCTAAAGCGCAAGGAACCGCACATCTATGTCGCCAACTGGTTCTACCTTGCCTTCATCGTGACCATTGCGATGCTGCATGTGATCAACAACCTGTCGATGCCGGTCTCCTTCCTGGGCTCCAAGAGCTATTCAGCCTTCTCCGGCGTACAGGACGCCCTGACGCAATGGTGGTACGGCCACAATGCCGTCGGCTTCTTCCTCACCGCCGGCTTCCTCGGGATGATGTATTATTTCGTGCCCAAGCAGGCCAACCGACCGGTCTATTCCTACCGGCTGTCGATCATCCACTTCTGGGCTTTGATCTTTCTCTACATCTGGGCCGGTCCGCACCACCTCCACTACACCGCCCTGCCGGACTGGGCCCAGACGCTCGGCATGGTGTTCTCGATCATGCTGTGGATGCCGTCATGGGGCGGCATGATAAACGGCCTGATGACGCTCTCGGGCGCCTGGGACAAGCTGCGCACCGACCCGATCATCCGTATGATGGTCATGGCCATCGCCTTCTACGGGATGTCGACTTTCGAAGGCCCGATGATGTCAATCAAGGCCGTCAACTCGCTCTCGCACTACACCGACTGGACCATCGGTCACGTCCATTCGGGCGCGCTCGGATGGGTTGGCATGATCTCGTTCGGCGCGATTTATTTCATGGTCCCGAAGTTATGGAACCGCGACCGGCTTTATTCGCTGCGGCTCGTCAACTGGCACTTCTGGCTGGCGACGCTTGGGATCGTCGTTTACGCCGCGGTGATGTGGGTCTCCGGCGTCATGCAGGGCCTGATGTGGCGCGAATACAACGAGCAGGGCTTCCTGGTCTACTCCTTCGCCGAAACCGTCGCCGCCATGCATCCCTACTACATCATGCGTGCCATCGGCGGCGCGATGTATCTGTCGGGCGCCCTCATCATGGCCTGGAACATCGCCATGACCATCCTCGGCTACCGGCGCGAGGAGGATCCGATGCCGCGCTCCATCCCCGCCCTCCAGCCTGTGCGATCAGGAGCCAGAAAATGGGCCTGATGGACAGACACGCGGTCATCGAGAAGAACGCCACACTTCTTCTCCTCGGGTCCCTGCTGGTCGTAACAATCGGCGGTATCGTCGAGATCGCGCCGCTCTTCTATCTCGACAACACCATCGAGAAGGTGGAAGGCATGCGGCCCTATTCGCCGCTCGAGCTCGCCGGGCGCAACATCTATGTGCGTGAGGGCTGTTACCTCTGCCACAGCCAGATGATAAGGCCGTTCCGCGACGAGGTCGAGCGCTACGGCCACTATAGCCTGGCGGCCGAGTCGATGTACGACCACCCGTTCCAGTGGGGCTCGAAGCGCACCGGGCCGGATCTCGCCCGGGTCGGCGACCGCTACTCGAACGGATGGCACGTCCAGCATCTCACCGAGCCGCGTTCGGTGGTGCCGGAATCGATCATGCCGAGCTACGCGTTCCTGAAGGACATGCCGATCGAGGTGAAGGATTTCTCGACGCATCTGATCGCCAACAGCCGTGTCGGTGTGCCCTATTCAGACGACATGATCGCTCATGCCAATGCCGATCTCATGGCGCAGGCCGATGCGAATGCCGACACATCGGGCCTGGAGAGACGCTATCCGAAAGCCAAGGTTGGGGACTTCGACGGCGATCCGCAGCAGGTCACCGAAATGGATGCGCTGGTCGCCTATTTGCAGATGCTCGGCACGCTGGTCGATTTCAGGACCTATGACGAAGCCGCCGGTTACCGCTGAGGAGAATGGCGATGACCTACAATTTCATGCGGGAGTTTGCCGACAGCTGGGGCCTGCTTGCCATGGCGCTTTTCTTCCTCGGATGCGTTGCCTTTGCACTTCGTCCCGGCAGCCGCAGGCAAGCCGAGAGAGCCGCTCACATTCCTCTCAAGGACGACTGATCATGGGCAGCGAGCATATCGACGAGGTTTCGGGTATCTCGACGACCGGCCATGAGTGGGACGGCATCAAGGAACTCAACAACCCGCTTCCCCGCTGGTGGGTCATCACCTTCTACATCACCATTGCCTGGGCGATCGGCTACACCGTCGTCTATCCGGCATGGCCGATGCTGACTTCCGCGACCAGGGGTGTGCTGGGGTATTCGAGCCGCAGAGACGTCAAGAATGAACTGGCCGCGGCCGAAGTGGCCAAGGGTAAATTTGTCGCTGCCATTCAGGCGAAGACCGTCTCCGAGATTACTGCCGACGATACGCTACGCGAATTCGCCGTCGCCGCAGGTGGCGCCGCGTTCAAGGTCAATTGCGTGCAGTGCCATGGCTCGGGCGCTCAAGGGTCCAAGGGTTTTCCCAACCTAAACGACGACGATTGGCTGTGGGGTGGCAACGCCGAACAGATCCAGCAGACGATTGCGCACGGCATCCGCTTCGCATCAGACCCGGATACGCGCCTGTCGGAAATGCCTGCTTTTGGCGACATCATCACGACGGATCAGATCAAGCAGGTCGGCGCCTATGTCGCAAGCCTCTCCGATCCTGTTCAGGACACAAGCCTGATCGAACTCGGCGCCAATGTTTTCGCCGAGAATTGTGCGGCCTGTCATGGTGAGAATGCAAAGGGCAACAGGGAGCTCGGCGCACCCGACCTGACCGACGCGATCTGGCTATACGGGTCTGGCGAAACAGCCATCGCCGCGCAGGTCCGCGCGCCGAAGCACGGCGTCATGCCGGCCTGGATCGGGCGTCTCGGCGAGATCAAGGCCAAGGAACTCGCGGTCTATGTCCATTCGCTTGGTGGCGGAGAATAGGTACGCAGCCTATTCTCGTCCTCCCCCCACCGCCAAGCGACGAGGCCCGGCGCGAGCCGGGCCTCGGCATCATCCAGAAACCGATGGGTCGGGCTTCCGGCGAAATCGTCGCTGGTGACTGGAGCTTCTCGTGCTCGATAACACGCAAATAGAACGGCTCGAAGCCGATGCGGTCAACTCCGCCAAGACCCGCGAGCCGCTCTATGCCGCACGCAAGAAGATCTTCCCGAACCGGGCCTCTGGCAGTTTCCGCCGCTTCAAGTGGTCGGTGATGGCAATCACGCTGGGGATCTACTACCTGACACCCTGGCTGCGGTGGGATCGCGGGCCATTTGCCCCGGACCAGGCCGTGCTGGTCGATCTTGCCAACCGCCGCTTCTATTTCTTCTTCATCGAGATCTGGCCGCAGGAATTCTTTTATGTGGCCGGCCTGCTGGTCATGGCCGGTATCGGCCTTTTCCTGATCACATCCACCGTCGGCCGGGCCTGGTGCGGCTATACGTGCCCGCAGACCGTGTGGGTCGATCTGTTTCTGGTCGTCGAGCGAGCCATCGAGGGCGACCGCAACGCGCGCATGAAGCTCGATGCCGGGCCCTGGACGGCGCGCAAACTCGTGCTGCGAACATCGAAACACGCCATTTGGCTGGTCATAGGCGCGGCGAGCGGCGGCGCCTGGATCTTCTATTTCGCCGATGCGCCGACCTTGCTCATCGAACTCTTCACCGGCACGGCAGCGCCTGTCGCCTACATCACCGTCGCTGTGCTCACAGCGACGACCTATACGTTCGGCGGGCTGATGCGCGAGCAGGTCTGCACCTATATGTGCCCGTGGCCGCGCATCCAGGCGGCCATGCTCGACGAAAGGTCGCTCACCGTCACCTATAATGACTGGCGCGGCGAACCGCGCTCGCGCCACGCCAAGAGGGTCCTTGCCGCCGGGCAGCCCGTCGGTGACTGCGTCGACTGCAATGCCTGTGTCGCGGTGTGCCCGATGGGGATCGACATTCGTGATGGCCAGCAGCTTGAATGCATCACCTGCGCGCTCTGCATCGATACCTGTGATGGTATCATGGACAAGATCGGCAGGGAGCGCGGACTGATTTCCTATGCGACGCTGGCCGACTACAACGCCAACATGATGCTGGCGACCCCGGGCGGCTCCGGTTCAGTCAACCCGTCAGTGGTCAGGAGCGCTGACGGCCTGTTCTCCGACAAGGTGGCCCGTTTCCATATCCGCAAGATCTTTCGCCCGCGCACCTTCATCTACATGAGCGCCTGGTCGGCGGTCGGTCTCGCGCTGCTCTATTCGCTGCTGACCCGCGAACGGCTCGAATTGAATGTCCTGCATGATCGCAACCCGCAGTCCGTGACGCTGTCGGACGGTTCGATCCGCAACGGCTACACCGTCAAGTTGCTCAACATGATCCCCGAACCAAGAACGATCATCGTCACGATGCAGGGCCTGCATGGAGCCGAAATGAGCGTTGTTGGCATCGACCTGCCGGCGGATCGCTCCTTTGCCATCCCGGTCGAACCCGACCGGCTGAAGATGCTCAAGGTTTTCGTGCGTCAGCCGGCAGATCAGGTTCGGGGTGCAGCGCAAAGCTTCAAGTTCCGGGTCGAAAATAAGGCAACGTTCGAGTCGGACGAATACACGGCCACTTTCAACGCACCGGAGATCGCCAGATGACCGACACCTCGCGACAATCTCGCGAATTCACCGGCAGGCATATGCTGTTCACCATCCTTGGCTTCTTCGGCGTGGTCATAGCGGTCAATCTGACGATGGCGACGCTCGCCAACACGAGCTGGACCGGCCTTGTCGTCGAAAACACCTATGTGGCGAGCCAGCAATTCAACAAAAAGGCCCAGCAAGGGCGAGCTCAGGCAGCCCTCGGCTGGACTGGCAAACTCACCATCGCAGGCGGTGAGGTCCGCTACAGCCTCACCGATGCTGGCGGCAAGACGGTTGCCGTGCATGGCGTCAAGGTGCTGTTTCGTCATCCCGCCTACGAGGCCGAGGACAAATCCGTCACTCTTGCCGCTGCCTCCGGTCAGATATTCGCCGCGCACCACATCCCCAAGGATGGCGTCTGGATCGTCGAAATCGACGCCGATGCGAGCCTTGCGGAACGCTATCGCGACGTTCGCCGGATCGTGATTTCCCGCGGGGCGCTGCAATGAGCTGCTGCGCGCCAGGCGCCGAAATGGCATTGGACCTGGAAAAGGTCACACTGGTCCTGCCTTCTGGCCAGGAAATCAGACTGGCGAGCCGCTCGATTGGCGAAAATCTTCGCCAGACCGACCTTTCGGTGTCGGCTGTGCATTGTGCCGCCTGCATCCAGACGATCGAGACGGCGATCGGGAAGCTGGATCGCGTCGAAGGCGCTCGTGTCAATCTTTCGACGAAACGTGTTTCGGTCCGGTGGCGCGGCGACGAGGTTCCGCCATTCGTCGCCACACTTGGACGGCTGGGCTATGGCGCGCACCTGTTCGATCCCGAGGCTGACGGGAAGGACAGGACGCTCTCGGAACTGATCCGCGCCGTCGCGGTCGCCGGCTTTGCGGCGGGCAACATCATGCTGCTATCAGTCTCTGTCTGGTCCGGCGCGCAAGGCGCGACCCGCGACCTGTTCCATTGGGTCTCGGCCTTGATTGCCATTCCTGCGCTCGCTTTCGCCGGCGGCATCTATTTTCGCTCGGCCTGGAATGCGCTGCGCCACAGCCGCATGAACATGGACGTGCCGATCGCGGTCGGGGTATCGCTCGCTTACGCCATGAGCCTCTACGAGACGATCAACCATGGCGACCATGCTTATTTCGACGCGTCGGTGTCGCTGCTGTTCTTTCTGCTGATCGGCCGCACGCTGGATCACGTGATGCGGGAACGGGCGCGGACGGCCGTGAACGGACTGGCTCGGCTGGCGGCGCGCGGCGCCATGGTGCTGCGCGAGGATGGTTCGCGCGACTACTTGCCGGTTGGCGAGATCGAACCAGGAATGGAGCTCTTGATTGCGGCTGGCGAGAGGGTGCCCATCGACGGCAGGATCATTGGCGGGGCATCGGATCTCGACTGTTCCCTGGTTTCCGGGGAAAGCACGCCCAGAACGGTGGGCCCGGGGGCGCAGGTCCAGGCCGGTACACTCAATCTCACCGGTCCGCTGACCATCGAGGCGACGGCCGCCGCGAAGGATTCCTTCCTGGCCGAAATGGTTCGGCTGATGGAAGCGGCAGAGGGCGGCCGCGCCCGCCATCGCAGGATCGCCGATCGCGTCTCCGCGTTCTACGCCCCGGTGGTCCACCTCACCGCCTTTGTGACGTTCCTCGGCTGGATGGCGGCGACCGGCGACTGGCACCGGGCAATAACAATCGCGATCGCCGTTTTGATCATCACATGCCCGTGCGCGCTCGGTCTCGCCGTGCCGATCGTGCAGGTGGTCGCTGCGCGGCGGCTGTTTGAAAGCGGCGTCATGGTCAGGGACGGCTCCGCCATGGAGCGCCTGGCCGGGATCGACACGGCATTGTTCGACAAAACCGGCACGCTTACGCTCGGACTGGCTAGGCTGATCAATCCGCCGTCCATCGATCCGACGATGCTCGCCATGGCGGCCGAGATGGCAGCGCATTCCCGCCATCCCTTTTCGAAGGCAATCGCTGGCAACGCAGCCTTTGCCGGCCAGGCGAAACTCGCGTCCGTCAGCGAGCATCCGGGCTTCGGCATCGAAGCCATCGCCGAGGGCACTACCTGGCGGCTGGGTCGCCGCGGATGGGCTGAGTGGAAAGCCCGGACCGGCGGCGAAGGCAAACAAGGCTATGGCGCAACCGTTCTGACGAAGGATGGGGTCATTGTGGCGACTTTCGATTTCGAGGATGAGCTACGTGCCGATGCCAAGGCGGCTATCGAGCAACTGAACGGCGCCGGCGTGTCGGTGGAGATGCTGTCGGGCGACACAGAAGCTGCCTGCGGCGAGGTCGCGGAAGCACTGGGCGTCGAGCGCTTCGTTCCCGCGTTGCTTCCCTCCGGAAAGGTCGAACAGATTGAAGCATTGACCCGAACTGGCCACAAGGTTCTGATGGTCGGCGATGGGCTCAACGACACGCCTGCATTGGGCGCCGCACACGTTTCGATCGCTCCGGCCACGGCGGCGGATATCGGGCGCAACGCCGCGGATTTCGTGTTCCTGCGTAAAAGTCTTCTGGCGGTCCCACTTGCTTTAGACATTTCGCGGAAGACTGGACGGCTGATCCGGCAGAACATCGCCATAGCGATCGTTTACAATGGCATCGCCGTGCCGGTCGCCATTCTGGGGCACGTTACGCCCCTGATCGCGGCGGTCGCGATGTCCGCCTCGTCCCTCCTGGTCATCGGCAATGCGCTACGCCTGCAAGGTTTCGTGTCAAATGCATCGGTGCAAGATGCCCGACATGACAGGCGCTCCGACATTGGCGCACTGGCACAATCCTGATGACGACGCTCGCCTACCTCGTACCTGTGGCCCTGTTCCTCGGGGCGCTTGGGCTGGCCGGGTTCCTGTGGGCCTTGAGGAGCGGCCAATATGAAGATCTCGATGGCGCCGCCGAGCGGATCCTGATCGACCGCGACGAGCCACGCACTTGACCCAGCCTGCCCTGCGAGGACTCGCTCGAATATTTTCCCCGGTTGCTTCGCCTCATGCCGATTTCGGCGCGCGACGGGTGCGAACGGATCAGCCAGAATACGTTGCCGAACTTTCGGCCAGGAAAGTGCTGCGTTGTGCCGCTTCGCGCATTGCTATTTTTCCATACGTTTCCATATTATTCAATAAGTTAGCGGGCATCTCTCCATTGGCCTCCACAGGTCTACGCGGGGCGATATTAGGCGAATATTAGACGAGTCGCGGGGGAAGTGATGCTAAGAACGCTTGAAGAGTCGCCGGTCACGACTAAGGCCGCGCGTGCGAAATTGGCCTCCGGAACTCATTGGCGATCAATCGACCCGACCGTGCACCTGGGCTACCGCGTCGCGCCGCAGAAGACTGGTCGAGGCAAAACGTATCGAGGCCGTCTCAAAGGCCGCTGGCGACCCTGTAACCGTCCGCAGTGTCACCGAGGCTTACATACTAGAACGCGAGAAGGTTGAGCGCGCTCGCGGCGCTCGCCTTGATGCCGGCAATCGTATGCTAACGCACATTCTGTCCGACGCCGCTATTGCTCACAAAGAATTGCATTGCTTGACGGAAGCCGACCTGCAGGATTGGCGCGGCCGTTTGCCTGCCAATTTCGCCCGAGCAACCGTGCTCCGCGTTAACAACGACTTCAAAGCTGCCCTGAATGCGGGCGTCAGCAAGCACGCACGGCGGCTTCAATCCTTGAATGCCTCTCACGTCGGCGTCGTCGTCAAGAACGGCTTGGCTGCGACGGATGCGGTTTCCCCCGTTGCCCGAGATAAGATCATACGCACGGCGGACCCGCACGCCTCCGGTAGGCTCTGGCTGTCCGGCACAATTCATCTATCGGGCGACGAGCCGCGCATAGAGAGTGTCGCGAGCACGCGCCTGCACTGACTCCTTAGCATTCGGGGATTCTAGACCTCCGTTTGTATATCGCGAACTAAAAGTCAGTATCGTTTGCATATCGCAAACAACATGGGAAGATATCTTCCGCCATCACCCGATAAAACGTGGACAGCGCGTTTTGTACTTGATTTGCGAATGGATTTGTCGAAGTGTGAGTGAGCCGGCGAGTGATGGAAACACTCGCCGGCTCTAACCACAACCGAAGAGGACGCTTCGATATGGCTGTCACCCAAAATATAGAATTGCCCGAATTCAGCAAGTTGATCTTGGCCGCAGCCAGGCCCCCTTACGACGCCGATTGGTTCGACAAGATCTTGGTCTTGACCGGCTTTAGCACCGGCGGAACCTATCGGGCCAGAAACGGCATTTGTGTCGGGCCGCTCCGTCCGTTCCGAGACGAAAGCGACGGCGCCCACACCGACGCGGCGGGGCGTTCCGCATGGTTCATGGCCGAGGGTATAGGCGCCTATGACCGATACGGCTGCATTCTGTCCGGCGTCACGGGCGCCAGCCCGCTTGATTGCGTCTCGACCTGGGATTGCGGCTTTCTCTTAGAAGCAGCTTGAGCCAGCGGGGCTTAGAAATGTCCGGCGTTGACCCCATCCGCGATCTTCGCATCGCCGTGACCGGAGCACGCCGGGCGTTGGCGATATGCGAGAAGGCTATCGCCAGCGTCGAAGAGAAAACCGAGGCGCTGGCCTTGTCTATCGGCGAAAGCAACGAGGCTCGCGCCGTGGCATTCGCAGCCACCGGCGAGGTGCTTCTAACCGCCGATGACGTCGCCGGTGTTCTGCGCGTCAGCAAAGCCACGCTCGCCCGCTGGCGGGTCCTCGGAACCGGCCCCGGCTACGTCAAGAAACAGGGCCGGATTCTCTACCGCGCCGAGACCATTGAAAAATTCGTGACCTCCAAAGAGCGCATCAAAACGCGCGACGATGATCCTGCGCGACGATGAAAGCCAGCTAGGTTCACGGCCCACATTCGCCCAGCGATGGGCCAGGTTTCCGACGCATGGTGCTCTTCGAAATAGGAGAGCATAGATCAATGGCACTGACTCCAAATCGCGGCTACGAACTGCCCATCAAGACGGACCTGAAAACGTCCTTTGACAAGATCACGGCGGCCTTCGGCGCCATCGATACCGATGTCGCTGCGGCGTTCACCGCGCTGGCGTTGCGGGCAACCCTCGCGAGCCCGGCTTTCACCGGCGAACCCTCGGCGCCAACGCAAGACCCCGGCGACAACAGCGCGCGGCTTGCCACCACGGCCTTTGTGGCAGCGGCGGTACTGTCGTTTTCGCCGTCCATCGTGAACGCTGACAGCATCGTCGGAACCATTCATGACGCCCGGCTTTCCTTTCAGGTGGCGGCGTTCATGCGCACGCTGCTTACCAACAATTCTGCCGGCGCCGCGCGGACAACGCTCGACGTCTTCTCCAAGGCCGAAGTCAACGCCGCGATTGCAGCCCTGGTCGCGGCGGCGCCCGGTACATTGGACACGCTGAACGAGCTTGCCGCCGCGCTCGGCGACGACCCGAACTTCGCCACAACAATCATGGCCCTACTCGGCGGGAAGGCGACCAAGGCGGACGGCACGCAAGCGCTGGCGCGAGCCGGCATCGAAGCGGTGCAACGGACCTGGCGCGCCACCGACTTGAAGGATGCGGCCATAGCCGCCGGTGGCGGCGCCGCAGATGCGGTGCTTGAAGACAGGAAGCTTTCGGGTGTCGCTGGCGGCAGCTTTGTTAAAGAAGTATTCCGAACACGAGCCTTGAACACAAAGGCCTATGACCCCGCTGGCATCATCACTTTGGCCGGCAACGAGTTCACGCCGTCCGTAAATTGCCGGGTGCGGTGGCGCGCGCCTGCATGGGGCGTCGTTCGCCATATCACCAGGCTTTTCAATGTCACTGACGGTGTCGTCGTCGCTTCGGGCTCAAGCGCCGTGGCCGATACCAGCCCTCACCAACAAACCGATTCGGTCGGATGGGGGACAATTGTCGCCGGAAAGGCCTACCGCATCGAGCATTGGTGCGCGACCACCAGCAACACGGAGGGATTTGGCGTAGCCACCGCCTCCGGCGAGTCCGAACTCTATACCAGCGTCGAATTTTGGCGGACGGGGTGAGGTAAGAGGGCCTACTACTATCCGGAAATTCAAACCGTCTTCGCTGCGTGGCGCGCCAGCACCGTTGTTACCAATCGGACGCCATAGGTTGCCGCCGAGTGGCGAACAACCAAGAACTGTAGCAGCAGAACAGCGCAATAGATAAGCGACACCCTCAGGGACTGCACCATGAAAACCGCTGCGGTCCCAAAGCCGAAAAGAAACAGGAACGAAACAGCGGCGTAGTCGCGAGTAAACAGAAACTCCCTGTGAGCATGAAGGATTGCGGTCTCTGACTCGACATCTTTGTAAAACCGATACCACAGGCGATTTTCGTCACCCGGTGTTCGGGGGAAAGTATCTCCCAAAGAGTCTTCCAGTCGAGACATATCGATGCGGGGATCTGTCGGCCCGTGCCTACTAAAGGCTCGATGTCCCGGCAATGCAAAGTGCCATCGAAGAAACACCAAGCGGGCTTTCGCCGCGGCGTTCAGAAGGCCGTTTGCGATTGATGTAACAATGAGAGCTAGCCCGACGGGAAGAAGGTTCGCGGCCCCCACCAGCAGGCCCTTGATGCCGGAAACCGCAAGAGCGTCAGACTGTGCCACCCCATAAAACAAAGCAAAATTCGCGGCAATCGTAAGCCAAAGCTGCCAGCGGGTCTGATCTTTCAACGAGCGCGGCGGTCCATCTGTGCTCACGTATATTCCTCGACCTCTGTGTAGAAAGGCAGACTTTCCGCAACGTCATATCCAGCACGTGCCGGGAAACCTCCCCAATGAACCTTGCCGACGCCTTGAGTTGCAATGATATGGCCGCCACGGCGCTTAAATGCGTTTAACACGATCCGGCGGGGATGTTTTTCGTCGTCCTTAGGTGCAGAAACAAAGGCACTGAAACGTGATGCAGAAACCTCCGCCTGAATTTCTCCTAAAAGACGCGTAAGAATCGTAGGGCCGACGTTGCGTCGACTGCCGTGATGGGGGATTTGCACAAAGCTAAACCTTTGAAGTGGAAGGCCCACGCTCTCCGCATAAATGGCCGCCCATCGCAATCCATTTACCCCTGTGTCCCCCGTGAGAAGCACACGGGCGTCGTTCTCAAAAGAGCCATACAGTACCACGCTCGATTCATTGCTGGCGCTGGTGATTCCCCCGTCTTGCAAACGCTCGTTGTCCCAACTCTCCGGCGTCCAACCATGCAGCGCGGCCTTTGCTGCTTCCAAGATCTTGCGCGCGAGTGACTCCTTGCCTAGCCACATCTGTGCCGCCTCAATCGCGGCCTGGTCCGGATCGGGCGTCTTTTCGAATTGCGGCAAAAGATAACTGTACGCAACGCGGCTGGGCGAGCATACGCGGAAAGGGCCGATGTCCGTGCCTTGGAATGGAAAGAAAATATTGGAGCCAGCTTCCAAAGCTAAGTCGTAGATTTCGCTGATCGTCCCGTATTCGGCCTTTACAGCGGCCTTCAACCCCTCGGCAGTCCATCGTTTATCCGAAAAAAGGTGACGGGACTCCTCGGCGAGGAGCCAAGGGATATGCATCCAGAGATTTCGCACAGGAATCTCGCTCAAAACCGTGCGCAGCCCCGAAGCATGGTCCGCATCGGAATGCGTCAACACCACATGCTCCAGAACAGGAAATGGCCCAAACTGCTTCTTGAGGTGCGCGACGATGTTGTCTCCGGTTTCGGCATGGCCACCGTCGACCAACATCAAATGATAATCGGCAGCGTCGCCGTAACGCACTACAATGGCGTCACCGGCCTTGGAGCCGGAGCCGACCGGCAGAAATTCAACCTCACAATGCATCTGGCCCCCCAAGCATTCATATAGGAGCCAATTTGGACGTTCGCCTATCTGATTCCATCAATCTCCATGTCAATCCACCGTTTTCCACAGGGCAGATATTAGACGGATATTAGACGAGTTTGCGGGAAATGCAGCTAAGTGCTTGATTTTGCTGGTACGCCCAAGGGGAATCGAACCCCTGTTACCGCCTTGAAAGGGCCGCACCGAAGGGGAAGCCCGCCATTCCATGATGACCTGACCAGACCATGGCGTGGCGATCGACCAGTCGACCGTGAACCCGCGGTTGCCGCGTTTATCGAGCCTGGTTGATCCAGATCAGGGTTATCTCTTCGTCGGCATGGTTTATTGAGCATTTTTGAACGGAGAACGGATGTCTAACGGACGGTTAGGTCGCGTGGAGACGCTTGGGGAGATGAGCCGCAAACCGTGGATCGATTGCGATGCGTTCCAGTGCCCTTCGTCGCAGGTAGCCGACGCTATGGCGGCACGCTGATGGCCGGCTCTGTCGATAGATTCGACGTCATTGTCGTCGGAGCCGGGCCGGTCGGACTTTCCTTCGCCGCATCGCTTGCCCAGAGCCGACTCAAGGTGGCAGTGGTTGAACGGCAGTCGCTCGAAAGCCTGGCGAATCCGGCTTTCGACGGTCGCGAGATCGCGCTGACCCACGCATCGGTTGGAATCCTTCGCGAGCTCGGCGCCTGGGATGCCATCCCCGCTTCGGACAAATCACCGCTACAAGGCGCGCGCGTGCTCAACGGATCGAGCCCTTTCGCCCTGAGCTTCGATTCTCCCAGCGGATCTGGGGAACCACTCGGAATTCTGGTCCCAAATTGTCGGATCCGCGACGCCCTGTTCAAGCTTGTCCACTTCCAGGATCATGCCCAGCTGCTGTGCGGCCGCTCGGTCGTCAATGCAACAACCAGCCACAAAGAAGCAGTCATAACGCTCTCTGATGGCAGGCAATTGGCCGCTCGGCTGCTCGTTGCAGCGGATTCGCGTTTGTCCGCGACGCGCGACCTGCTCGGCATTGGCGCCGACATCAATCGGCTTGGCAACTCCATGCTGATTTGCCGGGTGAGGCACGAGCGCGCCCATCACCAGATCGCGGTCGAATGGTTCGATCACCATCAGACGATAGCGATGTTGCCGCTCATGGAAGGCGTGTCGTCGCTGCTTCTCACTTTGCGCTCAAGCGAGGCCGACAGACTGCTTGCTCTCGACGACGATTTGTTCCTCACGGAATCGACGAGCCGGTGTCGAGGACGCCTCGGAGAGATGACCTTGGCAAGCACCCGCCATGCCTATCCGCTGGTCACGACCTTGGCGCACAAGTTCTGGGCTCCGAGTGCGGCACTGATCGGCGATGCTGCCCTCGGCATGCACCCGGTGACCGCGCATGGCTTCAACATCGGCCTCAGTGGCCAGAAGCAACTCGCCGACAGAATGCTGGCGGCATGTCGCGAGCGCCGCGACATTGCTGATCCCGACATACTCGGCAGATACGAAAGCCGGCTGCGTCTGTCGGCGGCACCGCTCTATCATGCTACGAATGCGCTTGTCGCTCTCTACTCAGGCGAGCACCCGGCGGCACGGCTTGCAAGACATGCAGGGCTTCGCTTTGCCCAATATCTTCCCTTTATCCGCCATGGCATTTCGGCCATGCTCAGGCGGTGAATCGCAGGCAGCGCTGCCGCTCTGGAACGCTATCTCGGCCCGGCTTCCTTTTGTCTCGCCGGGCGCGTTGATGCCGTTGGCAGGGCTGATTCCATGGTGACGTTGCCGATCCTGGGATGATTCGGATCAAGGCACGCGTGCGGGCAAGAGCTCGATGGTCAGACGGCAAGGCCAAGAGCAGACGTGCGCCCCGAAGACATGGTGAGCGCACTGGTTACCCCCGCTGGATAGTTAACCCGTCCTTCAGTGGGCCTGCGTAAGCTTGTCCTCGCGAACAACGATGGGAGCAAGCTGGTCCGTCCATGGCCCCGAAGAAAGTAGACACGCTGGAGGCCAAAATCCGTCAGGATCAGCTTGCTGACCTGAGGACCGGCCTCTTCGTGTCGATGCCGATAAGCGGTATCCTGTCAGGCCTGATTTGGGCGGTGCACGCCCTTTCTGGCAGCGGCTTTGCCGCTGCAATCTGGTTCCTGGTCGTCAATGCGATAAATGCCGCCCGCCTTGCACTCGCGCGTTATCAGCTAAAGGAAACGGGGCGCCATGACGGTTTAGTGGGGGTTTTGCCGCGGCTTCGCTGGTTTGGCATCCTTGCTCTTCTGGCAGGGTTTGCCTGGTCCTTCCTGGCCGTCCTGACTGTTGGATACACGACACCTCAAGCACCGCTGCATCTGGTCATTCTGGCGGGCATTTCCGCTGGTGCGGTTACATACGGCAGTTCGTATGCCGCGGCGGCGACCAACTTCATCACACCTCCGCTCCTCATCACGGTGGCTTGCCTTTTGGCGAAAGGCAATTTTGAAGACTACATTCTGGCTTTTACCGTTCTGCTCTTCATGGGCGGCTTGGTTCGAGCTTCGTTTGTTGGGCAAGCACGGTTCCGCGAAGCGAGCCGCCTGAGGCATGAGGCCGAGCGGCTTGCGGCGGAGATGAAGGCCAGTTCCAGGCAGGACCACCTGACGGCCCTTCTCAACAGGCGTGGCCTCGAAGACGCAATAGGACGTTTCGAGACCGCGGATGGCCCCTTCGTGGCAATGCTGGTTGATCTGGACGGGTTCAAATCCGTCAACGATACCTACGGTCACAGGACCGGTGATGAACTGCTTGTCAGGATCGCCCGCCGCATAGAGGAGGAAGCACCGGAAGGCTCAACGCTCGCTCGTATCGGCGGCGATGAATTCGTGCTGTTTTTTCCCTCAACGAGGGTTTCGCTTTCTGCCAGTGATCTCGCCTCCAATATCATAGCCAAAATTGCCCGCCCCTATATCGAGGTCGCGTCCGTCCGGGTCGGGGCATCAATAGGAATATATCTGGCGGAAAGCCCGGGCCTGACCGAAATGTTGTTGCGGGCGGATATCGCCCTTTATACGGCCAAGCGTCGTGGCAGGAACGAATTTTGCCTGTTCGATGCCGAACTCGACAGGGAACTGCAACGCCGCCAGTCCGTCGAACGGGACCTTCATTCGGCGATAAAGACGAGAAGCTTGCAACCTTGGTTCCAGCCGATCGTGAAACTCGACACCGAGGCCGTGGTCGGCTTTGAAGCCTTGCTGAGGTGGTCCCATCCGACTCATGGTGCCATCTCTCCACCCGAAATCATCACAGCTGCACGCGAAACCGGAATGCTTCAGCTGCTAACGCAAACCGTATTCGCCGACTGTTGTGCTTTTATCGACGGCTTGGTGAAAGCTGACTGTCGTGATCTCCGTGTGGCGATGAATGTTTCACCGCGCGAACTGGAAGCCGGCGATATCGACGACATGGTTCTGGATGGTCTGGCGGCAAGAGGTCTCCCTGCAACGATGTTCGAGATCGAGATTACCGAAGAATCCCCGGTTGACCCGGACAGAGTGGATGAAAAGCTCGGACGGCTTTCACATGCCGGCATTTCCATCGCGCTCGATGACTTCGGCACCGGCTTTTCTACGTTGGCATCGCTCAAGGACAGTCGGATACGCAAGGTCAAAATAGACCAGGGCTTCATTCGCGGCTTGGCCAAGTCCCGAGAGGACCGACTGCTTGTCAAATCGGTCATCGATCTCGGTAACATGCTCGGGATCGAGGTCATGGCCGAGGGCGTCGAAACAGAGGCGGATCGGCAAACCCTGCACAAGCTTGGCTGCCGAACCGCTCAAGGCTTCCTGTTCTCCAAGGCTGTGCCTCTGAGCCAAGCACTGGAAATGGCAGTCAAACAGCACGCGAACCAGTTGTGACCGCTCCCGCCGCGCCGTCTCTCGCGGCCGTGCGCTCATGAGTGACGGGTATCTGAACTTCCTTGTTTGAAGAGCATGACAATCCGTGCTGTGCGTCAGCCGGCGAACAGTTCCTTGTAGCCGGTCGTCACCATCCAGTTCGCCCGGTCGATATGGCTGCGAAGAGCCTTGCGGGCGCGGACCGGTTCAAGGGCCGGGTCGATGCCGAGAATGAGATCGGCCATCTCCTCTTCGCTGGCATTGTCGGCGCAGGCATCCAGGATCCGCAGGTAGATCGTGAAATGCTCCCTGTCGTAGCTCGTGAGGTTCTCCGACCAGGGGACTTCGTCGCACAGAGTTGAGTTTCGAGTCTCATCTGTTCCCATTGATCGATTCATGCCTGCGAACCTCGCCTGTTGAGCGCCCGCAGCATATCCCAAAATGGGATAATCCGAAACCGGGATTAGTCGCTGATCCGGTCTTTACCCGACCGGTTCGCCTACATGCCCAAGTCTCTTCGATCGCCCCGCCACCAGCGGTTTCTGGCCCAGCTGGTTTCCCTGCGCAAGGCCAAAGGCCTGACTCAGGCGCAGGTGGCCGAGAAGCTTGATCGTCCCCAATCCTTCGTGGCCAAGTACGAGGGTGGAGAGCGTCGTCTCGACGTCATCGAGTTTCTCGACTTAACTGCGGCGCTTGACGCTGATCCGTGCGAGATTCTGTCCAGCCTGCGGTCCTAGCGGGCGCCCGCGCGCCTAACGGCTCGCGCCGGTGCCGTGAACCGAGCGCGCTTTTCTTCGGCAAGCTGCCATTCCGCTGCGGGTGGGTCTTTACCAGGCCATGCCGATATTAGGATCATAATCCTATTAATACGCCAAAGTACGGGCGATTCGATAGGGTTTTTGGGCGTGACAGGCCGGATTTTGCAGACAAGTGGAAAATGCGGAAAATGCCTATTTGGAACTGGAAAATTATGCGCTTGCGCATATTCATAAGTGCAGGGTGGATTCTTTCGCCCGGATGCGACTTCCCCGGTGGCTCAGGGAAGAAGGCACCGTAGAGGGGTGCGCCATCCAGCGACGCCCGGTGGGGCGGGATGTAAGCGTTTTTGCGGGCCGACTCACCCCCTCCATCGCGCTGGAGACGCAGTGCGACTGGTTTGGTTCTGACAAGAGTCTCGGCCGAAAAACCGATTCATCTCAGGGCGTTCTGGGGATAAGGCATGAACGGTGGAAAACCGGCGAAATTCCGACGAAAAGCGCTTCCACGAGACGCTGAAGCGGATGCTCAAGCCCCACGCTTCGGTAGTGAAGTCGGTGGATAACCCAAAACAAGTGCGGCTGGCTAAGGAATCCTGATTCGCCTATAGTCCCAAAACATGCTTCATTCGCGCAAATGGCGCGGGGGAGCTGTTATGGATCACTACATGAACTTATTGAAACTCCGTATGGGTAGGTACCCTACGGTGGATATAGACGTTCCAGTCGGCGTCCTTTTTGAAGCGTGCAATTATTACTATCAAAAGGATGATGCCATCGCGCGGATTGCCGGAAGCACCATCAATACGGGATCTGATGATTCGAATGCGATTTACATTTCAGATTTGAAAGACGAGGCGGACTCGTTCTCAATCCTTTTGGTCCGGGGTGACCCCGGCCGCGCAATGCCAAGTTTCGTGAATCCCATGAAACGCAAGGTCACTACTATCAAATCGAACGAACCTGGGGACGTCCCGGGGGCATCCTCGCACCTTGTTATATCAAAGCAAGAGATTGCGGCAGGGCCAGATCAAGGTCGGTATCGGACTGCAATGGAGAGAACGCGCGGGATAGGAAGGGCGCTGGCGCGAGACTTTCTCACATCCCTAATGGCGCGTTTCTCTGAAGAATTTCCCGAACGATTCATCGCTGAAAAGAAGCGTCGCTCCAAAAAGGAGAAGGCCGAAACCGTCCAGTATCGGCCCACCGTTCGTTTCAATCCGCACGAAAATGCGTCTCTAAAAAAGGATCTTGAAACGGGTCGTATTGGCGGATTCCAGCTTGTCCGGGGAACAGCAGCCTTCCAAGGCGAGGCTAACGAGCCCAAGATAGAGAGAATGGATGTCCAGCTTCGAGCTGTCATTGCTCCTACCGGGGATGTCAATCGCGTTTCGAAATTGATCCAACACGTCAGAAATGCGCTCGATGCTATATCGTTTGAAGATTTCAAGCTTCAATTAGTAGATGAAGGCGGCGATCCGATGGGAAGCACACAGGTGCTAAGTGTGGACAATCTGGGGGATGGTGATATGCGGTATTGTAAGACCGTCACCATCAATGGACTCGATGATGGCGTTGAGGAATGCTACCCGAAATTCCATAAGCCGATTCTTGCGTTTGGAAAGAAAGCAATCCACACAGAAAAAAATTGGCAATAGCCATGTGGTGGATAAAGGAATTATTTTCATCGGCGCGATTTCTAATCATTCAAGGCGATAATACATTTTGGGAGTCGAAGAGAATTTATGAAGTTTTTCTTCCTCTGGTGTTCACCAGTGGCATCTTCGTCCTTTATTTGATTTTTCCAATGGCGTTTTCGGGCAAGTTTTTATCAAAATTGTCGGGGAGCATATTTCAGTTCATGGTTTTTGTCGTCCCTTTCCACTTGGCGGCGTTGGGAGCGTTTGCAACATTCGAACGCGCTGGATTGGATTCAAGCCTCGAAGGGGCAAATGCTGTAGTAAGGGTGTGGAGCAATAAGGATAACAATTACTTTCTGAAGACGCTAACTCTGAGGCAATACGCTAGCTTGCTATTTGGCTACCTATGCACTATTGGTGTGCTATTTATTGTGTTTTACATTATCGCTGATAACGTGAACTTCGTCTACGTTGCTGGGAATTGTTACGAGTATCTCTATAAGACTGCGTTGTGTGGCGTTTTGTTCTTTATCACTCACTATGCATTCCTAAGTGTTTATTCTATTACGTTTCTTTTCGATAAAATAAACAAAATCAGCTCCTAGCCTTTCGGCGCTTCCAGCCCAGCTTTCTAGCCTTCTGCTTAAGCGCGTCGCCAGAAGCCATTTGTTCAAGGCGATCTTGCAGTTGTACAGGCCGGGGCGGTGCGTCTTGCCTTCCATCTTGGTGGTGCGGTCGGGATTGGCATTGCCGCAATGAGGACAGTTCGAACCATGCGGCCAACGCTGCGCTTCCAGATGGATGCGGGCGGCGTCGGCGTCTTGGAAGATTGGGGAGTCGAGTTTCATGGACAGCAAGTTGACCTTTTGCTGTCTCTAGCTGTGAGCGGTGTTCTGGTCAGCAATCAAGGCCGACTCAAAGCGAACGAAGCGCGGTGTCACATATGGGCCGGGATCGCCAAGTTGTATCTTAATGGCCTGTTTGCGCTGGCGGTCTGCCTTGGCTTGAACTTCCTCGATGATCTGACGTTCGATATAATTAGGATCATAATCCTAGGTGGGGCGATTCCTCAACGGAGATCGCAAATGGCTAGGACGAAACTGTCCAAGCAGCTTTCACAGGCTGAAATCGAGCGCTTTCTCGCGGAGGCGGAACGGCTGCACCAGAGCATCGTCCAGCCGCTTCTATCACCTACCAGCAACCATTACCGGGCTCTCCAACGCACCCATCAAGCGCTGTTGAAGACGGTGAAGGATATCACCGGTAAGGATGCGCCGTTCATTCGATGGTTCGGAACAGGACCGGTGAATTAGACCAGACTTATAGACTCCAGGCTGCAAACGTCGCATTCTCTCTTCGGGGAGAAGGGGCGTGGGCAACCATCGCTATCAAGACAATCGGTACAACCGTCGCAGGTATGGCGAGCGCCATCGTTCGAAGGACGTTCCGTTGTGGGCAAAGATCGTTGCTGGTGGAACAATCCTGGCTGGCTTTCTTGCCTTCGAAATCGGCCCTGCCGCTCTCGGCTGCAACATCAAAGCCAATATCAGCTACAACACGGGCGAGCGAATCTATCATGTTCCCGGACAGGAATATTACTGGGAGACGCGCATCAACCTGTTGAAAGGCGAGCGCTGGTTTTGTTCGGAGGAAGCCGCGCGCAAGGCTGGGTGGCGGAAGTCTCGGGTCTGAGCGTCCGTGGTAAATGCTTGCGAAAATGCTGCATCGCACATGTTTTCGGTGCAGCATTCATTTGAAGTATTTATCGCGATTCGTTCGAAAAATCTGTCCAGCCTGCCGTCCTGGCGGGCGCCCGCGCGCCTGACGACGCGCACCAGGTGCTCGTGAACCGAGCCCGCTTTTCTTCGGCAAGCTCAGGCGGTCTCGGCCATTCGGCTTCGCCCCTTGGCGTGGGCAGCCCTTCGGGCTGTGACGGCCGCCGCCCTTGCGGGCGGCGCGGTTTGTTTGTTGGCCTTTCCCGGTGGCGCGGGGTGGGCGGCACTCCCTTCTAGGCCCGCCGCGGCAGCCCGCAACCCTTCGCGTGCCGCTCAGGGTCCTCCTCCTCGTTCCGGTCCTTCGGATGCGGTCCGCCTCCCACGGCGGGCCTTTCCGGTCGCGACTCGCCGCCCACCCCGCTTCCGGGGAAAGGCGCGGCGATTGGCGAGCGAAGGATGAGACGATGCATTCAAACAGCAAGCGTTCCGCCAGCGGAGAGGCTGGCGCAGGCAAGGGCGGGCGCCCCGGCGCCAGCCTTTATCAGGAGATCACGGACCGCATCATTGCCGAGCTGGAGCGCGGCACCGTGCCATGGGTCAAGCCATGGGGCAGCGCAAAGGCAGGCCTTGGCCTGCCGAGGAATGCATCCTCTGGGCGCACCTATTCCGGAATCAATATCCTCATCCTGTGGGGCGCGGTCATCGAGCGCAGCTATCCCAGCCAGAACTGGCTCACCTTCCGGCAGGCGCTCGTCCTTGGCGGCAATGTCAGGAAGGGCGAGCGCGGCACGACCATCGTGCATGCCGACCGCTTTGTCCCCAAGGACGAGAAGGAGCGCGCACGCCACGAGGGCGATGAACCACAGGCCGTGCCTTTTTTGAAGCGCTTCACCGTCTTCAATGTCGCGCAGTGCGATAATCTTCCGGAAGACCTCTATGCCGCCGCCGAGCCGCTGCCTCAGTGCGAGATCGTGCCGCACGCCGAGACGCTCATTCGCGCCAGCGGTGCGGATTTCAGGGTCGGCGGCGATCGCGCTTTCTACATGCTGGGCAGCGACCACATTCAGGTGCCGCCGCAGCCGGCGTTTCATCACCAGATCGACTATTACCGGACCTGCTTTCACGAGCTTGGCCACTGGACCGGCCACCCAACGCGGCTTGCTCGCGACCTCTCCGGCTCGTTCGGCTCCAAGGCTTACGCGCGTGAAGAATTGGTCGCCGAAATCACTACCGCCTTCGTCTGCAGCAATCTCGGTATCGAGCCGACCGTGCGTCATGCCGATTACATCGGCTCATGGCTCGAGTTATGCTCACCTCATCATAACTTCAGTTATCCGCAGCAGCCCATAATGCGAAGGAACGTGACCAGATTGGCTGAAGCCCGGGGTTTCTGGCCACATTCCTCCGCATTATTTCAGAGCGTGTCGAGC
>NZ_JAMYPA010000028.1:0-70166 GCF_040320105.1 Mesorhizobium sp. M0778 | reverse complement strand
CCCGTTGGGTTTTTCAACCCCCCCCCCCCGGGCGCGGGGGGTGGTGTAAGGCCCGCAGGCGGCAACCCACTTTGGCCTCGAAACGACGGAAAATCATAAGACAAGCGGTTCGTGGGCGACGGTATCGTCGTGGTTTTCAATGATCCACTGCCATGCGCCGACCACTCCGAGAGAGCCGTCTCAATGGCTGCTGCGATGCGCGACGCAATTGACGAGCATTCAGAGCGATGGCGCAAGCGCGACTATTTGCTGGGCTTCGGGATCGGCATTGCCAGGGGCCACGCAACCATCGGGCGCATCGGTTTTGATCGGCGCTCGGACTATGCCGTCATCGGCACTGTGTCGAACCACGCCGCCAGATTGTGCGAGGAGGCCAAATCCCGCCAGATTCTCGTCAGCCAACGGGTCCTCGGCGCTGTCGAGTCGCTGGTCGAATCAGTTCTTGTTGGCGAACTGACGCTGAAGGGTTTTCGCCGCCCAATGCCTGCCTATGAAATCGTGCGGTGGTTCGGTCGGCCAGGCTAGCTTTAGTCGCACCCCGGTCTCTTTCGGACGATACGACCCGTCGAACCGTCGGCACAAAGCATCCCAGCCACGACCGATCTCGAAACCGCCCGCAACGGGGAGAAAGTGTGCGTTCTGCCAGTAGCAACCCGATGGCAGCCTATGTGATGGGTTTCGGATGCCGGCCATCCACGTGTTGGCCTGGCGCCGGGGCCGGCGACCGAAACCCTTCAGCATTGCTGCCCGGCAGCCTTGGCGAAATCTGCCGGTCCGCTTTCGAAACACATTTGGCTGAAGCGGACATTCGGCAAAACCCAATGTCAGTCGCTGACTGGCTCCTTGCCGGTTCCCGAAAGCTGGCCTTCATTCCGGCGGCCCCGTCCCTGGTGAAATACGGCGGCAAGCAGAAAGATGCGACCTCGCCACCATATCGAAGTGGCGATCGTGCAGCTAGTCTCCGAAGGCGACATCGTGCAGCGGCAGGCCGGCCCACTACGTTGCCCCGAGAGGTCGTCTCCCCTTGGCCCCCCACGCCGTCGCCGCCAGCAAGAAGCTTCCTCTTTGCCAGCATCGATGGTGATATGAATACGGGCGGTAGTGAGATTCTATTCAAGCTCCATCGAGTTAGGTTGGCCCAATGAATGAACGCATCGAGGAAAGGTGGCCGGATATACCGTACGGTCCTTGGCGCAGTACGTGTTCCGCGCTGCATCTTTATATTCAGATCATAGGGAAATATCGGCTCGCCCGCTCACCGTGGGTGAACCATTCCTGGCATGCGACCCTTTACACTGACGCTCGCGGTTTCACGACCGGCCTAGTGCCAGATGGACCAGGCGGGATCGAATTGAGCCTCGATCTGATCAACCATGAGGTGGTCGGACGAGCAACCGATGGACGCATTGCCCGGTTCCCGCTTGAGCCGATGTCGGTCGCCTTCTTTCATGGGCGCGCGTTGGATCTCATTCGTACTCTCGGTGGGACACCGGAGTTCCATGGCAGGCCGAACGAGATTCCGCAGGCTATTCCGTTCGCCGAAGACAGGATGGAACGCCCCTACGACGCCAATGCTGTGACACGGTTCTTCAGGGCATGTGTGGCAGTGACGAACGTGCTCCAGATCTTTCGTACGGCGTATCTCGGCAAGGTGAGCCCGGTGCATCTCTTCTGGGGAAGTTTTGACATTGCCGTGACGCGCTTCTCCGGTCGACACGCGCCCTCACATCCAGGTGGTATTCCGGCCCTGCCTGACGAAATCACCCGCGAGGCCTACAGCCACGAAGTCTCGTCAGCTGGCTTCTGGCCAGGTGGGGGTGCAATCGACTTTCCCGCGTTCTATTCCTATGCATACCCGATGCCGACCGGTTTTGCAGCTGCAAGAGTTTCTCCTGAAGCCGCATATTACGATGAAAACCTCCGAGAATTTCTGCTGCCCTATGATGCGGTCCGGCTTGCCAACAATCCAGAAGACATGCTCATGACCTTTTTGGAAAGCACGTATCGCGCCGCTGCTGAACTCGGTGATTGGGACAGGGCTGCGCTCGAGTGCAAGGTTGGGAAACCTCGACAACCTCGGCCCATGTGAGACACAGAGGATTCGACTGAACTGACGACTTTCCCGACCACTAGATTGAAGTCGTTCCGGGCGAACTTTGGGCCGAGAGCGGACTTGCGGCTTCGAGGCCCGGAAGGTCAGAAGCGGACCTTCAAGCGCCCTGCGTGCATCGACGTGAACTGACCCTTTCGAGACCTTCCGGGGTCGAATTCTCTTCTTGGAAGCCGACATTGCCCGCAACCAGCATTCGTGACCCTCCTCGGACCTTCGCGAGGCAAAATTCAAGGACAAGTCCTGACCCTATTTCAGTCATTTAGCGGCGTCTAAATCTGGGGGGTCACTCAAGAAATGCCCGTATTATGCGCGCCACCTCCTCGGGGTCTTCGCAATAATGCTTGGGGATATCGCGGTCCTTCGCGTCCGCACAGCAGCTACTTCAGGCATTCGGGCAGGCGCTGCGGACTGCTCAATTTGGCCAGTTGCTCGTCCGACGCGCAAACCGGGAAGCCGGCGAGCTGCATCGTCTCGATGAAGCGCCGGCGCTCGGCAGCGCTCATGCCCGGTTCGTTGACCATGCCTTCGACCGTCAAGTCCGGGTGGCGCTTGAGCGCTTCCTTCACGAAGACTTTCGCCTCTTCGATCCGACCCAAGCCTGCAAGCGAACTGCTGTGCACGACCCACCTCCATTTCTCATAATTATCCGGTGTCAGGCGCTCCAGCATCTTCAGCGCGTCCTCATAGCGGCCCACCATATAGTAGGCGTAGGAGAAGGGGCCGGAGGTCCACATCGGGTAGTTCGGGTCGAGTCTGATCACCTGATCGACCATATCCGCACCACGTTCAGCCTCGCCAAAGGCTGAGGCCCAACCGGCATAAAAGGTCAGGATTTCGGCCGAACCAGGGGCCAGCCGCAGGGCCGTGTCCATCTCAGCCTTGGCACGCGCGATGTCGCCCCTTTCGCCGAAGCTCATGCCGAGCGCTGCATGCGCCTCGGCATCACTTGGATCAAGCCGGACGGCGCGTTCAGCCGCATCGGCGGCTGCCTTCCGCTCACTCTCGGGATTAACGCCGAAGCTCGCCAAAAGACCGTGGGAATGGTAAAGCTCGACCCAGGCTCGGGCGAGCCCCGGATCGAGTTCAACGGCGCGGGTGAGCAGCTTGATCGCCTCCTGGATATCGGCTTTGGTGATCTGCTCAAGTTTCTCGGTGCCGAGCAGATAATACTCATAGGCGCTGAGGTTTCCGGGCCTTTTGCGGTGGGCGGCGATCCGCCCGGCTTCCTGAATCAACCCGGCGCCCCCACCGAGACGATTGGTGACCTGTTCGGCGATTTCCGTCTGAACAGCAAAGATATCCTCGTCGGGACGATCCCAACGATTTGACCAGAGATGCTGGCCGGTCGCCGTGTCGATCAACTGCGCCGTGATCCGCACACGATCCGCCTCACGCTGGATCGATCCTTCGATAATGTAGCCGACATGCAGTGCTGCGCCGACCTCGCGCGGGTCCGCAGCCTTTCCCTTGTAGGCCGCCGTCGAGTTGCGCGCTACGACCGTGAATTCAGGAAAACGCGCCAGATCCGTGATGATATCTTCGGTGAGACCGTTCGCGAGGCGTCCGGTCGCCTCGTCGCCGCCATAATTGTCGAAAGGCAGCACCGCCACCGACGGTTTGCCACTCACCGGCGCCGCTGGCCAGAACTGCCAGGCGGCTCCGGCAATGAGCAAGAGACTAATGAATGCAGCCGTCCCTGCCAGGGCCCAGCGCGGCGGAAATCGCACGGCCGGACGGCGTCTGGTCTGCCCTTCGAGTGTGATGCGGAAGGCTTGCACCGGTTCGGCGATGTTCTTCACCTTCTGCTCGCCCATCGGCTCGAAGCCGAAGGCGAGCTTCTTTTCGACCTCCTTGGCCACCTTGCCAGAGACACAAATGTCGCCGGGCTCCGCTAGCTGTTGGAGCCTGGCGGCAATGTTGACCCCATCACCATAACGATCGTCGCCATCGACAATCACTTCGCCGAGATTGATGCCGATCCTCACCTGAATTCGTTCTGCCTCCGGAAGCGAAGCGTTACGCTCGCCCAGGCCGCGTTGCAGCGCCACCGCACATTCCACCGCATCCACAACCCTGGAGAATTCGGCGAGCATCCCGTCGCCCATCAACTTGAATATGCGCCCATGGTGGCGGGCGATCTCCGGCTCGAACAGCTCCTTGCGCCCCGCCTTCAGCCGTTCAAACGTGCCCGCCTCGTCGCGCTCCATCAGCGCGGAGTAGCCTACGACATCGGAATGGCGGCGAGCTTGCGGTCCATCTAGTTGGCCCTGCCTCCCACCAAACCATAGTCTTTATCGGTCGTAGCGTAAATGAACGACCGGCCTGGCCGCGCGTCGCCACTGGGATTTCAATGGCGTATGATGCCAATCGAGGGGAGACCCCACGCCCATTGCCATCATGACGATGAAGGCAGACGTTATAATATCCCAGTAAGGTCCGCTCACCGCCCCAAGCGAGACCTCTACGCTGTGTCGGCGAATGCCCGGAAATGGCGCGACCGAGCCGGCCGCAGGACTCGGCTCTGTCGTACAGCCACGGACTACGTCGCGCTTGGGTGGAAACTTGCCGTATGGCACGCCTGTCGGATGGCGTAATTGCGGCAAGGAGCGGACGTCGCCCCGCCTGGCGTTGAGGCTTGCTCAAACTCTAGCGTTCGGGTCGCTCGCGGGCCGTTGAATCGAAATCACTACGAAGCCTAAGGGCAGACCTTAGCCCTCCGCGCCTGAGCATCTCGATCTTGGTTAAATCCACAGAATCACCACAGGACGGTGATCGTCGAGCGCGTTTTTCAGCAGCCTCATTAATGTGCAACTTGGGAAGCTGCCGACATCAATTCTTTGGGATTTGGAGCCCGGCATACATTTTGGCCTTCCTCTTCAGCTTCCGTGAAGCTCCAGCGCACCACGCCTTCCCGATCGAGCAAGAACTCGCCGATAAGTGGCATGTGACCGGCGATCATAATCTGCTGGTCGGCCTCCGTAATTTCGTACCCGTCCTTTTTCTCAAGAAAGTCGCCCGCCGCAGCCGGGTTCATCGGCTCGGGCAACTCCCCCGGCAGATCGATCCGCATTGTCATGACCGCATCCATTCCGAGCTTGTGGGGCCATTCGGTTTCATTCTTCGTGAGCTCAAGGATGGGCAAACCGAAGGCGCGGTGTGAAGCGCCCTCCGGGTCGGATGCGCTAAGAAGACCGGGTAGCGGATGGTAACGGAAGTAGAGCCGCGCACGTTCGACCGGGGTTTTGACCACTGCGAGACATTCTACGCCTTTCTCCTTCAGGGCCGGATTGAGCTGCGCCATCGCCGCGACATGGCGCCGGCAGAATGGACAGTGCAGGCCTCGAAACAAACCGACCAGTAATGGGGTGCGGCCTCGAAAATCTTCGAGCGCGATCTTGCCGTCGCGCGAGATCGCGTCGAGCACAATATTCGGTACCCGGTCGCCCGGCTGCAGCGGACGGTCGACACTACTCGTGGACATGGACAACCTCCTCGCCCCGGATCAGTCAAGAAAAGGCAGCACGACATGCGCTTTGGGGTTGAGCCCGTGCTGGGGGCGCAAAACTTCCTGCGCCAGGGCAAAATAGCTTTCGGCCTCTGCCATATTGCCGAGGCCGAGATTACGCGCGATCCCAGCCATCATAACACGAAAAGAGCATCAGCGGTCGCCCGTTTCGCGAGCCGTCTCGAGCGCCGCGGTAAACAGTGCGTCGTCTCATCCGTGCTAGGGGACGACACAGCGGCGAACCGATTGATCTTTCAGATACGCGCGTCCTTGCGGTGTTCAACGTCTTGAACGTGGGCGGCCTCGATGTAGCCGGACGCCAAATGTGGTGAATGACCCACACGAGAGCACTCCCAGGATGCTCCTTGCACTGAAGGTCAGGTTCCCGACCTCGTTTTGGACGTTCAAGTCTGCAACGCCCAAGGCCGTCAACGGGTCGACTCCGGCAGGTGGCTGAAGGTCAGCTAACGAGGCGCGCTGCGAATGACCGGTAGTGGCGCGATCGAGCCGCAAGTCGACCTCACCGTGATTTCTATCCTCATTCGGTACGGTAGGGCTCATTTGGTGTGGAAAGCGGTAGTTCCGGCTGTGTTCTCAATTGGCGCGCGATGAAGGACATCTGGCCATGGGTTTGAAGGTCGATTGATCTCGTGCGTTCCTCGGAAGCTCAACGCTGCAGCAGATCGAAGCGGGTGGCTAGGAATGCAGCTCGACAAAAGGGCTGCCAGACCCGTACGCTGCGGTATGGTTGACTTGGCCGACCCTAGCGAGCGGAAGCTTGCGGCGATCCTTGCCGCGGATGTCTCCGGCTACAGCCGGATGATGGAGGTGGACGAAGCCGGCACGCTTGCGCGCCTGAAGGTACATATTGGTGAGGTCGTTAGGCCCAGGATCGCGGCGCATCGGGGCAATATCGTCAAGACCACGGGCGACGGCCTGCTCGCCGAGTTTGCGAGCGTCGTTGAGGCGGTTGAGAGCGCCGTCGAAATCCAGCGATCGATGGCAGAGCGGAACTTCGGTGAGCCTGAGAACAGCCAAATCCTTTACCGCGTCGGGATCAATCTCGGTGACGTCATTTTCGAGGACGGAGACGTCTTCGGCGACGGCGTAAACGTCGCCTCCCGGCTTGAGGGGCTCGCCAAGCCGGGCGGCGTGTGCGTCTCGGACATTGTGCATCAGGCAGTCGCGGACCGGATCCAGGTGCCCTTCCGTGACATGGGCAACCAGCGAGTGAAGAACATCTCCCGACCTATTCGTGTCTGGCAGTGGACGCCCGACGCGTCGCCGCAGACGACGAGACCTGTCGAAGCGGCGCTGCATCAGCGGGTGCAGTTCGCGACGGCGTCGGACGGCGTGCAGATCGCTTGGGCCAGCATCGGTCAGGGAGCGCCGGTGCTGAAGGGTCCGAACTGGCTGAACCATCTTGAGTATGAATGGCACAGTCCCATTTGGCGTCCGATTCTCGCGAAGTTCGCGAAGCTTTGCCATCTCGTGCGGTTCGACCAACGCGGAAACGGCCTCTCGGACTGGGAGGTTGAGACGGTATCGGAAAATGCAATGGCCGGCGACATGTCCGCAGTCGCGACCGCTGCACGGCTGGATCGGTTCGCGCTCCTCGGCATCTCGCAAGGCTGCGCCTTTTGCGTGCGTTATGCTGTGGACCATCCGGAGCAGGTGACATGCCTCATCCTGCTGGGCGGATTTCTCCGAGGCCGGCTAATGCGACCGGATCTCGATCAAAGGAAGCTATATGAAGCCGGGGCGATGATGATCCGCGACGGCTGGGGCTCGCCGAATCCCGTTTTCAGGCACTTCTTTACTTCGACGTTCATCCCCGACGCCCCACAGGAGATTGTGGCGAGCTTTGACGAACTGCAGCGCATTGCCACGAGCCCCGAAGCGGCGATGCGACTCTGGGAAGTGAACAGCGAAGTTGACGCGACCGAGTTGGCAAAGAGAGTCCAAGTCCCAACGCTCGTGCTGCATTGCGTGGGCGATCGCGTCGCGCCGATCGAGGAGGGCCGCCTGATGGCCAAGCTCATTCCGGGGGCGATGTTTGTCGAAATGCAGGGAAATAACCACGTGCTCATTGAAGGCACTCCCGCCTTCGACCAGTTCTTCGAGGAAACGGCTGTCTTCTTGGCTCTGCACAACCCGGTCGCGTAGCGTTACGATCGGTTTTCCAGATCGTTGGGGCTGGCGTTGTGGCACCAACAAACTTCCGAAATGGACACTTGTCCGAGAGCTTTCTCGTGACGTGCTCCCCGTTTTGTCCGCGTCTATAAGTTAGCCCTGTTCACGTTGTCCGGCTTCCCCAGAGCTGAATCCAACGCAACTGGCTTTCCTGACTTAGTCCGGACCTGCTCGTGAGCGTCAGATCGTCCGCGGTATGCGGGCGTAGGTAGCGCAGTTTATGTACGGCAAAGAACGGGGAACACCTGTGCGATCAGCCCGCCGCTGATCCCTTCAACATTCGACCTCCAGGTCGCGCATCTTGCGAACTCGACCGAACATAGTCGGGAATTCTGAACCGACGGCGGTAGTCACCGGGCGAGATGCCTGTCAGGCGCCGGAACAGGCGACTGAACGAGGAGGCGTCCTCGTAGCCCACCTCGCGACCGATCGCATCCACGGGGGCGGAGCCGGTTTCGAGCATCTGCTTCGCCTCCTCGATGCGCAGCGCCTGGACATAGGTAAGCGGCGAGTAACCGGTGGCCGCCTTGAACCGGCGGTCGAACGTGCGCTTGGGCAAGCCCGAAACGCGCGCCACCTCGGTGACGACATCCGTGCACTCGTAATTCTCCGCAAGCCAGTGTTGGCACTTGAGAACGAGTGCGTCGGCATGGATGACATTGACGGCCATGGACGCGTAGGGGAGCTGTCCGTCGCGGTGCCACTGATAGAGGAAGAACCTGGAAATGCGGATCGCTTCCTCGCCGCTGCCGTAGCGGGCGATGAGGAGGAGTGCGAGGTCCTGCCAGGACGAAGCGCCGCCGCAGGAGATGATGTTGTGGCCGTCGCCAGTCTGAACCAGGATGCGGTCCTCGTGCAGCAGCACTTCAGGGAACTCCTGGCGGAACACTGGTACATGGCTCCAATGCGTCGTCGTCTCGCGGCCGGAGAGCAGCCCGGCCGCGGCCAGGACGAGAGAGCCGCCACAGGCGGAACAAATTAAAGCGCCCTTTTCGTGCATCTTCGCGACCCAATCGATGATCCGGCGATCGAGGGCGTGAAGCTCCTCGGGCGTGAACACCACCGGGTTTGGCACGAAGACGATATCCGTCTGCTCGATGTCGTCGATCGAGTCCTGCGGAATAATGCTCACACCGGTGATTAGCTCGAGCGGTCCGTGCTCGGCCGCGACAATGCGCGGCTCGAAGAGCGGCTCGCCGGGCGGAAGCTTGGAAAACCTCCCCGCCGCCCAGAGCGTGTCGAAGACGCCGTAGATGATCGAGGGATCGCATTCCCGAAAGACAACGATGCTAACGCGCTTCGGCACCGATTGTCCTCCGGCTTGGCCCATCTCGCATGGTTCCGGCTATTCTGCCTCTCTCGCGCGCGCCGCGCCACGACTATTTTCCCGCCCGATGTCCCAAGGGCACGATCTGACAGCGAACAACAGAGCCGGCCTCCGGACAGATGCTGGCGCAAGCTCGCTGCATTCGTCCTGGCGTCGAACCATTTACAAGGAGACCCGAAATGATCACCGATTCACAAGGAAACGCGCTCTCCGGCGCGAGCTCGGAGGCAGCCGAATTCTTCTGTCAGGCCGTCGAAGCGTTTAATACCTATCGCGGCGATCCGGTTGGTTTGCTTGACAGCGCGATCGAGACCGCGCCCGATTTTGCCATGGCGCACATCATGAAGGCGCATCTCTTCGGCCTCGCGACCGAGCCGGAGGCAACCAATGAGGCGAAAGCGATCCTCGGCAAGGCGAAGACCATGCTGCTCTCGGACCGCGAGGCGTCTCACGTCGCGGCGCTCGACATTCTCCTCAAGGGCGAGTGGACCTCCGCAGCAATCGCGCTCGACCGGCACAATGCCGACCACCCGCGTGACATCGTGGCGTTACAGTCGGGCCACCTGATGGATTTTTACCGCGCCAGTTCGCGCGGCTTGCGCGACCGGATCGCGCGCGTGCTGCCGAAATGGTCGGCGGAAACGCCCGGCTATTCGATCCTGCTCGGGATGCATGCGTTCGGTCTCGAGGAGACCGGTGACTTCGGCCGGGCCGAAGAGGCCGGTCGCCGCGCACTCGACCTTCAGCCGCTCGACTGCTGGGCTCATCATGCCGTCGCACATGTCATGGAGATGCAAGGCCGTGCCGAAGACGGCATCGGCTGGATGATCGCGCGGGAGCCGCACTGGTCGGGCGACGACAATTTCTTCCGGGTCCACAACTGGTGGCACCGTTCGCTCTGCCATCTCGATCTTGGCCAGGCTGATGAAGTTCTCGCGCTCTACGACGGACCGATCCGGCAGGACCGCAGCATGGTCGCGCTCGACATGATCGACGCCTCGGCGCTGCTGTGGCGGCTTTATCTGTCGAGCCACGACGTCGGTGACCGCTGGCAGGAACTGGCGGCAGCCTGGGACAGCCATGCCGACGGTCGCACCTATCCGTTCAACGACTGGCACGCTGTGATGGCCTATCTCGGCGCTGGCCGTACAAGGGAGGTCGAGCGTATCGCCTCGGGCTTCCGCACGGCAGGCGGTGTGGCGGAAATCGGCGAATGGGGCCGCAAAACCGCCCTGCCGCTGGTCGAAGGTTTCTCGGCATTCTGGCGCGGCGACTATGAAGCGGCGGCGGGGTTCCTCCATAGCGCACGTTCCATCGCCAATTCCTTTGGCGGCAGCCACGCCCAGCGCGACATCATCGACTGGACCCTGACCGAAGCGACGATACGGGGCGGCCTCACCGGCATGGCTGAAGCACTCGCCAGCGAGCGCCTGGCGTTGAAGCCCCACAGCCCGGTCAACAAGTCCTTCCTGCGTCGTGCCCGCGAGAACCCGGTGCCTGAACAGAAGGCGGCCTGAGCGATGTCTATGTTCCTGCAACCCCTCTTCGGACGCTGGCGCGCCATGCGCAGGCGTCATCGCGCCGAACGCGACCTGCGCGACGCGCTCTTCGACCTTAACGACCATCTCCTGAGGGACGTGGGCCTTGGGCGTCCAGGAGCCGCCCGCGATCCCCAGACTATAGCGCATCCGGGAAGATTTCCCGGGGCATTCTAGCCGGGCGAGGCGGACGGGCGCCGTCAGGCAAGCATCCGTCGATCAGGCTCGGTTCCCCGAACGTAGAACGCAGCCCACGGCACGGACACGAGGCGGTCCGGGCCTTCCCGTCCCTGCCATCAAAGCAAGTCGAAACGAAAGGAAAATGCCATGAAATTTGTCAGAACCGCCGCGGCGGGCGCCGGCCATGCGCTCCACTGGGAAGAGCCTGCCCGTTTCGCTCGGAACATAGCCGAATTCGCCGCCAGCCTCGCCTGAGCGAAGCCACCCTTCAATGTCAACGACCCGCCATCGGCATGCTTCCGCGAGCGGGACTTCATTCAAAAGGACCAGAACAATGAAATTCAAATCGAACACTTCCCTGTACGCCATCGCCGGGGGACTGATACTGACCGCCTCCGTCTTCGCTGTCGCAGCTTCGGCGCACGAGGCCTCGCCGCCGAAAACCGAACTCTACAGGCCAGGCGTCGCCTACGCCGGGAACGCCGAGAACCGCACCGCGAGCGTTCGGCCGCCGCTCTATGAAGGTCTGGGCGACATGACCATGCCCGTCACCACGCATAGCATCGATGCGCAGAGTTACTTCGATCAGGGCCTCCGGCTGACATGGGGCTTTAACCACGCCGAGGCCCGGCGTTCCTTCCAGGAGGCCCAGAGACTGGACCCGAATTGCCCCATGTGTTTCTGGGGCGAAGCATTTGCACTAGGCCCCAACATCAACGACGCCATGCGCGACGAGGCAGTGGCCCCTGCGCGCCAGGCAATCGATCGCGCCTTGGCGCTCAAGGAGAAGGCCACCCCTAAGGAGAGGGCGCTGATCGAGGCCCTTTCCAGGCGCTACGGCACGAGTCTGACGGCGAGCCGACTGCCGCTGGATCAAGCCTGGGCCGGGGCGTTGGGCGAGGTGGGCACGGCCCATCCCGACGACGCGGACGTGCTGGTGCTCTATGCCGAGGCGCTGATGAACCTGCAGCCCTGGGACTATTGGGAGGCCGACAGGGTGACGCCCAAGGGCCGCGGCGGCGAGATTGTCGCGGCGCTGGAGCGTGCGCTCGAGCTGGATCCGGACCATCTCGGAGCGGCGCACCTATACATCCATGCCGTCGAGGCCTCGGCCGATCCGGGCCGGGCGGAGGCCCTCGCTGACCGCCTGCGCGGCGCGGCACCGGCGGCGGGGCACCTCACGCATATGCCGGCACACCTCTATATGCGGATCGGACGCCACGGCGACTCCATCGCCGTCAACCATGACGCCATCGCGGCGGATGAGGCCTTCCTCGCGCAGGCCGGCGACGCGGCGAGCCCGCTCTACCGCTTCGGCTATTATCCGCACAACGTTCACTTCCTCATGGTTTCTGCCCAGATGGCCGGCGTGAAGGAGGATGTGATCGGCGCGGCGGAAAAGCTGGCGGAAATCACCTCCGACGAAGTCTCGCAGGAACTGGCCTGGGTGCAGGCGATCAAGACGGCTGCCTTCAGCGCCCATGCCCAGTTTAGCGACCCGGACACGATCCTCGCGCTGGCCGACCCCGGCGACCGTTTCCCCTTCGTGAAAGGCTATTGGCATTACGCCCGCGGCGTCGCCCATGCCTTCCGGGATGACCCCGAGGCGGCATCTGCCGAGGCCGACGCCATCGGTCGGTTGATCGACGGGGCCGATCTGAGCGGGCTGGAGGGACAATTCCTGCCCGCCAGGGACGTGCTCGGCATTGCCAGACAGGTGGTACAGGCCCGTATCGCCCAGGCGCGGCAGGACTACATCGCCGCCGAGCAGCAGCTCGCAGAGGCGATCCGCCTGCAGGACAGCCTCTCCTACACGGAGCCGCCCTACTGGTACTATCCCGTCCGGCAGACGCTCGGCGCCGTGCTGCTGCAGCAGGGTCGCGCCGATGAAGCCGTCGCGGCGTTCGAAAAGGCGCTTGTGGAAACGCCGCGTAACGGCTGGGCGCTTTGGGGTCTGCTCAAGGCCAAGGCTGCAGCCGGCAGCGAGGATGTGTCCGCGACGGAAGCCGGGTTCAAGAAGGCCTGGCTGGGCAACGAAGCATTGCTCGATCTTGATCGTCTGTAGCGGCCGGAGCAGCGCATGTCGCGCGGCGCAATCGCGATGGCGCCGTGCGGTGACCGGCGTCTCTAACTCAAGCTCAACCAAGAGAATTCCGGTGAAGGGATTTCACCGGAGCCCCCGGGCACCGGCGCGGGTGCACGCTCGCTGTGCTATCCGACATCAGTTGAAGGATATCGGCCTGTCCAGGTCGGGGACAGCACTCACGGTCGCGGCGGGAACCGACAGCCAAGCGTCGGTGAACCCACCGTGCGAAAGGCTCGAAGCGGCTGGCGACGGGGGTCATGGGCAGCGAGACGCATCTGGCGGCCCTTGCCACGACGGCGCTGATCCATTCTGCTGTTGCATTTGCCGGGACCATACGCTTCGCCGGCATCCCTTCGTCGACATGCGTCTCTAGCTGCATTGACGGACGAAGCCGCCTGCAGCGCGGCGAAGTGCGGACCCGCGATTTCACCGACATCAGCATCCCACGGTGCTATCTCTCCCGGATGTGCGAGGAAGGGCTGCTCGTAAAGCTCGGCTATGGCCGGTATCGAGCCGCTGCGTTGAAGGCGGCCTGACATTCAGGCCGCGCCGACTTCGCCATAGGATCGCGCCGCTTCGATGACCTCGCCAATCCGGCCTTCGTGGAGGGCGTCGATCGGACGTGTGCCGCGGGGGCGAGGGACTGCTCGTGAAGGCCGGTTACCGGCCGCTATCGCTGCCGTCCTTCCGAAGGCCGGTTGTTCACGCTAGCAGACCGACAGCCTATGGCGTCCGAAAAGCGATAGTGGACATTCCACTCGGTGGAACCGAGGTCTCGGGCTGATCTGACCGGAGCTTTGTGGGCGGAGCTCATGTCCGACAGTAGTCCTTTGCTCAACTATCGTTGCTGACCCGATCCGGACCTTCTTGTGGACAGATTGAGCGGCGAGCCTTGATTCCTCCGGGTTGACAGCACGGAACTGATTCGCAGAATTTTTGCCGAAGCAGAAGTTCGGCGGATTGCCTGGAAGACAAATCATCGACTTCAAAGGACGGGCGCCGGAGATGCCTTCCGCCAGCTACAACCTGCCTTAGACGTAATGGCTAATCCGATCGCCGATACCGTCATCTACTCGCTTGTACCGTCCCGCACCCTGAGGCGCGCTGGCTGAGTCCGCCGCGTCCCGAAGCTCCGCGGGCGGCTGATGTTCATGGAGCATGGCGGCGGAGAAACTCCGCTCCCGAGCACGCTGCAAAGGCGTCTTGTCGGATTGTGGCTCCCAGTGCTGCCATCTGACGCGCGGGCCAGCGTGGCTGATCTCTGACGCCGGTTTCACCATCCAGCGCCAAGAAACAAGGCGGTATTGACACCGCACGGGAAGCGCTTCTCGGCGCTGGAAACAAACGAAACACATCGCGTTCGGCGTGGAAAAACGCCTGAAACAGGGATGGTTTAAATCCAATGGCACCGCTGCATCCCGCGGCGCCAATCATGGAGTGTTGCAATGTCGAGAATGCGAGCAGCTTACGACTCTTTTCGGAATTACCGGGTTCACCGTATGGCGGAACGGGCCCTTTCGGCAATGGACGATGCCCTCCTGAGGGACATCGGGATCAGCCGGTCCGAGATTGGCTTGGTGGTCCGCGGCTTGAAGCGCGGCCAAGAAGACAAGGCGGGCTGAAATCATGAAGCTTTCATTTACGCTCCCGCTACTGGCCTGTGCGAGCGTGGCCGCCCTTCTGGCGGCTCCCGCCGCCAATGCCCATCTGCTCGGGTCTTCCGCACCGCCAAGCCAAGGCGGCGGCAGCGGTTGGAGACGATACGACAAGCGTCGAGCTGTTCGAAAACCTCGGTAGCCATTCCTATCCTCTCACCACCACCAGCCCGCTGGCGCAGGCCTATTAATTGTGGCGGCTGCGGTACCAATCCCAGATCCCAGGTGTCGAGCAGGCAGGCTTGGGTTGCGCGCCCGCCTTTCAGCGCCCAAACGTGATAGTGGAAGCTCAGCGCAACGCAGCTGAATCCCGAAACTCAGAGTTTGAGCGGGGCTATCCCTTGGAACCACCAAGTCGCAATACGTCAGCCGCAAGGGCTGAGGCGCTGGTCCACCCTGGCGGCGGCGCGCTCAAGAGTAGAGGTAACCCATGCCGCGGATCGTCCTGATCACCTCCGGCTTGGAGGGATCGACCTCGATTTTCTTCCGCAGGCGCGAAACGCGAATGTCGATGCTACGATCGAAAGGATCCCATCCGCGGTCATGGGCGAGTTCGAGCAGTTGATCGCGGTTGAGTACTCGTCCGCGATGGTCGCTGAATACTTTCAGAAGCCGGAACTCCATCGGGGTGATCGCTATCTCGAACCCCTCGGCGTTGTACAATTTGTGTGCGCCCGGGTCGAAGCGGCACTTGCCGAACTGGACCTGGTGGCCCGGAGTGCTCGCTTTCTCCGTAGCCCTTTCGCTCGCCGACGTTCTGCGCAGCACGGCCTTCACCCGCGCCAGCAGCTCCCGCAGGTCGACCGGCTTCGCGACATAGTCGTCGGCGCCAATCTCCAATCCGACAACACGGTCGACGATTTCCGCCGATCCGGTCAGCATGATAATGGCAACGTCTGTGTGCTCTCGTAGATATCGCGCCAGGGAGAGGCCATCCTCACCTGGCATTCGGATATCCAATATGACCACATCGACGTGCTGGCTATCGACAAGTTCACGCAGAGCAGGCCCCGCGTTGGCCGGCGTCACGGCGTAGCCATGATGCTCCAGATATTCCGCTACCGTGTCGCGGATATCCGGTTCGTCATCGCAGACAACTATATGTGCGTGCGTCGTCAAAATCGACCACCGAGCAACTAGCCTAATGGATAAGTTGCCCCTAAAGTGACGTGCAAATCAACGCATCTGTCAAGTATTGTTGTTGACCAGATTCGAGACAAACGAACGGAGCTCGTTAGGTTTGATCGGTTTCTCAAGATAGGGCCGTTTCGCGGCGCGCAGGAACATCTGCGCGTCCGGGCTAATCGTGTCCCCCGTCAGGAAGGCTAACCTGTCGAGCTCGGCCGGATGGAGCTTGGCAATCTGGTTGAACAATCCCCGTCCATCCATGTTCGGCATTTTCAGATCGCTCAGGATCAGCGCGAAAGTGCGGTTCTGGAGGTGCTGCAGCGCTTCTTCGCCGGATCTGGCAATGGTGACCTTGAAACCATCTCGCCTGAGCACCTCAGCAACCAGCTCACCTACTTCCTCTTCGTCCTCCACCACCAGACAGGCAATGCCGGTTGAATTCGGGACTTCGTCTTCGGCCGTTTCGGCTCGTTCGTCGAGACGGTCCGAAGCAGGCAGCGAAAGTATGAAGGTCGAGCCACCCCCCTCGGGGGATTCGACCTCGATGGTTCCTCCATGGGAATGAACGATCCGATGGCAGAAGGACAGCCCGATCCCAGTCCCGGCCCCAATCTCTTTCGTCGTGAAGAACGGCTCGAAAATGCGGGGAAGTATCTCTTTGGGAATTCCCGGACCCGTGTCGGCAACGCGGACCACTATGTTGCCGGTTTTGGGATGGAACCGCGTTGAAACCGTGATTGCCCGTCGCCCTTCCCAGCCGTGCAGCGCCTGTTCTGCATTGATAAGCAAATTGATCAGTACCTGGCCAAGCTGATCGGGATCCGCCCAGATCGGGGGAAGACCAGGTTCAAGATGAACTGTAAGCCCGATGTCCGACGATCGAATCGAATAGCTCGCCACTTCAACCGCTTCGGAAACAATGTCATCGATCGCAACGTTTGAGGTTCGCGTCGGCTGCTGTCTGGCCATCGCCAGGAAAGTCTTGACGATCCTGGCGCAGCGTTCGGCTGCCTTGCTCATCTTGTCGGCGCGTTCCACGACCTTGGCGTCGGTTGCGGTCTCCTTCAACAGCGACGACAGGCCAAGCACCACCGAGAGCGGATTATTCAGCTCATGCGCTACCCCCGCAAGCAGTCCACCGAGGGCCGACATTTTTTCGTTCTGGTGCAGCGTCTCGCGCTGTCGCTCCAATTCTTGCTGCATTTCGATACGGTCGGTGAGATCATAGGTATGGGAAACGATCACCTTCTCACCGTGGAAATCGATCAGTCGAGACGAAATCGAGCACCAGCAGGTTCCACCGTCCTTGCGTTTGAGCTGGGTTTCGAAATCGTCGACCAAGCCGGTCGCGAGCAGCCGCTCAACGTATCGCATCCGCTCTGAAGGATCGACATAGTAGTCGACGGCGCTGGTGACGTCGCCGAGCAGCTCAACGGTGGCGGGACTGCGGTAGAGCAGCTTCCCGTCATGCGCGCGGGTCATCTGGATGTTGACGGGGCAGGCTTCGAGGACCTTACGGACCAGTTCATCCGCTTCCTTGGCGGCCTCCTCGGCGCGCTTGCGCTCTGTAATGTCGACACGGGTGACCACGAACCCGCCTTCGCGGGTCGGACAGTTCGAGACGAAAAACCAACCGCCGTCTGTATGACGGAATTCCTGTTGCCGGAACTCGCGGCGGTCCCTTGCCCTCTCGGCGAGCCAGTCGTCGATCTTGTCCCGTGGAACCGGAAACTGGTTGCGCTCTGCGGTCACGCGGAGGAACTCGAACCAGTTCACCCCGGGAACGAGCACATCCGCGCTTATCGCGTGCATCTGGCGGTACCTGCTGTTGGCCAGCACCAGGCAATCGTTCTTGTCGTAGAGAGCAAACCCTTCGGCCAGAGATTCGATCGCGTCGATCAGCCGCTCGTTTGCCTTGCGCGTTTCTTCCTGGGCGGTGATCATGTCGGTGATATTCGTCGTGTTCGACACTATGACCTGCCTTTCCTGGAAATCGATCAGGCGAGCGGAAATCGAAGCCCAGAATATCTTGTTCTCCGTGTCATATTGCTGGACCCGAAAATCATCGATCCTGCCCTTTTCGATCAGGGTGCGCTCCAATATTGCGCTACAGTGTGGATCGACATAGTAGTCTGTTATTTGAAGGCGATCGCCGTAGAGATCTCTGGTGGCAGGATTGCGGTAGAGTGTCTCTCCGTCGAATGTGGTCATGCGTATTGGCGAAGGGCAGGCATCGAGCACCTTTTGCAGCAGTGCCGTGGCGTTGCGCTCGGCAGCCTCGGCCTTCTTGCGCTCGCTGATGTCGGCGCGCGTTACGACGAAGCCGCCAAGATCGGTGGGATGTATCGATACCGAGTGCCATTTGCCGTCGGAGAGGGGGACCTCGAAAGGGGAGTGGAACTCGATCCGGCCTTGAATCCGCTCGTCGAGCCACTGATCCTCGCGCCCAACCGCATTGCGGTACACGCCGCGCCTGGCGGATTCGCGAAGCAGTTCGTTCCATTCCACGCCCGGCTCAAGGAGATCCCGCACCGGCTGGTTCAGCTCGCGGTAAAGACTGTTGCACATGACCAGGCGGTGATCTTCGTCGTACAGTGCGAATCCCTCGGAGAGTGATTCAACGGCGTTTGCGAGCATCTCCCGCGCCGCAGCGACTTCGCCGTCACGCTTCTTCTGCTTGGTCACATCGGCGATGCCGGCGAGAACCACTCGCCGGCCCTGAAACTCGACGATCCTGAGGTTGCCCGTGGCCCAGAACTCTTGCCCGTCGGGTCTTCTAAGAAGCGCCTCGCAATTTTCGACGACACCCTTTTGCATGAGCTCCCGATTGATTTCGCGGTATTTCTCGGGGTCGACAAAGTACTCGTCGAGCCGCACCGCCTCGCGTTGCGCCTTTTTGCTCCATCCAAGCAGCCGTTCGGCAGCATTGCTCTGGTAGATGAGTTCCCCCGAACTTGCGTCGTTCATCCAGACCGGCAATGGATGATGCTTGATCAGGAAGCCGAACAGGTCTTCGCGCTGCTTCCGTGCCGTGATGTCCAATACCCCGATGATGAGTGAGTGGCGCCCGCCATAGATGCCGCGACGGCAGTTGGTAGAGCACCAAAGGGCCGATCCGCTTGTGTTTCTAAGCTGGATTTCGTGATCCCGCACGATCTCGCTGTTGCTGGCGAGAGAACTGATTTCATCGAAGTCGCCAGTATTCACGAAATGATCCGTCAGGAATTGCGGCTCATGCGGAGTCCACTTTCGGCCAAGCAGGTTCGACGCATCGAGGCTTTCGTAGAGGATTTGCCCGCTTGCCGCGTCTACCACCCAAACGGGCAGCGGGTGACTGTCCGTGATGCAGCGGAATATCTCCGCGTTTTCCCGGTGCGCGATCTGCGCTCGCTTCATCTCGGTAATGTCGACGCTTACCAGGGCCATGCCACCCTCCAGCCGAGGATGTGCCGTGAGCAACTTCCACCGGCCGTCCAAAGTCTCCGCTTCAACTGGACCCTTGTCGATTTGCATCCAGCGCGTCGCGGCGCTTTCAGCGAACTCGTTGCCCGGCTCAATGAGGCGGCCGTCGAAATGTTTCAGATGTGAGAGGGCTTCGGCGACTGCGGCAATGGCGTCTATGGGCTGCCTCTCGCCGCGGTCGAGCCGCTGGCCTCCAAATATCTCCGGATTGCTACCAACGAGGACATTGTTGGCGTCAAAGAGGGCATAGCCTGTGTGTGTGGAGGTAACCGGTTTATCAGGCCGCATGGTCGTTCCCTTGTTCGCGTGATCTCCCAAGGGGCCGATAATAGACCCTCTTTGTTTCAGCACACATTCAGCCGCTGCGTGATTTGTTTCAACTGTTTCGACGCGTGGGAGTCTTCGCCGGAGCAGACGTGAAAACGAATTCTATCCAATGCTCCAGAAAAACGGTCGAAACACGAATGGCCTAGTACTACAGTTGCGGGTGTGTCGATGCCGTTTGTAGGGACAGGTGGTGGCCGCGGCCTGATGTCGTCGTTTCGTTCGGTTTGCTCTATGCGCTGCGGCGAAGATCAGCCGATAGCTTCGAGAGGAATGCCAGGGCGGCCATGCACAGGCTCATGTGGCGATGCCATCCATGCCAAGACCGAGCCTCGCAATGATCAAGTCCGAGATCATCCTTGGCGCGCTCAAAGCACTCCTCGATCGCCCAGCGCAGGCCGCCACTGCCGCCAATTCGCGCTTGAGCTGAACATCCAGTTCTGACGGTCGTCGGTGGCGACATCGCAACCCACGTAGTGGCGCAGATACCAGTTCACTTCATCGGGATTGTCGGTTTCGAAATTGATTAACCGACTGGGGTCGAGGCCATGTTTCCGGGCGACGCCGGCCCAGCTCTCCGGCGTATCGTGATCGGTGACGCGATACGTGAACGAAGCGCCCGGCCTGTAGGTCCGGGGCAATGGAAGGAGCGGCTTTCATTCGGTTCTGAGATGTGCGCCCAGCGGCATACGTATCGGCATGGTCCATTCTCCGTTGCCTCGTTCAGGTGCCAAGGGCGGTCTCCGCGCTAGGGGTGAGCGCGGAGCCGTTGCTAGGTGTCCGTACGCAATTAACGGGCGCCGTCAGGCGGCACTCTTCTCGGGGTCGGCGCGGATGACGACCGTGTCGATGATCGGCAGGATCTCGGCGGCCGGCATGCCGACGCGGGCGGCGTGCTCTTTGATCGATTCGGGATCGCTTGCCTGGTAGATGCAGACGGTGCCGACACGACCGTCGGCTTCGTGCACGACGTAGCTGCGGATCCAGCGGATGCGGTCGGGCATTTCCTCGTTGCCGATGCGCGCCGACTTCGCTCCGGCCTTTTCGAGTTCGCCGAGGTTTGCCCAGGCGCTGGGGCGGCGGATGGCATACATATCCATTGTGGTTCTCCGTGATTGGCTACTTGTCCGGCAGCTCCGGCTGCCCGTCACAGCGGCGTTTCCGCAGCGATTTCTGTGGTATAGGGGGGAGCTGGGCTTGCGTCCTTACGCCGGCCTGAGCATTTGCTGATCTTGACCTGATTGTGCGAGCGACCGGGAGATCGTCGATGGGGTTTGAATTTGGTCTGTTCCGGCTCGATGAGCCGGGTCGCATCCTCTGGCTGGCCGAGCGCGAGGTGCCGCTGCAGCCACGGGTCTTCGATCTGCTCGCCTATTTGATCCGCAGCCGCGAGCGGGTCGTCTCCAAGGATGAATTGCTCGATGCGCTCTGGCCCGGCGTCACGGTGACCGAGAACTCGCTGCAACGTGCAGTCAGCTCGCTTCGCAACGCCTTGCGCGAAGGCAGCATGGAAAACGCGGTCCGGAATTATCCGCGTAACGGTTACCGCTTCTGTGTCGTCGCGGATGGCGAGGTCCCGGACCTGACCACGGCTGTTAGCCCCGTCCGCTCGCGCGATCAAGTGGATGCCGCGCGGCAAGCAGCGGCCGCGCAACGCTGGGACGATGTCGTCGCTTTGTATGCCGAAGCCGACGCTGACGCGTCTCTGGCGGCCGAAGACCTTGATCGCTGGGCCGCAGCGCTGCAGTCCTTGGGCAGGCCGGCCGACGCGATTCCGCTGCTGGTTCGCGCCGTCGCGGCGCATACCGAGGCCGGTGCCGACGATCCGGCCGCCGCCTCCGCCGTAATGCTATCGGTGATTCACTTCGAGCGTGGTGAGGTTGCCGTCTGCAAGGGTTGGGCCGCGCGTGCAAGGAGCCTTATCTCGGGCGATCCAGACTCCCTCGCTACCGGCCGCGTGCTTTGGTTGGAGTCGCGTATTGCCGCTTTCGACGGCGACCAGCGGCAGGCTCTCGGATTGGCTGAGGCCGCCTACGAATTCGGCCAGCGGCTGGGTGATGTGACGTCAAAGGTCCTGGGCCTGATGTACCGCGGCTTCTATCGCCTCAGCCTGGGAGACACACGCGGCGGTCTGGCCGATCAGGATCATGCAGCGGCGATCGCCCTGTCGAGCAAGGTGGATCCGATCACCGGCGGTGTTCTCTACTGCAATATTCTGTGGGCCTGCCGCACTTTTGGAGACTGGGCACGGGCGAACCAGTGGACGATCGGCTATCAGCAATTCTGCAACGACAACAGCATGGCGTTCTCGGGTTCGTGCCAGCTGCATCGAGCCGAGGTATTGGGCATTCGCGGGTCGCTGCACGATGCCCTGGTTCACATCAACGATGCCTTGGCGCGTCTCGGCGAGGATGCGCCGTGGGCGCTTGCCGATGCCTATCGCGTGCTTGGCGATATCCACCACGCCATCGGCGATATCGATGCGGCTCAGGCCGCCTACGAGAAATGCTATGCGCTGGGGTGGAGCCCGGAGCCCGGACAGGCCATGCTGCTTCTGGAACAGGGGGATGCCAACGCCGCATATGCCAGCCTCGAGCGCGGTCTCATCGGGCAAAGCTGGTGGACCCTGCAGCGGCGAGGCATCCTGCTCGCCCATCTGGCCGTGATCGCGGTGCATGCCGGCCGATTAGACGATGCACAGGCACTGATCGACGATCTGTCGGGCCAGGACGAGCGCTGGCCGATGCCGTCCATCCGTGCGTTGACCAACGAAGCTGCGTCGCTGCTTGCTCGGACGCGCGGCAATGCCAGCGAGGCGCTTCGTCATTTGTATCTGGCGCGCCAGCTATGGACGAGCGTTGAATCGCGCCTGCATGCTGCGCGCTTGCGGCTGCAGATCGCTGACGTCCAACTGGAACTCGGCGATCAACGAAACGCTGGCGCCGAAATACGGGCAGCGATTGCCGCAGCCGATGAACTCGGCTCGGAGATGCTGCGGCGGCAGGGCCGGGAACTCCAGCGCAGGCTTGTCTAGCCCGTGGGTCGCCAATGCCTATCGCTCGTCGCTTGTGTGTCAGTTACCCGATACAAAACCCTCGAAACAGAAATACTTGAGCCATCTCTCTGACATTCGGCCGAAACCGGGCCGGTGTTTACCGTGCGTCCGACAACAACGGCGAAACGGTTCAGACCATGTATGGCGAGTCATTCCAGAATCCTCAGGTAGCGGAGATCGGTTCCGGCTTGGGAATGCATCCCAATGCTGCGGGTCGGGGCTTCCTGAAAGTCGAAGCAGCCTCGATTGAGTATAAGGAGTGCGGCAACGGCCCTACTGTGGTGCTCGTGCCCGGCTCGTGCAGCACTGGAGCCGCCTGGCGTTCGGTGGTTTCGCATTTGGGCGATGGCTTCCGCTGTGTGACGACCAGCCTGCTCGGCTATGGTGAAACGGACGAACGCCGGACGATGGCCGACGCGTCGATCGATCATGAATGCCATGTCGTCGAACAGGTTATCAAACGGGCTGGCGGACGCGTCCACCTGGTTGGCCACTCATTTGGAGGGCTGGTGGCCCTCGCGGTCGCTCTTCGAGGTCACGCCGCACTGGCGAGCCTAACCATCCTCGAAGCGCCGGCAGTCGGCCTACTGCGCGGCGAAGGCGACGAGAACCATTACCGCGATTTCATTAATCTCACCGACAGCTACTTCCGCTCATATCGGAACGGCAACCGGGAAGCGATCGCAGCCATGATCGATTTCTACGGAGGTCCCGGCACATTCGATTCGTGGCCCCACCGGGTTCAGTCGCATGCCGTTGAAACGACTGAGGTCAACATGCTTGACTGGACTGGCGCCTACGCATTCACGCCTTCCGACGCCGCGCTGTCGGCCCTTGCCGTACATACTGAGATCATCGTGGGCGCAATGAGCCGTCGAGCCGTGCAGCGGGCAAACGAGGCGGTGATGCACCGCATTCCAGGCGCTGTTCTGTGGGAGATCGAGGGTGCCGCGCACTTCATGATCGCCACTCATCCCGAGCAGGTTGCCAAGATCATATCGGCTCGTGTCGATGACGCTGACCGGCGTGCAGCCACGAATGGTAAGCTAAAGATCAGCCAGCGGTAAGGACTTGCTCCGCAAACCTCGGCTATCCCTCAACAGTCATTTCAACGAACCGAGTGCACCGGATCTGAGCTGTCATGTCCTCACGCGACCCAAGCCTCCTGTCCACCGTTGCTGTCGTAGACGTCGCAGCTTTGACTGCTGGCGGAGATGCCGGCCAGACTTCATTGCGGCAGGCTACGGCGTCTGACCTAGGTGGTTATCTGTGGGGGCTCGGCGCCGCCGCCATCTGGAGCGGCTGGTGGACCGTCACCAGCTCCGGTGTGGCCGGCGGACTTTCTGCCGCTGATCTGGCTGCGGTTCGGTTCGGCATCGCTGGCCTCGTGCTGCTCCCGCTTGCCTGGCGCTCCCGACAGGCGGTCACTCGGGTTGCGCCATCGTTATTGCTGTTCATGGCGCTCGGCGCTGGTGCTCCCTATGCGCTGGTCGCCGGCACCGGCGTCATGCTGAGTTCAGCCGGAGTGGGTGGTGCGATCACCGTGGGAATGCTGCCGGTCTTCACCTTGATCTTGTCCGTGCTGATTCTGCGAGAGCGGGCGAATAAGCGCGTGGTTGCCGGCATCGGATGCATCCTCGTCGGGGCGGCATGCGTCGCGGCTGGGGCATGGAGCGCTGGCGGAAACCGATGGGGCCTGCTTTTCTTTGTCGTCGGCGCCCTGATGTGGGCAGGCTATACGGTGTCGATGCGGCGGGCTGGCTTGCTGCCGCAGACGACCGCTTCGGTGGTCTGCGTCGCATCGCTTGTGTTCTATGTCCCGGTCTGGGGCTTCACAGGCGGCCCTGAGCGACTGCTAGCGGCTGTTCCTAGCGACCTGCTGTTCCAGGTGCTCTACCAATCGCTGCTTTCGGCGATCGGTGCGCTCTACTGCTTCGGCCGGGCCGTCGAGCGCCTCGGCGCGACGCGTGCCTCTGTTTTTGCCGCGATCGTTCCGGCGTTTTCAATGGTGATTGCCGTCGTGCTGCTCGGGGAGTCTCCGAGCACCATCGAGATCATCGGTTCGGCGCTGCTTTCAATCGGAGCGGTCGCTGCGGCGCGCAGTCGTCCCCCCAAAGGCTGACATGCTGAACATCCCCTCTTGAAAGGATCTTATGATGTCCATCCATGACTCGATACTCGACACCATCGGCAACACTCCGATTGTACGGCTGCACCGCCTGTCGCCGGAAGGCTTCGAACTGTTCGCCAAACTCGAGGCATTCAACCCGCTCGGCTCGGTCAAAGACCGGTTGGCGCTGGGTGTGATCGAAGCCGCCGAGCGCGACGGGCTCCTCAAGCCCGGCCAGACAGTGATCGAGGCGACAAGCGGCAATACGGGCATCGGCCTCGCGATGGTCTGCGCACGCAAGGGCTATCCTCTGGTTATCGTGATGGCCGAAAGCTTCTCTGTGGAGCGCCGAAGGCTGATGCGCTTCCTTGGCGCGCGCGTGATCCTGACGCCGGCCTCGGAGAAGGGCACGGGCATGGTCGCGAAGGCACGCGAACTCGCGGCAGCGAATGGCTGGTTCTGGACCCGCCAGTTCGAGAACGAGGCAAACGCGGACGTCCACAGCCGAACCACTGCGCAGGAGATCCTGCGTGATTTCGGCGGCAGCGGACCGGACTACTTCGTGACCGGCGCCGGCACCGGCGGCACGTTGAAGGGCGTGGCGCGTGTGCTGCGGTCAGAAAGCCCTGCCACCCGAATCGTCGTCGCGGAACCCGAGAATGCACCGATGCTGGCTAGCGGCGTCGCTCAGAACCACCTGGATGACGGGACACCTGCCGAAAGCCATCCGCTATTTCGCCCGCATCCGGTGCAGGGCTGGTCTCCCGACTTCATTCCCCGCCTGACCGGCGATGCGATCGAAGGTGGATTTATCAATGCTATCCAGCCCGTGAGTGGCGCGGAATCATTGCGCCTCGCTCGCGAGCTCGCGCGGCAGGAGGGCATCTTCTGCGGCATCTCCGGTGGTGCGACTCTGGCTGCGGCGCTTGAGATCACCAAGGTCGCCCCAAGGGCAGCCGGATCCTCTTCCTGGTTCCCGATACCGGCGAGCGCTATCTCTCGACCCCGCTATTCGAGGCGATCGGGCAAGAGATGGACCCCGAGGAACTGGCGATTTCGAACTCCACGCCGGGGGGTCGTTTCGGCCCTCAGCCGGCAAAGCCGGTAGCGGCAACGCTTGCGCCTGTCGAACCAGCGCCTGCCCGGGCTCGCGACTTCGTAGCAGAAGCGATCGCCGACCCGAAGCAGCCGGTCGTGATGTTCGCACTTGAGTGGTGCGAATTCTGCTGGGCGGTTCGCCGGTTTCTCAAACACATGGGTGTCCGGTTCCGCTCGGTGGATCTCGATGCAGTTGCCATGCAAAAGAGCGGCCTTGGTGGCGAAATCCGCAAGGAGCTACTGGCTCGCACCGGCCAACCAACGATCCCGCAGATCTTCGTCGGAGGCGTACATGTCGGAGGTGCCGTCGATGTCCTGGCAAAACACGACAGCGGCGAACTCGAGCCGCTGCTGCGCGCGGCTGGCGTTGTTCCGGCTGGCAAAACGGAACTAGTTGGGCGCAGCTATCTGCCCAAGTGGCTGGCGGCTCGCCCGGCAGCATAGTGTGGACTGCTTCGAACGGCGACGCGTCTGTCACTATAGGCATAAGGGCACAAATGTGACGTGTCCGACAGCGCGCTAGTTCGCCACGACGATCCTTTATCCTGCGTCATACAAATTGGATCTCGGCGACCGGCTAAGTACGGCCGCCGGGATTCGCTCGTCGACGGCGGCTGCTAATGAACTCGGCTCGGAGATTTTCCCACGCCAGTGCTGGGAACTCCAGAGCAGGCCTGGTTGGATCGGGGATGCCGTCAACACCGTCATCGGTCCGGCTGCTGATGATTGGTTCTGCTCAACATGGTGGCGATCAAACTCAAGCAGATCGTCCGAGCAATCCGCAAGGGTCGGTTCGCGACGCCCGTTGCATGAATGCCAATGGCAAAATCTGGCGCAACCGCGTCGGCCAGCGGGGTCGCTTGGATGTCGGCTTTCAGGAGCGGAAAAGGAGCCCTCAACGGCCGCGATACGGCGCGAAGCGGATCTTCCTCAGCATTATATCTGCATTTTCCAACCGCTCATCTGGAAAACTCCCTCTGGGCCACCTGTCTGCGCTTATCAAGGTAGTCTGCCAAATCCTGCAAATGCACACCCTTGGCACATTTCTGACTTGCTTCTATTCGCATGAGCGGCAGGGCAATGTCGCCTGAACTGAGCTTGCGAAGAAATTTCGGGAGCGTCAGGTGCGAAAAGAAATCGCGACGGACCTCATCGAGCGGAATGATGGCCTTGCCATTGTATTGTGCCATGAGCAGAAAAGCGGTGTTGAGTGACATTGATGGTTACGCTTTGAAAAATAGAATGAAATGGGTCACATATCATAGAGACCGGCAATGTCAGTCTGTCCAATCTCAGTGTGGTTTAAAAACTGTAGGTAAATGATTGAAAAATATATGAAGTTCGCCGTCGCGCCGATGATGGATTGGACGGACGTCGCGAAAAGCAAAGTATATTCAACAACTTAATGGGTATCAGTTCCTCGAAGTTGTACTCCTGTCGTACTCGTCGGAGCGCTTGGGTAACATCGGGCGCGTTTCAGGTTGCATGACCTGGAGCGGTATTTGAACCTGCGACGTTCAGGTTGTGAGTTTTGGAGCCGGAACGCCGGGGCCGTAGCGTCCAAGTATAATGTCCCGTTTCCGCCTTACGCCCACAGTGCCATACCCGTCCTTGCTTGCGTTGCGCTCGTTTCCGCCGTTTGCCTGGCCAACGTCATGGCTGTCCACCAGAATGACCAACACCAGTGGCGGTACCGATTGGGAAGATAGGGTTGGCAAGGAAATGCGATGTCCTCTCAGTTCACGGAAGCGGACCGCCAGTTCCTAGCAGCGAGATCTATAATAGCTGACATTCAGTTCTGCGCGAGTAGCGTCCTGATCTGACCCTTCTCGGACATTTGTCCAAGCAAGACCAAGGGGAAATTCTGGATCCGAAGCAGACGTTCCGACAGTCGGCCTCCAGCTGCCTATTGGCAAACTGGTCGGACGGCCTCTTATGCTAGGAGACGGTTCCTTGCAATTCTCAATTTGACTGAGCATTTTGCAGCCAAGTGGAATCACTTGGCGTCGCACAAATGCGGCTAAAACAAAGAGCTAGAGCGGGATGCCTGGTTCAATTTGAACGCACCCCGCTCAGGATTCGTTCTGACTCAGGCGTCTTCGTCCAGCCAGACATCCTCGAAATTCTGTTCGAAGGTTGGATGGATGCCGTAGTTCTTCACCGACTTCGTCGAGTGATTGTAGATCTTGCGCCAGTAGGGCTGGATGATGACGCCGGACTCCTGCAGGATCTTCTCGATGTCGACCATCAGTTCGCGTCTCTTGTCGACATCGGCGACCCTCAGCGCCTTGCCGATCTTCTCATCGAGATCCTTGTTGGAATAGGCGGATTCGTTCCACGACTCGCCGGTACGATAGGCGAGCGCGATGACCTGCACACCGAGCGGGCGCATGTTCCAGTTGGTCATCGAGAACGGATATTTCGTCCAGTCGTTCCAGAAGGTGGAGCCCGGCAGGACGGTGCGCTTGACCTTGAAGCCGGCCTCGCGGAGTTGGGCTGCGATCGAATCGGCGGTGTTCTTGTGCCAGTCCTGGTCGAGCCCGATCAGTCATCAATGCCTTGGCCTTGGCGATGTCGCGCGACACTTTCGGCAGTTCGGCGTATTCAGGATGGATGGCGCAGACGTGATGGTTCTCGCCGAGCGTGCCGGCATCGCCATAGCCAAGCTTCAGCACGGTTGCATTGTCGACGGCAAGCTGGATGGCCTGGCGCACCTTCTGGTCGTCGTAAGGCTTGTTGTTGACGTTGGTGCGCGCCACGATGGTGTTGGCCGTCACCACCTCGTGCTTGACCAGAACCATCTTGTCGAGAATGTCGACATAGTCCGCCGTGGTTTCGTAGTTGGTGTTGACCTCGCCGGATTCGAAGGCGCTGATCATCGCGTTGGCCTCGGTGCCGTAGTCGATGAACTCGATGCCGTCGAGATGCGCCTCGCCACCCCACCATTTGCCGTTGACGCGGCGCTTCAGCACGACCTTCGAGCCGACATCGTAGGACACCAGCTCGAACGGTCCGGTGCCGATCGGATTCTTCACGAAATTGCTGCCCATTTTCTCGTAGTCGCGATGCACGATCAGCGCTGGATAGTCGGAGAAGCCGGCAATGATCGAGATGTCGGAGGTCGGCAGCTTCAGCTTGATGGTGTACTCGTCGACCTTATTGATGGCCCCTTCGAGCGGCTTGCCGGTCTTGGCGTCGATGAGCGCGCCCATGCGCGCCGCCATCGAATTGCCTTCGGCCGACTTGTCGCACCAGCGCGTCAGGTTGAAGACCACGTCATCGGCGTTGAAATCGTCGCCATTGTTCCATTTGACGCCCTGGCGCACCTTCAGCGTGTATTCGGTGGCGTCGTCGTTGATCTCCCAACTTTCGAGCAGGATCGGCTTGAAGGTGAATTCATTGGTGTATTTGACCAGCGGCTCAAGCGTCTGCCGGGTGACATTGGCCATTTCGGACCAATCATAGGTCCGCGGGTCCTTCTGTTCCTTGACGTTGGTCGCGACTTTCAGCACGCCGCCTCTTTTCGGTTCCTCGGCCCGCGCAACCGTCGGCGCGGCGAGGCCAAGCATTGCGTAAGCCGCGGCTGTCGTGGCGCCGAAAGCGCTGGCGATCGCCAGAAACTCACGGCGGTCGACCGCCCCTGCCTTGGCGCTCTCGGCCATTGCCTCGACGAAATCAGGAATGCGGCCGCCGTCGGTCTTGAACATTGTCATCAAACTCTCCCCGTGGTTTCAGTCCCTGATGCGCTGTTGCTTGCAGCGGCTTTGTTGGCTCATCGTAGACATTGGCCAGCGGGATGGGATCGAAAAGAATTCAGCGCCGGCTGAGAATAATTCCGGCCTGGTGCGGCGATCGTCCGCGCACGCGCCTGGCGCGTGTCAGCGGTCGAGCGGCGCGACCACCAGATCGATCAGCCGGCTAAGACCTTTGCTGTCCAGCCCGTCGAATGACAGCGCCATCGCCTCCATGTCGTCGGCCCGGTTCTTGCCAATCAAGCCATCGGTGAAGGTCGCATATTTCCGATGGAATTCCTCCGCGCTCATCGGATTGTCGCGATCGCCTTTCGGCGTGCGCGGCTCCGACATGATCTTGCGTCCGTCCTTGAGATAGAGCGTCACGTCGGCCCAACGCTTGCCGACGCTGATACGGGTGTAATGTTCAGTTTCGACGAGATCGGTGGCGTTGGAAATGCGGCGGATTTCCGCGTCCTGCAGAACCTCCGGCCGAAGCTCCTGCGGCCCAATCTTGCCACGCACGATCATCGTCGCAACAGGGAACGCGATCGAATAGCTCATCTCGTCCAGCGTCTTCGGATTATGGCCGGCAAGCCGCACCGCATAGTGAAAGGTCTGAATGCGGACGCGCTCTACATCTTTGCTGGACAGGTTGTCGTCGCGCATCAGGTCGCGCGCGGCATCGATCGAGGGATGTGCCCAGCGACATACCGGATAGGGTTTGTACGAGGTGTCTTCGATCACGCGCCAGGCCTGTCCGAGATCGCGCCACCAAGGGGCGGCGGCTTCTCCCTCGGCTGTGATCGCCGGTGCACCGGTGAAGCCGAGTTCCGCCATATAGGCCGCCATGACGCCCGACGGCGCGCCCCAGCCGACACCGTCGCGCAACATGGTCGGGAAATCGATGCAGCGCATCATCTGGCTGCGCGGACCGTGATATTCGGCGATGCCTGCGGCATGGCGTATCTGCTCCTGGCTGAGCCCCAGCAAGCGGGAAACACCAGCCGCCACGCCGACCGCGGTCCATGCTCCAGATGTATGGTAGTCGGAGACGGTACCGTGAAGCGTCAGCCCGGCGCGATAGGCGATCTCGTAGGCGACAGTCAGTGCAACCATCAGGTCTTCGCCGGAGATAGCGGCACCTGATGCCCTGAGCGAATCCGCAACGGCGAGCAGCGCCGGAAACACCGCCGAGCCGGCATGGCCTTTGCAAGGGCTGGTGGTGTCATGCCCATCGATGGAATCGATGGTGAAGGCACCGGCAAACGCCGCTCCCGCTGGGCTGACCGAGCGTCCGTCGAAGATCATCCGCGCCGCGCCGATTTCCGGCGACGAACGCCACAGCCGATCGGCAATCTTCCTGGTGATCGAGGAGATCTCCGTGGTTGAACCCACCGCCGCCACTCCGAGCGTATCGGCAAAACTGCACCTGACGATGGCGCGGACCTCTTCGGGAATGGCGTCGTATGTCAGGCTGGCGGCAAAATCGGAAAAACGGATCACTTTGAAAAACCTCCTGCAGTCTCAATAGGAAAGGCGCCGCTTGAGCGTTCGCCGACCGTTCAAGGCGGATACGGTCATGTTCGGGCCGAGATGGTCCGCGCCAACCTTCACGTGGATGACCGCGGCCTTGCCGCTCGCCAGCGCGCGTTCGAAGGCAGGTGCGAACTCGTCGGTGGTTTCTACCGTTTCGCCATGGCCGCCATAGCCGATCGCTACGGTGGCGAAGTCGGGATTGGTGAGGCCGGTGCCGGAGTTGCGCCCCGGAAAAGCGCGTTCCTGATGCATTCGGATGGTGCCATAGGATCGGTTGTCGACGATGATGAAGATAGGATCGAGGCCGTACTGGATCGCGGTGGCGAACTCCTGGCCGTTCATCAGGAAATCGCCATCGCCGCCGACATAGATTGCGGGCGCGTCCGGGTCGGTGATCTTGGCGGCAACCGCCGCTGGCACGCCAAAGCCCATGGCGCCGCAGACCGGCGCCAGCCCGCCGCGAAACCGGCGATAGCGGAAATGGATGTTGGGCCAGTCGGACGCATTGCCGGCGCCGGTGGTCATGAACGCATCAGCCGGCAGCCGCTGGCTGAGTAAGCGCATGACCGCGCCCATGTCGACGGGGCCGGGCTGCGGAACGAGCTCGAGCATGGCTTCGTAGCGGCGGCGCGCGGAGGTGCAAATCGCAGTGCGTCTGGGATGCTCCTTGCTTGGAACCACGGCTACGGCGGTAGCAAAGGCGTTGGGGTCGGCCTGCACCAGAAGATCGGCCTGGTAGAGCCGGCCAAGCTCCTCGGCGCCCGGATGCACGTGGACGAGCCGGCAGTGCGGGGTCGGCGCCGGAATGAGTGAGAATTTCAGCGTCGTACCGTCATCCAGTCGACTGCCGACGGCAAGGATGAGATCGGCTTCGCGGCAATAATCGTTGGGCATAGGCGCGCCGCCGAAGCCAAGATTGCCGACGTAATTTGGATGGTCGTTTGGAAACAGGCCCTGGCGGCGGAAGCCGACAGCCACGGGAAGCTCGAGATTTTCCGAAGCCTGGATGATGGCGTCATGGCCGGCTTGCGTCCAGTTGGCGCCGCCAAGCAGCAGCAGCGGCCGTTTCGAGTGCGCGAGCAAGGCCTCGATCGTGACCATGTCGGAAGCCAATGGCGCGACAGGCGTCGCCATCGCCGGTTTCAGGTCGGGCGTGTCGCTTCGGCCTTGAGCACGTCTTCCGGCAGAACCAGAACCACGGGGCCGGGTCGGCCGGAAATCGCGGTTCGCCAGGCCCGGTTGACATATTCGGGGATGCGCGACGGGCGATCTATTTCCGCCACCCATTTGCTCATCGGGCCGAAAACACGGCGGTAGTCGAGTTCCTGGAACGCCTCGCGGTCGCGATGCGCCGTCGGGATCTGGCCGACCAGCAAGATGAGCGGCGTCGAGCCCTGATAGGCGGCGTGCACGCCGATCGCGGCATTCATGGCACCCGGACCGCGGGTGACGAAGCAGACGCCCGCATCGCCGGTGGCGTCGGCGTAAGCCGTCGCCATGAAGCAGGCGCCGCCCTCTTGGCGACAGGTGACGTAGCGGATGGCGTTGGCGTGCTGCCACAATGCGTCGAGCGCCGTCAGGTAACTCTCACCGGGAACGCCGAAGACCGCCTTGCAGTTGTTCTGCAAGAGCGCGCTGATGAGAATCTGACCGCCGTTTCGCAAGATTTCCTCGCTTTTCGCGCGACCGTAGGGGCGCATCCGAAGCGTCTCAATCGGATAAAATTTCGGCACCGATGAATTTGATTTCGATCCGCGGCAAAGCCAGGACCAAGCCCGTCACTCGGCCCGAAGGCCTGTGCTGAGCGACAGCAGCCAAGCTTTGAAATGCTTGACGCGGGCGAGCCCCGCCGATCGTTTCGGCGCGATGAAGTAATAAGCGCCGCCGGTTCGCACTTCTTCCGCAAACGGCGCGATCAACGAGCCTCGTTTCAACAGGAGATCGCCATAAGGCCGCCGGTTCATCGACACGCCCATGCCTTCGCTTGCGGCAAGTAGAGCGTGGGAGCGGGAATCGAACATCAGTTTCGGTGCCCGGTTGGAGCCCGGGACGCCCATTTTCTCGAACCAGAAATCCCATTCATGCGGCTCATATTCGCAACCGATCAGGCGCCGCCCGAGCAGGTCCTCCGGCGTCTCGATAGGGCCGCTGTGGCGCAAATAGTCCGGTGAGACGACCGGCGCGATGACCTCGTCGATCAGCTTTTCGCACATGTGTTCCGCAGGTGCCGCCATGGCGTAGCGAATGTCGACGTCGATGCTGGAACCGGAGAACTCGATCTCGTCCGGTTTGGTCATCAGCTTGACGGTGATCTCGGGATTGGACGACAGAAAATCGTCCAGCTGCGGGATCAGCCACATCTGCGCCAGCGACTGGAACAGATGGATGGTCAGGCTGCCATTCTTGGTGTCCTGCATCACCGACAGTGTGCTCGCCTCGATGCGGTCGAGCGCATCGCCCAGCCCTTCGAGATATTTCTCGCCGATCTCGGTGAGTTTCAGGCCGCTCTGCTCGCGCAGGAAAAGCCTGGCGCTGACGAAGGTCTCGAGCGACTTGATCTGATGGCTGACGGCGGAACTCGAAATCAGCAGCTCTTCGGCGGCGTCGGCCAGGCTGCCAGCCCGTGCCGCCGCCTCGAAAGCCCGCAACGCGGCAAAGGGAGGTAACCGCCTTGCCATTATTTTCGCAACTCCTCACGCACCGGAACCGACTGCTCCAGCCGCGGCACCTATAGGGGGTTTCCGGAGGCGGTGGAAGATTTGGATTTTGGATGTGGTGTCGTCACATCCGCATGCGCAGCCCTTGCGGGTCATAGCGCGGTCCGTCGGATGCCGACGCAGTGCGGCGCTTGCCGTTGATCTCGACCTCGAAGCCGGCGCCGGTCTGGGCGACATGCGACTTAAGATAGCCGAGCGCGAGGCTTTCATGCGTCGCGTAGCCATAGGCGCCCGACGTGACATAGCCGACATAGACTTGTCGCGGAATACCGGTTCGCCGCCGCTGCAATCGGCGTCACCCGCGTCGACGGTCAGCGTGACAAAGTGCTCGACGGCGCCTTGCGCACGATGTCCGCGCGCCGCCTCTTCGCCGATGAAGCCCGAGCGTTTCCAGTCGACGAAACGATCCATGCCGGTCTCCATGACCGTGTAGTCCGGCGCGAGATCAAGGCCCCAGCTCTTGAAGGCCTTTTCGATGCGCAGGCTCGCCAGCGCCCTGCTGCCGGCCGGCACCAGGCCAAGGTCGGCGCCGGCCCGGAGCAGCGCATCGTAGAGGCCAGCCTGGTACATTGCCGGCGTGTAGATCTCATAACCGAGCTCGCCTGAAAACGAGACCCTGAGAACAACGGCATCGGTCGCTCCCTGGATCTCCATGCGCCTGACCGACAGGAACGGAAACGCTTCATTCGACACGTCACTGTGCGTTACCTTGGCCAGAATCTGCCGCGCGTTCGGCCCGGCAAGCATCAGGCCGCTCCAGCTGTCGGACAGGTTGTCGACCGATATGCCCGGCGTCTTGTGCGCGTCGAACCAGCGCATGTGCTGGCCCTGCATGGTGCCGGCGCCAAGCAGCAGATAGCTGCCGTCGTCGAGCTTCGAAACGGTCAGGTCGCCGGTCAGCCGGCCCTTTTCCGACAGCATTGGCGACAGTGCGACAGCGCCGGATGGCTCGGGGATCCGCCCCGCCAGCAGCCACCGCAGCCAGCCGGACGCAGCATCGCCCGAGATCCGGTATTTTGCGAAGGTCGATATCTCGAACAGACCGGCAGCACTTCGCACCGCCTTGCATTCCTCGCCGACTGTCTTCCACCAGTTCTGGCGGGCGTAGCCGAAAATGTCGCGCTGTTCGTCGCCCTGGCGGGCAAACCACAGCGGCTGCTCCCAGCCATTGTTGAAGCCGAAGACCGCGCCCCTGGCCTTCTGCGCGGCGTAGGCCGGGAATGTCCGCAACGGCCGGCCGGCGGCGCATTCGAGATGCGGGTAGGGGCGTTCCTGCCGGTTCTCGTAATAATATTTGGTCCGCTCGAAGGTGAAGCGCTTGCCGGCCCAGCGGCCGAAGCGGGCGACATCCCAGAAATTCACGTCCATCTCCGGCTCGCCGTCGACGATCCATTCCGAGATCACCTTGCCGATGCCGGCGCCCTGGTTCAGGCCGCTCATCACGCCGCAGGCGCAGAAATAGTTCTTCAGCTCCGGATGCGGTCCGAGCAGAGGTTCAAGGTCGGGCGAAAAGATCATTGGCCCGTTGATGACGCTCTTGATGCCGGCTTCGCCGAGGCACGGCATGCGGTCCATCGCCACCTCGAAATTGCGATCCATTCGGGCCAAATCGTTGGGCAGCAGCTCATGGCCGAAATCGAGCGGCGTGCCGTCGAAGGCCCAGTGGTGACAAGTGCTTTCATAGGCGCCGAGCAGGATGCCCTTGCCCTCCTGGCGTGAATAATAGCCGGCTTCACTCTCGCCGATGGTCGGCAGCTCGTGATCCATTGCCTCGATTTCGGGGATCGCTTCGGTCACCAGGTAGTGATGTTCGACCGGCAGCAGCGGCAGCCTGATGCCGGCAAGCGCGCCGACTTCTCGCGCCCACAGGCCGGCGGCGTTGACGACGAAGTCGGCATGGATGGTGCCGTTTGGCGTCTCGACATCCCAGCCGCCATCGGCGCGCGGTGTCGTCGCGGTCACCGGCGTGTGGCGATGGATTTTCGCGCCGAGCTTGCGCGCGGCGGCAGCAAAGGCGTTGGTCGCCGATGATGGGTCGACATGGCCCTTGATCGGTTCCCACAGCACCGCCTTGAGGCTTCTGGTGTCGAGGACCGGTGCGCGCTCCTTTGCTTCCTCGAAGCTGATCCATTCCGCTTCGACGCCGTTGCGCCGCGCGCGGGCCCGGGCAATGGCCAGCGTGGTGACCTCGTCGCTCGATGCCGCCAGATGCATGCCGCCGGTCGGGTGGTAGCCGACGGCCTGGCCGCTTTCCCGTTCGATCTCCGGATAGAGATTGATCGTGTAGACCTGCAGCCGCTGGGCGTTGGACGGCCTGGTCAGCGAGAACAGATTGCCGGCGGCGTGCCAGGTCGAGCCGGATGTCAGTTCAGAGCGCTCCAGCAGCACCACATCCTTCCAGCCCTTTTTGGCCAGGTGATAGAGGATGGCGCAGCCGGTTATCCCACCGCCGATCACCACCACGCGGGCATGTGTATCCATTCCGTCAGAAATCCATTCGTTTGATTTTCAAAGAGCGCGAGGAAGCAAGCATCTAGCGCAGGGCTTCGAGTTCGATCTTGCGCCCAGCGACATAGTCCTCGAGCTCTTCGATCACTGCCGGGTCGATGGCGGGCGCCTCATACTCGTTGACCATCTGCTTCCAGATGCCGTTGGCGCGGCGGGCGGCGTCGGGGCTGCCCTTGTCCTGCCAGTTCTCGAAGTTCGACCAATCGGAAACCAGCGGCTTGTAGAAGGCGTTCTCGTAGCGCGCCAGCGTGTGCGCCGTACCGAAGAAGTGGCCGCCGGGACCGACCTCCTTGATCGAGTCCAGGCCGATCGTATCGGCGCTGACGGTGAGTGGCGTCATCCAGGCGCACATCATGCGCACCATCTCGATGTCGAGGATGAATTTCTCGTAGGAGCCGACCAGGCCGCCCTCCAGCCAGCCGGCCCCATGATTGAAGACGCTGGCGTGGCCGGTCAGCGCTCCCCACAGCGACATCATGGATTCATAGGCCGCTTGCGCGTCGGGGGCGTTCGATGCGTTCACGTTGGACGAGCGCCACGGCAAGCCATAGCGGCGCGCCATCTGGCCGGTGGCCTGCGCGCCGAGCGTGAATTCGGGCGTGCCGAAGGCCGGCGACCCGGTCTTCATGTCGGCGTTGCAGATGAAGCCGCCGTAGATGTAAGGGCAACCGGGACGGATGATCTGGGTCAGCGCGCAGCAGGCGAGAGTCTCGGCGTTCTGCATGACCAGCGCACCGGCAACCGTCGCCGGCGCCATCGCGCCGGCCAGGCCGAAGGGTGTAACGCAGACGACCTGACCCAGCCGCGCATATTCGATGACGCCTTGCGCGATCTCGCCGTCGAGCACCAGCGGGGTATTGGTGTTGGTGTTGATGAAGAACACCGGGTTGGCGGCAAGGCTGTCCTCGTCTTCGCCGTACCAGATCTTGGCCATTTCGATGGCGTCGCGGGCACGGTGGCGACCGATGGTCAGCGGCTTCCATGGCTTGTCCGACAGCTTGCAGCAGGCCAGGTAGAAATCGAGATAGCGAGTGTCGGCCGGCAGGTCCTGGGCCTCGACGCTGGTGCCGCCCTCGATCTGCAGCACGTCTGTCATATGCGTCATCTTCAGGAAATTTTCCTGATCGCGAAACGTGCCGGCGCGGCGGCCGTGATCGAGATCGGACACGAAAGGCGGGCCGCTCACCGCTGTGAAGGCAACCTGGCCTTGGCCCATGAAAAGCTTTTTTGCCGGGTCGCGGCCACGCACCGTTACGACCGGCGGCGCCTTGGAGACCAGTGCCAGCAGGCCCTCGCGATCGAAGACGACTCGCTCGGTTGCGTGATCGACGGCAAAGCCGGCGCTGGCAAATAGTTTACGTGCCTCTTCGTCCTGGATGCGCATGCCGACATCCTCGAGCACTGACATGGAGGCATCGTGGATTGTCTCGACCTGCTCCTCAGTCAGAACCTCGGTAGGGGCATGGGGATTGCGGAGCTGCAGCCACTCCCTGGAGAAATCCAGCCTGCCGTCGCGCACCCTGCGCACTCTGGCCGTCGTTCGCATGCCTGCCCCGCAGAGGTTCGATCTTCGGCGGCCAGTTGAGGAAGTTTGGCCGCGAACGGCAATTGAAAACGTTTCAGCCGGCAATGAGTGAATTTCGTCGCTGGGCAGCGATACGCGCCTCGCGTTCGCTCTTGACGAATTTTAACAGAGCAGCAGCGATGAACGCTCCCTGCAGGCGTTCTGCTGCGCGGTTCTCATATGATCCATTCATCGACGTGCCCGAGAACTTTTCGATATTCGATAGGTGTACGACTGGATCGGAACGACCGCTTCTCCTCGACAGCTGCCATCCACATACTAAATATACTAAATGCTGAATGGCAGCTCTTGGGCGCGAAGCGGACGCTTCGTCAGCACCACATCTGCATTTTCCAACCGCTCATCTGGGAAGCTCCCTCTGGGCCACCTGTCTGCGCCTATCGATGTAGTCCGCCAAATCCTGCAAATGGACACCCTTGGCGCATTTCTGACTTGTTTCTATTCGCATGAGCGGCAGGGCGATGTCGCCTGAACTGAGCTTGCGAAGAAATTTCGGGAGCGTCAGGTGCGAAAAGAAATCGCGACGGACCTCATCGAGCGGAATGATGGCCTTACCATTGTATTGTGCCATCAGCAGAAAAGCGGTGCTGAGGGACATTGATGGTTACGCTTTGAAAAATAGAATGAAATGAGTCACATATCATACAGGCCGGCAATGTCAGTCTGTCCAATCTCAGCGTGGTTTAAAAACAGTGGATAAATGATTGAAAAATATAGAAAATTAGCCGTTGCTCCGATGATGGACTGGACGGACGTCGCGAAAACCAACGTATATTCAACAACTAAGAGGTATCAATTCCTCAGAGTTGTACTGTTGTTGTACTCGTTCCGGAAGTCCGGAACGCATAGGCAAAAACCGGGCGCATTTCGGGGAAGGGGGCAGGAATGGCGGATGGGAGGCAGCATCCTAACGGTCATCTAGGGATTGCTGAACTCCAGGCGCAACGAAGCCACGGGAGCGCTAGCTACTTTGGAAGGCGCGTACTTCAGACAGTGCGATTTCGCGCCGCTTATCGGGGTGAAGCGAGGTCCTGGAGATGAACGCCTTTCCGAGCGACCGATGATGTGGCTTGTGCGCCGGCTGCAATGACGGCGCGCCACTTATCCGGCGCCAAACGGCGCCGGATAAGACGTGCCGTATCGGTCACATCATGCGTTTGATGTCGGTGTAGGCGCCATTGGTCTTAAGCGTCACGGTAACGTCGGCATCGGTACGGTTGCGCCAGAACCAGCCGTGATTACCGTCAAAGGCTGCTTCAAGTACGCCCTCGTCCTCTGCAACCCCGCGCCCCTTCTCGTATGAGATGTTTTCGCCGCCGCCGTCACCATGGGTGTCGAAGTTCACCGCCGCGCCATTGGCCGTCCAAGAGTAGTTTGCCTGTGCGCCCTTGGCCATGACGAGCTTGATCTCAGCTCCCTCGCCGGGCTTCAGGATGACCGACATTTCGTCCGTCCGGAGTTCCTGGGCAGAGGCGGAACCAATCACCAGTTCAGCGAAGACGCGCTCCAGAAGACTCGACTGCTGATCTTGGCTTGGCACTGCGGTCGGAGTGCCGTTTTGCAGTTCGCGAAGGCGGTCCCGCTCGGCTTCTTCGGCGAGTTGTGTCTTGATCTCGCCCATCTCGGTGAGATCGAACGCTCGCCCAACGCCGGTCGGATCGATGGCGTATTCGGCCGGCAGCACGATGGTCACAAGGATGGCCGCTGCCGCGAGAATGGCGATGACGGCAGAGCGAAGGAGTTGCCTAGATGTCGGCAGTTCGGCGCGGGTCGGGATGTCGGTATTGTACATAAGGGGAATTCCTTTTTTGGATCTTTTTGGAGGTTCAGGAGACGACCCAGCCGGTGAGCTGATAGCCGATCAGCACAAACCCGGCGGTCATCATGATGGTGTTGGCGGTGTATGCGTGGCGCCAGAAACTGTCGGTCCGGCGCCAGTAGCCCATGACAATAAGGATGGCAGCGAGCGCCAGGAGTTGGCCAATCTCGACGCCGACATTGAAGGCGAGGAGGTTCGGGACGAGACCGTCGGGCGAGATGTCGTACTCGATGATCTTCGTCGATAGGCCGAAGCCGTGGAAGAAGCCGAAGATCAGGGTCGCGATCTTGGTGTTCGGCTGGAAGCCGAGCCAGCGCTGGTAGGCGCCCATATTGTCGAGCGCCTTGTAGACGACCGAGAGACCAATGATTGCGTCGATGATGTAGCTGTTGATCCCGACGTTGAAATAGACGCCGAGCAGCATGGTCGTGGAATGGCCGAGCGCGAATAGGCTCACATAGATGCCGATGTGCTTCATCCGGTAGAGGAAGAAGATCACGCCGAACAGGAACAGGATGTGGTCGTATCCCGTCACCATGTGCTTGGCGCCGAGATAGATGAAGGGCAGCCGATTGATGCCCGTGATCTCCTGGACATAGCCCTTGTCGCCTTCGGCCACGGCATGGGCGAAGGCAGCCCCACCAAGCAGTGGGAGGGTCAGGAGAGCAATGAGCATAGGAAGGGCCAACCGCCAGCGCGCGCAAGGCGTGCGTGGCGGACCCTCGTAGAAGGATCCTTGCATGAGAATTCCAATCGTCGTCGTTGAAGATGGCCGCGCGTGCGGCCGCGATCATGCGATGACGATCTGCCTGGGAGGGCACTCAAGCCGGAAACGGATTTCCAGATCGGCAAACGAAGGCGGGTAAACCAGCCAGCTCCGGCCTATCGGCGGAGCTGGCTGCGCGAAGCCCGGAAGCGTGCTCGCCGTCTCATGGGTGTGGTCGGCCGGATTGTGGCCGTGGGTATGACTAAAGCTCTGCTTATCGGCTTCGCCATCGTCATGGCTGTGGCCATGTATTTCGATCTGCGCTGCCAGCTCGGCGTGACGCGCTGCCTCGGCGGCAGCCAGCGCAATCGGGCTATGCGAGGCCGAACTACCCATTGGGGACAGCAGCACGCCGAGCGCCATCGCAAAAGCGATGACTAGGCGAAAGGCTGTGCTGTGGACCCAGTTCGACATGCTTAACGAGTATTCTCTAAAATCTTAACGAATGGTTGCGCGCACCAGAATCGAGGCCGCTTGGAGGCTTGTAATATCCTCTCCAGGGGATAGCATCAAGACATGAACGAGCGTCCGCACATTCACGAAACCCATCCCGACATCATCAAGCGGCTGAAGCGCGCCGACGGCCATCTGCGCGGGATCGTCGAGATGATCGAGGCCGGCCGATCGTGCCTCGACATCGCCCAGCAACTGCATGCCGTCGAGAAGGCCATCTCCCAGGCCAAGAAGACGCTGATCCAGGATCACCTCAACCATTGCCTGGAGGACGTCGTCGGACCGCTGGCGCGCGAGCAGCGCCGCTCGATCGACGAGTTCAAGGACATTACCAAGTACCTGTGAGAGACGCCCGTCATGGACAAGATACGCGACTGGTTCGGGTTCGGCCCGGCAGCCCAGGGCTTCGGCGGGCATGGCCATGACCATGGCGAGGGCGGGCACGGCCACACGCATGGCGTGGTCGACCCCACCATCGCGACGACGACCCGCGGCATCTGGGCGATCAAATGGTCGTTCGTCGTACTGGCTATCACATCAGCTTCGCAACTGGTCATTGTGTTCTTCTCGGGCAGCGTGGCGCTGCTTGCGGACACCATCCACAATGTCGGCGACGCGGTCACCGCCATCCCACTCTGGATCGCCTTCATGCTGGCAAGGCGCAAGCCGAGCAAGACCTTCACCTATGGCCTTGGCCGCGTCGAGGACCTCGCCGGCATCATCATCGTCCTGATCATCCTGTTCAGCGCCATCGTCGCCGGCTACGAGGCGATCGACAGGCTTATCAATCCCAAGCCGATCGCATTTCTTGGTTGGGTCGCCATCGCCGGCCTCATCGGCTTCGTGGGTAATGAAGCCGTGGCCGTGTTTCGGATACGTGTCGGCCGCGAGATCAACAGCGCGGCGCTAATCGCGGATGGCTACCATGCCCGCACGGATGGGTTCACCAGCCTTGCGGTGGTCCTTGGCGCCATCGGCGTGTGGCTCGGCTTCCCGCTCGCCGACCCGATCATCGGCCTTTTGATCACGGTGGCGATCTTCGCCATCGTCTGGCAGTCGTCGAAGGCGGTGCTGACACGGATGCTGGACGGCGTCGAGCCCGGAATCGTCGAGGAAATCCATCATGCGGGCCGAGCATGTGCGGGCATCGAGCGGATCGCCCAGGTGCAGGCGCGCTGGATCGGTCATCGCCTGCATGCCGATGTCGCCATCAAGGTAGCCGACACCGCGACCGCGAAGGACGTGGTCGGCATCACCGAAGCCCTGAGAGGGGAACTGTTCGATCACTTGCCGGCGCTCTCGGAGGCCAACATCCGCCTGGAAGGCGAGGGCGGGCCAGTGGCAGAGAGTTCCGGCCATGCCCACCACGCGCCCGACCCCTTCAAGGTCGCCTGCGATCTGGCCACGGGGACGCTCGAGATCGTCGACACGCCCGCCGGCGAGCGCATGCGCCTCACGATCGACCAACATTCCGACGAACTTGAAGCAACCGTGATCATCGAGCGACCCGAGGGACGCGAGAGGCTGCCGCTCGATCCTGTCGCAGGCGATCACCACCGCCTCGAGAGCAGCGTCGCCCCGGCCGAGCCGCACGAGTTCGAGGCAAAGCTGATCCTGACCGCCAAGGGCAGGGAACAGATCCTCCCGTTCAAGATGGTCGAGCCGGAAGGCCACCATCACTAGGCCGGGGACGACTTTGCGCGACTTGAAGCGTTCGCGTGACGCGGGGCGATGACAGATCTTGCCGCTTATGCCGCTCTGTTCCTCGCGGCCTTCATCGCCGCGACGATCTTGCCGATGCAGTCGGAAGCAGTGCTCGTCGGGCTGCTGCTCGCAGATTATTCGCCTTGGCTTGTCATTGCTGTTGCCAGCGTCGGCAACGTGCTTGGCTCGGTAGTCAACTGGCTGCTCGGGCGAGGCATCGAGCGTTTTCGTGATCGGCCATGGTTCCCGGTGGACGAAACAGGGCTCGCCCGCGCGCAGCAATGGTATCGTCGTTACGGAAAATGGTCGCTTCTGCTGAGCTGGGTGCCCGTCATAGGTGATCCTCTGACGGTCGTTGCGGGCGTCATGCGCGAACCGTTTCTCGTATTCCTCCTGATCGTCGCCATCGCCAAGATCGGCCGATACCTTGTCCTTGCCGCTCTAACGCTCAACATGATCTGACCTCATGGGCCGGGCCGAGATGCACCGAACACGATAGCCATCTCGACACCACACACGCCTCGCCAATACCGTTGAGGGCTGATCGCCATCATGGCGAAGGGCGAAATACGAGGATAGCAGCCTCGGATCCAAGCCATCCAGCACGCACGGCAACAAAAAGACGATCGAGTTCCGGCATGAAGAGCGAGGTCCGAGCTCCGCTCGATGTTACCACACGTCCGGCCAGTCCGATCCCTTCGGGGCTGCGCTGCATAATGTCGATCGTGCCATCTCCGCAGCTCACGTAAATTCGATCGCGCTTGCGGTCGAAGAAAACATCGTCAGCATCGCCGCAGGTATCGAGGCTCGCCGTTACCGCGCCAGTTGCCGTATCCAGCAGGGCAAGCTTTGCCGGACTGCGGAACACAATTGCAAGCTGTCTACCCGTGCTGTCGAGCGCCATCGGAAAATTCGAAGCCAAGCCTGGTGTTTTCCAGGCCCCCACCTGCTTGCGCGATTTGAGGTCGATGACGGCAATCTGCCCAGCGTCCGGCACATTCGCGAACACGCGGTCCGTTTTCGCGTCGACCTGAAAGCTTTCGGGATGGCCGGCCAGTCTTATGTCTTCGAGCTCTGATCGGGTCACCGGATCGAGGATGGCCAATCCGCCATCGCCATACCCGACAAAGACATGGCCGGAAGACGGATCGCTGCGGACATTGTCCGCATCGCTGCCGAGAGCAGCGGTTCCCAGTGACGACAGATCACCGGCGCGTAAAAACCGAACGGACCCGTCACCGCCATTGGCGACGACAATCACGTCCTGATCGGCAAGATATGCGACGCCCTGCGGCTCATTCAGTCCGTTGACTCTCTGGGAGACTTTCCCGGTCTGAAGGTCGACTGCATCTACGCTGTCATTGCCAAGTTCGGCGACGAACAGTCGTCCCCCAACTCGATCGAACGCCATATGATCGATGCGGCCCCGGACGTTTTCGAGCGGGATTGTTCGCTCGAGGATCAGAGGCGGCTCCGCCGCAGCCGGGCCGACTGAGCATACGATCAGGGAGATCGTGGCGATGAGCCCAAGGGCCACACTGACGGCGCGCACTGGACCCGACCCTAGCTGTTCGCGAGATTCATCTTGTCGAGAGCCGCCTTGAGGCCGCGCGCAAGCTTGGCGGCGTCGTCATTAGCCCAGAAATGCATGAAGAAGAGCCGCGGCTGCTCATCGATCATGTGGCTATGCAGTGCCGTGATCTCGATGCGGCTGCCTTGCAGGGCTTTGATGACTGGATTGACCTCCGATGAGATCAGTACAAAATCGCCCGTGATCGCCGCCTTGCCTCCTCCGGTCGGCTGGAAGTTGATGGCAATGGCGGTACCCATCGACACTGGGACCGTCATGCCGCCGTCCGTGATCGTTTCGGCTCGTGGGATGGTGAACTGATAAACCCCGCCATTGGCCTTTCCTTTATGACCAATGGCCTGGTCGACGGCCGCCGTGTCGAACTCGATCTGCTGGGCGGCGGGTTGCGGCTGTGCGGCACCGGACGCGGCATTCTCCATCGGTGTCTTGCTCAGCGCCAATCCCGCATGAAGCGCTGTGGCGAGCGTGACCGGGTCGCCCTGACCCAAGACATGCATGTAGAGGGTCATTGGCTCAGAGCGCAGCAGATGGTTGTGCAGCGCAGTGATCTCGATCCCACCTTCTTGAAGCTTCTTCATGACCGGGTTCACCTCGTCCTGCGTCAGAACGATGTCACCCATGACCATTGCCTGATTCCCCATTGGTTCGAACGCTATCCATCCTCCGAGGGCAAATCCTGGCTTCAGCGGTACGCCATCGAGCGATACTTTCAGGTCGGTTCGTGGCAAGCCAACTCTATAGACGCCGTCGGACTGCGTGGTCCCTCCTTTGCCGAGCGCCTTTCCGACCTGGCTCCAATCAGGATTGGCGGCGAACGAAGGGGTGATGAAAGTTGCGGCAGCAATGAGAACTGCCAGGCGGGTCGGTAGTGTCATAGTGATATTCCTCTTTTCTTCACTGCGAATTGACCGGAGTTGGTTCTGCCGTCGCCGTGCCACCAGAGACAGGTGCGATGTTCGACGGCTGGATGGTTACGGCGTATCTGCCATTACCCGCGCTGTCGCAGGATGCGCGCCGCCCTTCGGCAGGACTGCCGAGACGATACTGGTCGGGAGCGGCAGCGGCCGCTCGAAGATGCCGAGGAGCGGCATCACGATCAGGAAATGGAAGAAGTAATAGAGTGTGCCGACGCGGCCGATGAGAACGAAAAGGCCCTCCGGCTTGTTGGCGCCGACCCAGCCCAAAACGATGACGTCGATGACCAGGAGCCAGAAGATCCACTTGTAGATTGGCCGGAAGCGGGCACTGCGGACCCTTGATATATCCAGCCAGGGCAGGATGAAGAGGACACCGACGGCCGAGAACATGGCGATGACGCCAGCAAGCTTGTTCGGGATCGAGCGCAGAATTGCGTAGAACGGCAGGAAATACCATTGCGGCACGACCTCGGCGGGCGTTCGCAGTGGATTGGCCGGTATGAAGGCGTCGGCGGAATTCAGATAGTTCGGCAGGTAGAAGACGAAGAAGGCGAACACCAGGAGGAAAGCCGCCAAGCCGAGCAGGTCCTTGACCGTGTAGTAGGGGTGGAAGGGGATGCTGTCTCCCGGCCCGTTGCGGTCGATGCCGAGCGGATTGTTGGAACCGTGCCGATGCAATGCGACGAGATGCAGCATCACGACGCCGACGATAACGAACGGCAGGAGGTAGTGCAGGGCATAGAAGCGCTGCAGCGTCGGATTGTCGACGGAGAATCCGCCCCAAAGCCACGTGACGATGCTCTCACCAACTACCGGAATTGCAGAGAACAGGTTGGTGATCACCGTTGCGCCCCAAAACCCCATCTGGCTCCATGGCAGGACATAGCCAAAGAAGACGGTCGCCATCATCAGCAGCAGGATGACGACTCCCAGCATCCACAACAGCTCTCGCGGCGCCTTGTATGACCCGTAGTAAAGGCCGCGAAAAATATGGATGTAGGTCGCGATGAAGAAGAACGATGCGCCGTTCAGGTGGATGTAACGGATCATCCATCCGTAATTTACATCGCGCATGATGTGCTCGACGGAGCCGAAAGCGAGGTTCGAATCCGCTGTGTAGTGCATGGCGAGCAACGCCGGTGAAGATCATGACGACCAGCATGAACCCGGCCAACGAACCGAAATTCCACAGGTAGTTCAGATTTCTTGGCGTCGGATAGTCGTTCAATTCATGATTGACGAAGGTGAAAATCGGCAATCGATAGTCAATCCACTTTACGACGCGGCTGCTTGGCTGACGGCCTGCGACGTCCTCATTCGATTGGTCTACCATTCTTCGTCTCCGCTCAAGCCGCCGCCGGCCCATCCGTGAGGAGGCGAACGCTATGCTCAAACGAAAAATGATACAAGTGTTGCATTCGGCTCTGTCCATGATACGGTTCACTTATGAGTGAAGGGGAATCGCAGGAGCAGCGCTGGCTGCTCCTGATCCATCAGCTGCCAAGCAAGCCCGCCTATTTCCGGGTGAAGATCTGGCGACGGTTGCAAGGCATCGGCGCGGTCGCAGTCAAAAGCACCGTTTACGCCCTCCCGGCCAATGCCGAGATGCAGGAGGATTTCGAATGGCTTCTCAAGGAGATCGTCGCTGGCGGCGGCGAGGCCATGATGTGCGAGGCACGCCTTGTCGACGGTCTATCGGACGCCCAGGTCCGGGCGATGTTCGATGCCGTTCGTGACGCCGACTATGCGGAGATCGTCAAGGAGGCACGCGATCTGGCCGCAGCGATCAAGGCCGGCGCGACATCGGAAAAACATGCGGAAGCGCGTTCGCAGCTCGGCCGCTTGCGCAAACGGCTCGCCGAGGTCGTGGCGATCGACTTTTTTGGCGCCACCGATCGCCTCGCCGTCGAGGGTCTGATCGCCGAGCTCGAGACACAGCTTATAGAGGACAAGGCCATGACCAAGGAACCGAAAAAGGCGGCCGAGCCGAGCGAGCTCAAGGGCCGAATCTGGGTCACGCGCCGGGACGTGCATGTCGACCGCATCGCCTGCAGCTGGTTGATCCGTCGCTTCATCGATGCCGATGCAACGATCCGCTTCGTGGCCGGAAAAGGATACGTGCCGAAGGAGGGTGAATTGCGCTTCGACATGTTCGAGGGCGAAATCACCCATGAGGGCGACCGCTGCAGCTTCGAGGTTCTGCTTGGCCGCAGTGGCATAGTCGATCCGGCGCTGCAGGCCATCGCTGAGGTCGTACACGATATCGATCTCAAGGACGGCAAGTTCGGTCGCGAGGAAACCACCGGCATCGCCAGCCTGATCTCCGGTATCGCCATGGCGAACGCGGGCGACGAGCAACGGATCGCCGAGGGCGCTTCGGTGTTCGACAACCTCTATCGATATTTCCGTTCGAAACGCGGGTGATCCGAGCCATGGCCAATGCTGAGAGCACCATGACGGCGTCAAACCGACCAAACGACACGCCCGGCCACGGCATTTCATTCGCCGAGGCCACGCGCGTCTGGGCTCGGGTCGCCGCGCTCAGCTTTGGTGGTCCCGCCGGGCAGATTGCAATGATGCACCGGATCATCGTCGAGGAAAAACGATGGATCGGCGAGACCCGGTTCCTGCATGCGCTCAACTACTGCACGCTGCTGCCCGGCCCGGAGGCGCAGCAATTGGCCATCTATATCGGCTGGCTCATGCACAAGACCAAGGGCGGCCTCGTTGCGGGAATCCTGTTCGTGCTGCCCGGGGCGATCGCCATCATGGTTCTGAGCTGGATCTACGCCATCTTCGGCAACGTTGGCGCCGTTCAAGCCCTCTTCTTCGGTCTGAAGGCGGCGGTCCTCGCGATCGTTCTCGAAGCGGTCTTGCGGATCGGCAGGCGGGCACTGAAGAACAATGTCATGGTCGGACTCGCGGCGGCGGCCTTCGTCGCTCTCTTTTTCTTCGACGCGCCGTTTCCGCTGGTCATCTTGGTCGCGGGTATAATCGGATTCGTCGGGGGGAGAGCGGGCTGGGCCTCATTCAGCTCGGGCAACGGGCATGGCAAAGTGGGCGGCAAGCAGGTCGCCGATGCAGATACTGCACTTGGCGAAGGTGTGCCAGCACATGCACGCCCATCCATCGGCTGGTCGTTGAAGATTGCAGCGGCGTTTCTGGCGCTATGGTTCGTGCCTGTCCTGGCTCTTCTGGTGTTTCTTGGGCAGGGCAATGTCTTCACCGACATCGCCATCTTCTTCTCCAAAATGGCGATGGTCACCTTTGGCGGCGCCTATGCGGTACTCGCCTATGTCGCGCAACAGGGCGTGGATCACTATGGCTGGCTCAAGCCGGGAGAAATGCTGGACGGCCTCGGCATGGCCGAGACCACGCCTGGCCCGCTGATCATGGTCACGCAGTTTGTCGGCTACATGGGCGCGTACCGCGCGCCAGGCGTGCTTAACCCGCTGGTCGCCGGAACACTCGGCGGTCTTCTGACGACGTGGGTTACGTTCGTACCGTGCTTCCTGTGGATATTTCTTGGCGCACCTTTCATGGAGACGATGCGAACCAACAAAGCCCTGTCAGCAGCATTGTCTGCCATCACGGCGGCAGTGGTCGGTGTGATCCTGAACCTTGCGGTATGGTTCGCGCTTCACGTGCTGTTTCGCGAACTGCACAAGGTCAGCTGGCTGGGAATGACGCTGGACGTGCCCGTGTTCAACTCCCTCAACATCCCCTCGCTGGTCCTGACGCTGGGCGCACTGCTCGCGGTGTTCCGTTTCAAGATCGGGATGATCCCGGTGCTGGCGGCATGTTCTATCCTCGGCCTGCTTTATGGCGTTGCAACAGGATCGATTTAGGTTGCTCGTTGCGTGCAGCCATTTTCTGGGCAGGAGGCACCTTTGACAGCCGAGGGGCCGACGAACGCTTTGCTCGAACCACTTGCGAGGCATAGGTTTGCGCTGTTGCCTTCGGGCGCGGGGGCAGCGGCCACCTATCTGCTGGCATCGAGGGGATTGCGGGCGTTCGGCGACGGGCTCGTCAGTCTTTTGCTTCCGGCCTATCTGGCCGCGCTCGGCTTCAACGCTTTTGAGATCGGGACCTTCGCGACGGCGACGCTGGCTGGATCGGCCGCACTCACGCTCGGCGTTGGAGCTGTCGCGCACCATTTCTCGCGCCGCTCGCTGCTGATTGCAGCTGCTGTCCTCATGATCCTGACCGGGTTTGCCTTCACGCTCGTCCATGATTTCTGGCCGCTGCTCCTGGTCGCGTTCGTCGGAACGTTGAACCCATCCTCCGGCGACGTCAGCGTGTTCCTGCCGCTGGAGCATGCGGAACTCGCGCACAGTGTCACCGATCGCGACCGTACCGCGCTGTTTGCCCGCTACAGCGTTGTCGGATCGCTTATTGGGGCTGTAGGCGCTCTGGCGGCCGGGGCACCCGACCTCCTGCGGCAGCTTGTCGGCCTGGAGATCAAGCTGTCCCTGCAGCTTGCCTTCCTGCTCTATGCTCTTCTTGGGGTAGGAGCATTGTTCCTGTATCGGCGGCTGCCGGACGAATCGATCGATGCGAGCGCTGCGCCAGCGGAGCCCCTGCGCAAGTCTCGGACCATCGTCCTCACGCTGGCCGCACTCTTCAGCCTGGACGCTTTTGCGGGCGGGCTTGTGGTTCAGTCCTTGCTGGCACTGTGGCTGTATCAAACCTTCGGCCTGTCCTTGGCTGCCACGGGCGCGATTTTCTTCTGCACGGGCGTGCTCTCAGCCGTGTCATATCTGGTGGCGGTTCAAATCTCCAAGCGGATCGGACTGGTGAACACGATGGTTTTCACCCATCTGCCGTCGAGTCTTTGCCTGTTGCTTATTCCGTTCATGCACAGCCTCGCTCCGGTGATCGTCCTCCTGCTGATCCGGAGTGCACTGTCGCAGATGGACGTGCCGACCCGCACCTCTTACGTGATGGCGGTGGTTACGCCTGGCGAGCGTGCCGCAGCAGCGAGCGTCACTGCCGTCCCGCGCAGCCTCGCGTCAGCGGCGAGTCCCATGCTCGCCGGCTCACTGCTTGCCGTTTCCGGTTTCGGTTGGCCGCTGCTCATCGCGGGCGCCTTGAAAATTGTCTACGACATCCTTCTGCTCGTGACGTTCCGCAAGATTCGGCCGCCGGAGGAACGTTAGCCTCAAAAAGGATATCGCCCGAGCTTGCAACGATCGAGACGGGCGCATGATGCGGATTAGGAAGCACTTGCTAGTCTGACCGACCCGGAAGAGCTGAACCCGCCATCCGCTGGAACAGGTCGTCGACCTGCACCGGCGAAAGCCTGGCGTCCTCGGCGATCCACCAGGCAAGCACCGCGAGAAATGCTCCAGATATGAACTGGACGGCGAATTCGATCGGCACGCCTGTGTCGCCGATCCGCTCACCGGCAAGTTCCGTCCGCACGGCGCGCCGTATGCGTTCACGCAATTGGTCGTGGATCGTATCGCCGCTGCTCGAAAGCAGCGCATGGTGAAGCGACCTGAACGCCCGCGCGTGCTCGAACATTGGCAGACTGAATTCGAACAGGCGGTTGCCTGTCTTTTCGTCTGCGGACACGCGCCTGTTGAGCGACTGCAGATGCGCCTCCAGAGTCGCGCTGCGCAGTTCGTCCTTGCCGGCATAGTGGGTGTAGAAGGTCGACCTGCCGACGTTAGCCTTCTCGCAAATGTCTTCGACGGTGATGGCCGCGTAGCCGCGCTCGGGGATTAGGGCAATCAGCGCGTCCTGCAGCAGGGCACGCGTGCGCGCGACGCGCCGGTCGATGGTGCCCCTGTCGTCGGTCCGCTCGATGTTCATGGTCATTGCCCCTTGCCGCGTGCGGTTTCGGACATTCGGCGGTCCAGTGTCTGGCAACAGCATTCCCGGACACCGTGTCCAATATGATACGCCAAGTCCAGAAGCTCAATGATGTTTTGAGCGCACCGCAAACTGACGAGAGGCAAAAAGGACATGCACCAATCTGGTCATCAGGCCGGTAACGGACAGCATTCGCGAAAGCGCGTCATTGTGCTTGCCGTGCTTGTCAAACTGTCGCTGGTCGCCGGTTTCCTGCTCATGCTGCAATTCGGGGCCGGCTACCTCAATGCCGGCGCGTGGATGGGGGCGCTCCACGGCCTCATCCTCGCCGCGGTCGCGGCATTCGCGCTCTGGGGCGGCTTCCGTCACATGCGGCCTGCCGGGAACGACGCGCATGGCGCTAGCGACAAGGGCATCGGTATCGTCCTGCACAGGCCGACAGGCTATGACTTGCTTGCGCGCGTCCTGACTTGGGGCCGCGAGGACCGGTTCCGTGAATTCATGCTGCGCCTGGCAAGGCTCCAGCCTGGGGAGGCAGTGCTCGATGTCGCCTGCGGAACGGGCACGCTCGCCATTGCTGCAAGGCACCTTGTCGGCGCGGACGGACGCGTCACGGGCATCGATGCGTCAGCCGAGATGACCGAGAGGGCGCGCGACAAGGCCATCCGCGCCGGCCTCGACATGGACTTCGTCCATGCGACCGCTCAGGAAATCCCGTTCCCGGATGGACATTTCGACACCGTGATCGGAACGCTCATGCTGCATCATCTGCCGCAAACCGTTCGATCGGCCTTCTTCCGCGAAGCGAAGCGCGTGTTGAAGCCCGGCGGCCGGCTGCTGCTGATCGACTTCGGCAGGCCGCGACGCGAATCCAGAATGCCGAGGCTCCACCGGCACGGGCATATCGACATGAATGCGGTCGGCGCGCTGTTGACCGAGCGCGGGTTCAAGGTGAGCGACATCGGCGCTGTTGGGACCATGAACCTGAACTATGTTCGCGCAACGACGGACACGGTCCGGCCAGCTTGATCGCGCCATGCGACGGCCGTCGGCTCTGGCGCGCCCGCTGCCTAGGAAGACGCGCCCGTTGCGCCGCGGCACAATCGGCTCAGGCGCCGCCATTCCGCGTTGCGTGCATGGCCGGTCTGGACCTATCTTGCGGGCTCGACATCCGATCCGCAAATTGCCTCGTTACCGAGTCTGGAGAATGCCCAAGGCCTTCTTTTCCATGACGCTCGCGGCCGCATGGCTGGCATCGCCATTTGCGCATGCCGATGGCGTCGACCGGGCGCTAGATGCGTTTCACGAAACATGCTTGGCGCACGGCCCCGACTTCGAACGAACCGAGACATTGGCAAAGACGCACGGATGGACGCCACTCTCCGACGGTGCGGCACTTGCTCCTGTCCATGCCATGAAGGCGTTCCGTGGATGGCAGGTCGCCGGCGAGGACCTTCCGCCCGGAACGATGGTCGCGGTGACCAGGGCGACCATGGACGGCAGGTCCGTCCAGACCTGCTCGGTCAAACTCTTCGATGTCGACCGCACAGAATTTGAAAAACGGTTCTTCGACCGCACCGACGCCGAGAAGATCGGCGAGGAGAGGAAGGGCAGGCAGATGTCCCGGCTGTTCATACTGGTCGCGGGCAATCGCAAGCAGCTCGTGCATCTGACATCGCCTGCCGGTCGGGGCACGCCGGACGCCATCATTGCAAGTTCGATCGTCGATGACTGAAGGGCTTCCGGTCGCGTCCCAATTTAGCCTGCTTGCGCTGCCACAGGTCCGGCAGCGAAAGATATGTGAGGGGAAACGCAAATGCGCCTGACGGGCACGATTGCAGGCGCGGCACTCCTGCTCGCTTCCACTCTCGCGGCTGCTGCTCATCCGCATGTTTTTGCCGAGGCGAGGCTGGACGTAGTCGTCGGCACCGATCGGGATGTCGAGACGCTGCGGCATCTTTGGCGGTTCGACGAGCTCTTCTCCTCGACGGTGCTGATGGAGTTCGACAAGAATTCCGACCTCATCCTCGACGCCAAGGAACTCGATAAGGTCGCTCTCACCATCCACGCCTCGCTGGCCGAGTACAATTATTTCCAAATGGTCACGGTGGATGGCAAGGACGCGGCAATGGCGCCGCCGGGCAAACTCATCATAAGCTATGAAGGCAATCAGCTCGTCGTCCAGTTCGAGACGCAGCCGAAAGAGACGCTGCCGCTTGCCGGCAAGGTCAGCATCGGCGTCTATGATCCAACTTTCTACACGGCGATCGATTTCACCGACGACGACAAGCTTGCGGTGGCGGGCCTGCCGCGAGGCTGCGCACGCGCCGTCGTGCCTCCCGATCCGGACACGGCGATCGCGCAGAACCAGCAAAGCCTGACAGATGCGTTCTTCAGCGATCCGACCGGAACCGATCTCGGCAAGATTTTCGCAACCCGCCTCGAACTGACGTGCGCGTGAGGGCCGGCTCGCCTGATGTTTCAGACCCTCGTCGAATTCCAGCGCACAATCTACCTGGCGCTGGCCGAGCAGATCAAACTGCTGTCCACCGGCGGCGACTGGCTGGGTTTCATGGCGTTCCTGCCGATGGGCATACTCTTCGGCGCCGCGCATGCGCTCACACCCGGCCACAGCAAGGCGGTGCTTGCCACCTATCTCGCCGGCTCGGATGCCAAGGTGGCGCGTGGCCTCCTGGTCTCGATCACGCTCTCCGTAACCCATGTGACCATCGCGGTGGTGATTGCCGCCCTGTCCTTGCCGCTCGTCTCGATCGCCTTGGGCAGCGTCGGCCGCGCGCCGCTGCTGGAGAATGTCAGCCGCGGGCTGCTCGGACTTATCGGCCTGTGGATGATATGGCGGGCGTTAAGCCACGGGTACCACCACAAGCATGAGGGCGAGGCCGTCGGCTTCATGGCTGGCCTGATCCCGTGCCCGCTGACGCTGTTCGTGATGACCTTCGCGATTTCGCGGGGCGTTCCGGTGGCGGGCCTTCTCTTTGCCGTCACGATGATGGCCGGGGTGGCGCTGACACTGTCGACCGTCGCTGTTCTGTCGATCCTGTTTCGCGAGCGGCTGGTGCATTTTTTTGACAGCCGGCCACGCCTGTTCGGTGCCGTTTCCCGGACGATCGAAGGTGCGGCGGGACTTGCACTTGCAGGTGTCGCTGTCTGTCAGATCACATCGACCTGAGGCTCTGCACTCTCGCCATTGCTACTCGCCCCTCTCGACCTTGAGCAGGTCGATGAACGCGGACCGCAGACAGGTTGGAGGCTACCTTAGGTCCGCGCCCTAAGGACTGCTTCCACCCTGTCGGCGCCATGTGTGACAATATAGGCAATCACCATGTAGATGACGACAGCGATCAAGAAGGCTTCGAGGTAGTAAAAATTCAGCGCGGCGGTCAACTGGGACTGCGCAAAGATGTCAACGACCTCGATAGCGAATCCGAGAGAAAGCGCCTTCATGATCACCATGAACGAGTTGGCGAGGTCCGGGATTGCGGCTACGATCACCTGGGGAAGCATGACCCGCCGGAACAATTGGCTGCGTTTGTAGCCCAACGAGTAGGCCGCGTCCGCCTGACCGGTGTCAAAGGAGTTCAGGGCGCCCTTCACGACTTCCGCCTGGAAAGCGGCGACACAAGCAGTCAACGCAACGATGAGCGTGACCCAGTTAGGCGTCAAGTGACCGTTGAACTCTATTCCAACAAGCGAGGCCAGGAACTGAAGTGCCGGGGGAAGGCCGTAGTAGGCGAGGAAGATTACAATCACCATCGGGACGCCCTTGAAGGCAACCTTGTAGGCCACGACGAGTTCCCGCAGGACAGGTATCCGGCGATATTCGACCATCGCAAACAGACTACCGACGATCGTGGAAAAGACGAAGATCACCACCGCCATCAGGAGCGTGATGGGCACCGCGCCCAGAATGCTCCACAGGTCCGGGAGCAAGACTTCAATGTCGAACATGTGGTGACCCTTTCCTGATCAGACGCTTGCCATGATGGTGGTCTTCGCCGGCGCCGCTCTTGGTGCGAACTTCGAGGACCGAAGTTCGAAGAAGCGCACGACAAGCCACGCGGCCAGGCACAGCAGCGCATAGATCACCGCCAGCACGAGATAGGTTTCGAACTGATACTGGTTGTAGTCTCGCTCCATGACCAGATGCGCGGTCGCCATCACGTCCGCCGCCCCGATGTACATGACCAGCGCAACGTTGTGGATCAGGTAGATGATGGAGTTTCCGTAGCCGGGCAATGCGATGTGCACCGCCTGCGGTCCGAGGACGCGAGTGAGCTTCTGACGGAATGTGTATCCGAGACTGTCCGCCGCGTCATGCTGGCCGCGATCGACGGCCAGGTATGCCGGCCGCATGACCTCCGACAGATAACCACCATGGTAGAGGCTGAGCCCCAATATCGCAGCCACGGTGGGCGAGACGAAATCTTCGACTTCGAGCAGACCGACCACCAATGGAAGCCCGTAGAACGCGACGAACAGCTGGAGGACGACGGGGACGCTCCGGGCATAGGATACGTAGAGGTCGGCCAGGTGACTGATCACCGGTACTCTGCGCACCCGGAATGTGGTCGCGATCAGCGCCAGGCAGAAGCCGACGATCATGGCCGTGAACGTGATCGCGAGTGTCAGCGGCAACGCCTTGAGCAGTTCGGGGATCATTATGGAAAGGTCCACAGTGCAACAACTCCTTTCTTTCAGTTCCAGCCTTGATCGTCGGCAGTCCGAGAACTCGTTTCGTGCGAGCTTTCGTTACTTCATGTACGTGGTGATGTCCTCGCCGAACCATTTCTGCGAGAGCTTGGCGAGCGTGCCGTCGGCCTTGAGTTCCTTCAGTGCCTTGTCGATGTCTTCGGAGAGGGCCTTGTTTTCCTCGGAGCGATGGATCAGGACGAAGGTGTTGTTGATGGCAACGGGCTCGCTCGCCTTGATGTCGAGCTTCTGCTGGTCGATGACCGTCTGCTCGCCGAGGTTGGACGGCAGAACCAGCGCGTCGTACTTGCCGTTCTGGACCTCCTTCAGGCGATCCGGATACGGAATGCCGGCGCTGGAAGCGGTGATCTCGATCTTATAATCGGGGTTCCGTTCCTGCCACGCCGTGGCGAACTTGTAGATGCCGCCGCCGGCCGTGACGGGTACGATCTTCTTTCCGACGAGATCCTTCATCTCGTTGATGCCGCTGTCCTTTCGGCTGTAGATCTTGATCAGGCTAGCGCCAATCGGGCTCTCTGGAATAAGAAACTGCTTTTCGCGAGCGGGCGCACGGTAGTAGCCGCCGGTCGCGATGTCGTACTTGCCAGTGGCGAGGCCCGTCTCCTGAGCGATGTCGGCGGCGCCTTCCATCTCGAACTTGTACTGGGGGAGTTTCGCGTTGATGGCTTTCAGGACGTCGGGCTCGTACCCCTGCGGCTCGACGCCGATCGCGCCCCACGACAGCGGCTTGGATTCTGCCGCAGTCGCGATCTTGATGGTCCGGACGGAGTCCTGGCCATGGGATGCGCCCGCGGTTGCAAGGGCGATTGCGACGCCAGCTACGGCGAGGCCGAACCGACGGCGCGAAGTTGATCTGATAGAAGACATTTCAGGCATCCTTTCTCTACTGGAGTGAGTGTTCAGTACTGAGGAATTGCGCGAGGCGCGGGTTGGAGGGCGAGTCGAAGATCTCGGCCGGGCTGCCTTGAGATGCGACGACGCCCCGATCCATGAAGACGATCCGGTTCGAGATGTTCTTCGCGAACTGCATTTCGTGGGTCACGAGAAGCGACGTGATCCCCGATGACGTGACGTCCTTGATCACCCTAAGAACTTCGCCGACGAGTTCGGGATCGAGCGACGACGTGGGTTCGTCGAAGAGCATCACGTCTGGTTTGATCGCGAGCGCCCGCGCGATGCCGGTCCGCTGGAGCTGGCCACCGGAGAGCTGGGACGGGTAGCTGTCCAGCTTGTCGGAGAGGCCTACCCGATTGAGCTCCTTCAGGGCGATCGCCCGCGCCTCGTCCCTGGATTTGCGCTGCACTACCACCAGCGGATCCATCACGTTCTGGATGACCGTCATGTTCTTGAAGACGTTGAACTGCTGGAAGACCATGGCCGTCCGGAGCCGGATCGCCTGTATCGCGGTCTTGTCCGGGCGCTGGTAGTCCATCTTGACCTTATCGAACGCGATGGTGCCGGACGCCGGCTTTACCAGGTAGTTGATACACTTCAGCAGCGTGGTCTTGCCGGTACCGCTGGGGCCGATGATCGACACCACGTCTCCGCGCTTCACAGAGAGATCGACGCCGTTCAAAACCTGCGTGTTCCCGTAGGACAGCTTTAGATCTTTGAGTTCAAGCATTTCTGGTGGGTGTCCTTTCGGGAGATGGTCCGGGAAGCGCCAGGTCATCGCTCGCATCGTCTGCCGCTGCTTCGTGGTCCGCCCATTCGTCTCCGAGGAGCTCGGGCGTGTCGAACGCTTGGAGATCGGCGAAATGGCGCTCGCGGTCGGGGACGAAGAGCGCCCTGACAATGCCACGCGCTAGCCGGTCGGCGCCTTCGCTGATGGCAGGAATGTCACCCGTGAGCTTGCCGTGGCTCAGCGTAGCTGGAAAGTTGAAGCAGTGTATCCGGGAGAGCCCCGGGCAGGCACCCGGCTCTGTTTCGAGGAATTCGAACGCGTTTCCAAGATCGGGCGAGGATTCGAGTTCGCCGTTCGGCATGTCAGCCGGTGCGGGGAAGCGGTCACGCCACAGGCGGATGTAGGGTGCGACGGCGGCGAGCTCCGGCCGGTTCGTCAGCTCGATCTTGAAGCCGGTGCCGAAGATCAGGAAGTCGACGGGATAGCGGCCGTTCGGCGTCGTCACCACGACGTGATCGCCGTCCTGCTCCAGCCCGGTGATTGGGCTTTTCAGATGGAGATGGGCCTGCGGAAAGGCGCTGACGCGCAGAACGCTGGGACGGGGGGGCGGCGTCTGCGCCCGCGTGGCGTAGTCGAGAAAGCGCCACTTCCAGTCGTCGGGCAGGCCGGCGAAGCCGTGCACCACGCCCTGGCTGCCGATGCCGGTGAACTTGTTGATCCGTGGCAAATCCGTCCTGCGCACGAAAAGGTCGAGCCGTCCCGCCCCAGCCTCGAGCGCGGTGGCGGCGTTGTCCATCGCAGAAGCGCCGGCTCCCACCACGCCGACGCGCTTACCGCGGAGTGCAGCGAAATCGATAGCGTCAGCGGTATGGGCCCAGAACTCGCGCACGATGTCGTCGGCGATGGGAGGAACGAAGGGGCCGCCGAGACCGTCGCGGCCTGTCGCGAGCACCACGTGGCGGGCGATCATCGTTTTGGTGTGGCCGTCCTCACGGCATACGATGTCGAGCATGTCGTCCGGGCGCGGGAGGATAGCGTCGACGGTGACCCCGTTGCGTACCGGCAGGTCGAGCACGCGGCGGTACCAGACCAGGTAGTCCATCCACGTCTCGCGCGGCGCCCTGTCGAGCGCCACCCAGGCGTCGCCTCCATGCAAGGCTTCGTAATAGGCGCGGAATGTCAGCGCTGGCAGTCCCATCGCAGGCCCTGTCAGTTGCTTCGGGGAGCGGAGTGTTCGCATCCGCGCAAAGGTGACCCACGGACCCTCTCGACCGGCAGGTGCCTTGTCGAGGACGATGTGGTTGGCGACACCGAGCCGCTTCAGCATGGCCGAGGCGACAAGCCCGGCCATGCCGGCGCCGATGATCACCACATCGGTTACACGTTGTCCGTCGACGACGCGGGTCGGAACCCAGGCCTTGGCCGGCAGTTCCAGCCAGGCGAGGTCCTGCTGCAGGCGCGCCTCGAGGGCGTCGAGACCGGTCGGAAACCCTGACATATCGCTCACGACGGCGCTTCCTCGAATAGCAAAGTTTGCCCGTAGACGGTGTCGGCCAATGCGTCGTCGCCGGACGAGTCGCGCAGGCGGCAGCCAGGCATCGCCAAGGCAACCGTGCGCGCCGCGTCGATCATGGCGGCGACGGTCGGCGTCATCGGCAGCGTGGCGGGCGAAATGGCGCCGAACAGGAAGGGGATCGTGTGGTCGAGCACGCGCATCACGATACCCTTGAGCGGAACGCCGCAGACGGTTGCCGGCTCGACGATGGCAACCCCCAGTCCAGCCCTAACCATCGTGAGGGCCGTCATCGAGGCGTTGACGTCGATGATCCGTCGCGGCGTCACGCCCGCCCTTTCAAGAGCCTCGTCCACGCGGTGCCGCAGGCGATAGGGGTTTGCCAGGGTGATGATGCGGCGGTCCGCGAGATCGGCAAGGCGCACCACATCGTTTCCGGCAAGCGGATCGCTCACGCTCAGAGCGACGACGCACGGCGCATCGGCAATCCAGTGCACCTCGAGGCCGGGATGTTCCAAAGGCAGACTTGCTATCCCGAAGTCCGCCGAGCGGGCGAGCACGGCCTGCACGACGTTCTCGGCCGCCAGAGCCTGCACATGAAGATGACGCGGAAGCAGGTCTGGCGCGACGGCCGCGATCGCTTGGGGTAGGACGCCGGCCGCAAGCGAAGGCGTGGCCGCGATCGTAAGCGAAGGCGGCTCATCGAGACCGATAGCGTTTGCCCGTTCGCGGATGTGGGCCAGGCTGGCGAGATGGCGCTCTACCTCGGCGTGAAAGAGTAGACCGCGCGCGGTCGGGCTGATGCGCGGTCCGCTTCGATGCAGCAGCGCATAGCCGATATCGGCTTCCAAATCCTGAATAAGCCGAGTGACCGCCGGCTGCGATCGGCCAAGCAGCCGTGCCGCTCCGGTCACGCTACCGGCGGACATCACCGCTGCGAAGGCTTCAAGTTGTCGGATATCGAAAGAGTTAGAATGCATGCTGGACATCAACAACTCTCCTTCATGTCAGTAAAGCATGACATTTCCCAATTGGCGAATGGGAAATAGATAAATTTTTCGCATCGAGAGCGGATCATCATTCTCATTTGACATAGTGGCACGGCGCGCCTACCTAGGTCGCATGCCTGCTGACGTACGGAGGGGCTTGTTTTGAGACTCATCGAAAACCTTGCCTCCGTAAGGCCGGGTTCCGCGCTTGCGGAAGCCATGGAGAAGCGCGCGGAGATTTTGCGCCTCAGCGAAGCGGCCCACGATGCCGTGCTACTGCCGCGGGAACCCGGCGGCCTGTCTCATGGCCTCAGGGCCGCGCTCGCCGCCCGTATGGCGCGCCTCAATCGCAGCCCGGCGCTCGCAAGCCACTACGAAACCCTGGTCGCCCGCGCCGACGAAGCGACGACAGCCTCGCTCGCCAACCCCGGCACGAGCGTGACGGACCGGCGTACCGCCGAGATCGTCCGTCACGCCGATCGGCTCACACTCGCACCACGCGAGGCCACGCGCGCCCATGTGGACGCGTTGCGCGAGGTTGGCGTAACCGACGCTGACATAGTCCGGCTCTCGGAGCTCGCGGCCTTCGTCAATTACCAGGTGCGCGTCATTGCGGGTATCACGCTGATCGGAGGAATGCGATGAGCGAGGTCGTCCACACTTTCACCACCACGATACCGCGCTGGCAGCCCTATGTGGTTCCAGTCGATCTCGCGACTGCCACCGACGAGCAGCGTGCGGCCATGCAGGTGACGCCGTCTAGCAAGGGCATCTCGCCCTATGTGCTCACGCTTGCGCATGACCCAGAGTCGCTCGCGGTCCGCTCACCCCTGTTTAATCTGATCATGTACGGCCGCGACGGGCTGGCGGGCAGCGAGCGCGAGCTGGGCGCCGTCGCGGCTTCCGTTGTCAACCGCTGCGTATACTGCGCCGCAGTGCACGCCTCCCGGTTCAACAACCTTACGAAACGGACGGACGTCATCGAAGCTGTCTTCGCCGACGGTCTTGAGGCAACGCTCGACGAGCACCTCCAGGCAATATTCGACTTCTCGGCACACCTGTCGACCACGCCACCCGAGGCGACCGCGGCCGACGCTCAGGCGCTTGTCGACGTCGGGCTCAACGAGCTGGAATGTCTCGACCTGGTCCTGTCGGCTGCCATCTTCGGCTGGGCGAACCGCTTGATGCATACGCTCGGCGAGCCGGTGATGGATTGAATACTACAGACGGCCCAGATTGAAGGCATGCAATCGATCATCTGCCGCGATCGATCAAGCGCCTCCAACGCCGCACGCAATGCCGAGCGCTACAGCTGCACTCAGCTCCAACCGCTCATCTGGGAAGCTCCCTCTGGGCCACCTGTCTGCGCCTATCGATGTAGTCCGCCAAATCCTGCAAATGGACACCCTTGGCGCATTTCTGACTTGTTTCTATTCGCATGAGCGGCAGGGCGATGTCGCCTGAACTGAGCTTGCGAAGAAATTTCGGGAGCGTCAGGTGCGAAAAGAAATCGCGACGGACCTCATCGAGCGGAATGATGGCCTTACCATTGTATTGTGCCATCAGCAGAAAAGCGGTGCTGAGGGACATTGATGGTTACGCTTTGAAAAATAGAATGAAATGAGTCACATATCATACAGGCCGGCAATGTCAGTCTGTCCAATCTCAGCGTGGTTTAAAAACAGTGGATAAATGATTGAAAAATATAGAAAATTAGCCGTTGCTCCGATGATGGACTGGACGGACGTCGCGAAAACCAACGTATATTCAACAACTAAGAGGTATCAATTCCTCAGAGTTGTACTGTTGTTGTACTCGTTCCGGAGCGCTTGGGCGAAAGCGGGCGCATTTCGGGGAAGGGGGCACGAATGGGCGACGGGAGGTAGCATCCTGTCGGTGATCTAGGGATTGCTGAACTCCAAGCGCAAAGAGGCCACGGGCGCGCTAGCTACGTCGGAAGGCGCGCACTTCAGACAGTGCGATTTCACGCCGCTTATCGAGGTATGAAGCCAGGTCTTGGAGATGAACGCCTTTGGCACTCTTCTGGCTTCTTTCTGCTCTGGTTAGCGGAAGCTCAATTTCTCCAATGCTCACTTTGCGTAAGAACTTGGTGAGCGTCAGGTGGGAAAAATAATCCTTGCACACGGTCTCAGCGGGGACAATCATGCGTCCCTCATATTGCGCCATGAGTAGGAAGAGGGTGTTCAATTTCTTCGCTCGCCGCATGGCTGCATGACTCAAACCAAATGGCCTCCGGCAAACCCGGGGCGGTTCACCCGGTGGCGGTAGCTGTCGTGGTGTATTTCACGTCTACGGGCACGGTCTTTCTCCTTTGGAAATGTCGGCATTTGGGTAATGGCGAGTGCGAAGCGGACAAGACTTCGCGTTGGCCGGCAGAGAGCGCTCGACCAGCGTCGTCTCATTCGTTCTTCAGGTTTCGGTGTTCAGACGTCCCCGGGAATGGGGTTCCGGTCTGTTCCCCCAACCTGTCGCCTCAAGGTGCGCGTTGGGAACAGGACGGCAAGAAGGCCTGCCATCGTCGCTACAAAGGCAATTCCTACCGCAATCAGGCTGGGCAGGTGGAAGGGAATGTCCCGCCAGTCCGGAATGACCGGCGAGGCCGTATTGAAGGTCTCGCCGCTGAACTGACACATGACGAACGACGCGCGGTTCAGCACCATGTCTGCGTCGATCCGTGATATCAGCGCCTCGACGGCCGGTTTATCTGCCGACATCTCGCGCAGATGCGTCAGCGCTGCCTGCATCGCTGACAGATAGGCATGGCTGCATTCATTGAAGGGGCTTGTCTCATCTCCAATGCTGCCGGGCATCAGCCCCAAAGACAGGCGGCATACTGCAGGTTGGCGAAGTTCAACAGCCTGCGAAACGTTTCGTCCGTGCGGTTTTGTTTGGCCGCCAGGTCGAGAATTTCGCTGCGATAGTCAGCGATCACGGCCATCTGGCCGTGTGTCAATGCGGGTATTTGTAGACCTGAGCTGTTCAGGTCCGATTTCTGCCCATGCGCCTGCGCCGATCCCGCCATCATCGAGAGCAGAGAAAGACAGAACCACCATGACGCGGCGCGCGTAGACATCCGGATGCTGTGCGCCGTCATGGAATGGCCTAGCGAGCAGCTGCGTTCGGCACCGGGCGACCGTCATCGCGATAGGCCATCCTGCGTTCGGCGACCGCTCCGAACAGCACGCCGATCGCAGTCCACAGAACCGTCTGGATACCGAGCCCCGCAAGGCGGAAATCCCACAATACAACAACGGAAAACTGCTCAGGCACTTCGTTGATCGGCGGCAGCGCATATTCGGCAATCGCCATCACGACGAGATAGGCAGCTACCGCCGCTATCCAGGAAGTCCAAATCCCGTACTGCGACGCTAGGCGTTTGGCGAGGCCGATCGAGGCCACTGCCGCCAAGACAGACACGATCAGCAGTACAAAGAAGAGTTGGGTGCGCGCCTGGATAGTTTCGGGATCGCCCACTGAAGGCGGATTGGCAGGATATTTGAACTGCGGCACCAGGATGATCGCGACGAATCCGGCCAGCGCGATCAGCGCTGCCGTGCCTCGCGGTCCAAAGCCGCTGACCCTTCCCTGGACATAGGAGAAGACCAGCGCGAAAAGGCCGCCAATGGACGCGCCATAGACGAGAATGCCGGTCAGCAGGCCGATGCCGGCCTGTGTGGAGCGACTGACGAGTTCGGGCTCCGGTGCCTCGCCCGCGGCCCGCGCCTGATGTTCCTCGAAAGCGATCGCGTGATCCACCTGCGGCTCGCCGAACACACGGGCAAAACCGAACGCCAACAGGCCGGCCATGATCCCGACCAGCATGCCGCGCAGCAAAAGACTGCCAACCATGATGTTGATCCTTTATTAGTGGCAGGGAAAGCCGAGCAGATGGCGGCCGTCGTGGACGAATTCGTGGACGTACATGCCACGGATCAGCGACGTCGCGCCTTCTTCGGCACCGATGAAATAGATCGCCAGCATTAGCATGAGCCCGCCAAAGACGGCCCAGGGCAGAAGCTCCTGGACCGGGATGGGTGCCGGCAGGGCAACGGGTTTAAGAGCGATTTCGGACATGAATGTTCTCCTCAAGAGTGTTCATTGGATGGACTCGCGACGAAATCTCGTTCGCCCTCATTTTGCGATTGCGGCTGCTGCCGGCTTGTGGGTCACGCAAGCCTTGTCGCTGGCGCGCGGCAACTGTGATCGTCGTCATGAGCATGAGCATGAGCATGAGCATGATCGTGATGATGATGGTGGTGATGATGCGAATGACCATGACCATCCAGGCTAAGCGGTTCGCCAAAGCCGCGATGCTCGTCGGCATGACGCCATTGTTCCTTGCGCGCCATCAGCTCATCGAAGCTTGACAGCTTCTTGTCGGTCACCAATTTCTCAAGCGCGGCAAGCCATTGATGATAGTAGATCCCATTATGGTCTTCCGGATCGAGGCCATAGGTTTTGCCGAGTTCGATTTCCGCGCTGATGTAGTTCACCCACTCACGCCATTGGAAGTGGCCATTGTTGTGAAGTTGGAGCACGATCCCGAAGGCGGTGAGCTGCCAAGGCTCGGCAAACAGTGGTCCGGCTTCATTGCGCGGAAGACCGGGAAGCTGATCGAGACTGCTATTCTGGTTCATGGGAAAATCCTAACGAAGCCGAGGCGGTGAGCAGTTGGGCGGAGCGCTAGTCGGCGCCCTCGAGGTAGTCATCCCAGGCGTCGACATACATCCGGTCCCGCGGATGGCCGGCATCGCCCCACAGCTCGCGAGCCGTGAACACCACCGTGTAGACGTGCTGCGGCTTGGGTCCCTGGCGGTGGGCGCTCGTATCGGGGAAAACGAACACGCCGTGATCGAAGGTGACGGTACCGACCTTGCCCCTGATGTAGGCCGGCAGGCGGTTGTGCGCGACCTGGTTCAGGTTGACGACCGTAACCTTGTCTCCGGCCTTGAACTTCGGTGCGACCTCGACATCGACGCGCGCTGGATCTCCGGTGGCCAAAACCGTAGGCACCATATCGGTGGTGAGCATGTTCATGCTGCTTTTCCTTTCATGAGCTGGGCGTGGCGGGCATCGACTTCCTCGCGGGTGACGATGCCTGCATCGATGCAGTTCTGTTCCACGGTGCAGAGCCACTTTTCGTAGTAGCTCGACATCAGGTAGTGGCGAGGATCCATCCGCTCGATCGGATGCCGGAACTGGTCGACGTTGTAGATGCCCGCCGCAAAGCAGGCGATCATCATCGATAGCATCCGCCCTTCCCATTCCTCATGGAAATACGGCTCGTTTTGTTCAACCAGCACCGGGCCGAAGCCGTGCTTGCCGCCGACATCATGAATTCCATTCATGGTCCTGATCCTTTTGCCAGAGGCTAGTGCGAGGGTGATTGTGCGACGCCGGTTCCGATCATGGAATCCCGGGTAACGAGAGCAGCCAGTTCTTGTTCGGTCAGGTTTTCAGTGCCGGCTGGGCGCATCGGCAGCACCAGGTAGCGAAGCTCAGCCGTGCTGTCCCAGACGCGCACCTCGACGTCGTCGGCAATATCGAGGCCGAATTCCTTCAGGACGCTTCGAGGTTCGATCACCACCCGAGCCCGGTAGGGCGCCGACTTGAACCAGATGGGAGGCAAGCCAAGCGTCGGCCAAGGATAACAAGAGCAAAGCGTGCAAACGACCACGTTGTGCACCGCGGGAGTATTCTCCAGGGCGACCATGTTTTCGCCCTGCACGCCGATATAGCCGAGGCTCTTGATGGCGGCAGTGCCATCTTCCAGGAGCCAATTCCTGTATTTGGGATCGGTCCAGGCCTTGGCGACGACTTTGGCGCCGTTCTTCGGACCCATCTGCGTCTCGAAGGTCTCAATGATCAAATCAAGCGCGGCAGGATCGATGGCCTTCTTCTCGGCGAGAAGCGATTCAAGCGCCTTCACGCGGAGACCGACCTCGGGGATGAGTACGTTGGCATGGGAATGGTTATCGGTGGTCATGACTTGCCTCATTGATGTTGTCTGAAAATTTTTTTGAGCGCCGCCGGTCGAACGTGCCGGCCGGCAGTCAGGCGACGGCAAGACTCGGTTTGGTCAAGGCACCAGCGAGCTTGGCCGATGCAAACCCGAACAGAGCGCCGGCCACCATCGAAACCGGGACCACGACCAGCGAATTATCGAAGGATGCTGAAAGCAGCTTCGGCAGGGCGAGCCGGTCGGGCGTCTGCAGCAGAAACGCAAACGTACAGGCATAGCCGAACGTCGTGCCCGGAACAGAGGCCAAAGCAGGAATCTGCGATGCGAGGATGTAAATCACGACTGTGATGAACACCACCATGGCAGGCCAGATCTGGGGCCCAACAAAGTTCCCGATGGGCAGGCCGAGGATCATGACGGCGCCTAGCCAGCCCATGAAACAACCGAAGATGTTGGAGACGATCGTGCTCTTGAGCGCAGCATCATCGCCGCCTGATTGGAAGAAGCAGGCCCACGCGACGAATGCCGCCCAGACGAGGATTGTGCCGATCGAGAGAAATGCCCAGGTGCAGATTGCACCAAGGATGCCTACGCTTAGGGCTGTGGCGGTGACAGGTTTCATTGTCAGGTTCCCCATTGTCTTTTTTCAGAACTAAAAAGGCCCGCCACCGTCACCGGTGAGCGGGCCTCATCGCCATAAGCTCGCATTGTCACGAGCTTTATCTGTTCATGCTGCGCCTCTTTTGGGCGCTCGCTGTCTTGTTCCTATTTAGCGTCGCCGAGGAATTTTTTTTTGTCAACCGTTATTCATGGGAAATTCGTAAAACTGGCAAAATCAGCAAATGGCATAATTTTTATGAAACAAACCAGTTACTTAACCTATATTCGCAACGTGGTGAGAAGTCAGGGGAAATAGAATTTGACATTTTTGCCGATATGACGGACGATTTAAATCGAATTTGCCGGCTAGCCGGTTTGAACTATAATTGAGGGATCACCACGATCCTTCGCGGCAACGAAGCCCTGACGCCTTACAAGGCGTCAGGGCTTATTTTTTTTTGGGTAGCTACGTTGGGCGAAAAAGCGAAAATCCCGGTCGGCGTGCTGTTTTCCACGACAGGGCCGTACGCTACAGTCGGCGAGGCGATGCTCAATGGAACGCTGCTCGCTGTCGAGGAAGTCAACAGATCGTCGGACTTCGATTTCGAACTGGCACCACTCGTTCGAAATCCTGGAGGCGAAACGGCTGAGTATGCTTCAATCTGCCGGGATCTCATCATCAATTCCGGTGTTGCGCACATCGTCGGCTGCTACACCTCTTCCAGCCGCAAGGCGATCGTGCCCGTCGTCGAGAAATACGACGCGCTGCTTTGGTATCCCTCGCACTATGAAGGCTTCGAAAGCAGCGACAATGTCGTCTATCTCGGCGCATCGCCGAACCAGCACATAGTACCCCTGGCACAATATATGGCCTCGGGGTTCGGCGCTCGCGTCTATTGCTGTGGGTCCGATTATATCTGGCCTTGGGAAAGCAACCGCGTCATGCGCGAAATCGTCGAGAATTTTGGCGGCGAGGTGCTCGCTGAGCGCTATCTGGCTGTCGGATCGACCGAAGTTACCGGGCTCGTTGAGGAAATCCGTCTGTTGCGGCCCGATTTCGTGTTCAACACGCTTATCGGCGAATCCAGCTACGCATTCTTTCGTGCTTTTCGCGATGCGGGACTGGGTACGCAATCCGCATCCGACGTTTCCATTCCTATAGCCAGTTGCACGCTCTCCGAACCGGAACTTCGCACGATCGGCGATCCGGCAGCGCTCGGCCACATCACCTCCAGTGTCTACTTCCAGTCTCTGGACAATCCGCAAAATCATGCCTTTGTCGAAAATTACAAAACGCGTTTCGGCCGGCAGAAGGTGACCTCGGCCGACGCCGAAGCTTCGTACAATTCCGTTCACATGCTGGCGCTGGCCCTTCGGTCCGCAGCCTCAACGAGAGCATCCGACCTACTCGCCGTGCTCGGCGACTGTGTTTACGATGCGCCGCAGGGACGGATCCGCATCGACACGGAAAACAACCACTGCTACCTGACACCACGAATCGGCATCTCGAGCGCCGGCGCGGAATTCGCCGTCATTGCGGCCGCGCAAAAGCCGATCAAGCCCGATCCGTTTCTCGCATCCCTGAAGGGAGCGGCTTTCATGTTGGACGCTGCTCGAGACCAGGATCAGCCGGATGGCAACCGACAACCGCCGAAGCTGAGGATCGTGTCGTGATCAAGCAGGCGATCCCTAATTTCAGCAACAAGACAGCGCTGATTATCCACAAGACGGATGGCAACGTGGATGCCCTGCTGAGCCAACTTCGCAGGTTCAACATCGAAGCCGTATGCCAGTGGCCGCCGCGGGCCAAGGATTTTGGCCCCGTCGATATAGTATTCTTCGACGTCGACAACGGGTTCGACGGCATGTTCCCGTGGTCCGAGGCTCCGATCCCGCTTATCGCGATCATAGGATCAGAGACACCCGGTCGACTTGCTTGGGCCATAAGCCAAAACCCGAGCGCTTACCTCACTACTCCCATAGGTTCGAAAGGCGTGTTTCAGGCGCTGGTCACGGCCTTCCACAACCATACCGACCGTGCCGACCTTCAGCGCGAAGTCGCCGATTTGCGCGAGCGGCTTCGATGCCGACCACTGGTGGTTCACACGATCCTGCGCATCATGAGTGTTTTGGGCATCGACGACGACGCTGCATTTCACCTGATTCGGGATGAGAGCATGCGCCGGCGCATCTCCGTCGAAGCATGCTGCCAGGAACTCGAAGCACAAGCAGACAGCTTTTTGTCGACAATTCCCGAACTCAGCAGATCCATCGCCCGCAAATAAGCGGGGCTGAGCCTCGATATCGGAATTGAATACGCACAGCGCCGTGCGAACGCTAGCGAAAGCTGCGCTCGCGCGGCCATTTTATTTTTGGAGGAAATACACATGAATAAGCTCGATGTCGCAATTCCTTTCACGCATCGATGGGTCGCGGACTCGATCATGGCGACGCGCGGGGTTGGTCGTGGTTCGGCTCGCCAAACGCATCATCTGACGGAGGAACGACAAGGGACCTTCCACTATACAATGGGCCCCTATTCGGAGCCCGTCCTTACGGTTTCACCCGGCGACAGGATCGTCGTCGAAACCCGGGACGCCTTCGAGGGCGCCATTCAGCATGAAACCGACAAGCCTTCGCAGCTCTTGCGAATGCCTTTTCTCAACCCTCAGAACGGGCCGATCATGGTCGAAGGGGCGGAGAAGGGCGATACGGTTGCGGTCTATATCGAGTCGATGGTGCCGCGCGGCCAAAACCCGCGTGGCACCTGTTGCATGATCGAGGAATTCGGCGGACTGACCGGTACGGCCTATACCGCCATGCTCAACGAGCCGCTACCCGAGGTGGTTCGCAAGATCAACCTCGACGAGGAAAACGTCTACTGGAGCGACCGGGTCAGACTCCCTTATAAGCCACATATCGGGACGCTCAGTTGCTCGCCCGAAATAGATTCCATAAATTCTTTGACGCCCGACAACCACGGCGGCAACATGGACCTGCCGGACATGGGGCCAGGGAGCGTGACGTACTTGCCCGTGCGATCACCGGGTGCACGCGTATTCATAGGTGATGCGCATGCCTGCCAGGGCGACGGCGAGGTTTGTGGCGTGGCGGTCGAGTATTCGGCGACCGTCACCATCCGTATCGATCTAATCAAAGGCTGGACGATCGACTGGCCTCGACTGGAGACCGCCGATCTCATCATGGCGATCGGCAGCGCAAGACCCCTTGAGGATGCAACACGCATCGCTTACCGCGAATTGATCCGATGGATGGTCGCGGAGTTCGGTTTCGACAAGTGGGACGCATATATGCTGCTCAGCCAATGCGGCATAGTGCGACTGGGAAACTTCGTGGACCCGAAATACTCCGTAGCCGCGGCAGTAAGGAAAACAATCATTAACAGGTAGGCTGTTGCCGCGGGCTTTCACCGCGAAAGATAGGTAGCACCGAACTGAAAACGAAGACTCTGACAGGATGAGAGCAACACGCTTGACGCTGGTTTGCAGCGGTATCACGCACGAAATGCGCAAGGGTGGATTTCCCCTCAACGAGCCACTGGAAAAGCGCTCGATTGAACTGGCGAGCGCTCTTGGAAACCATCTTTCAAAGACAGATGGCGTGTTTGTGGCTCCATCGCTGCGCGCCCGGGAGACAGCCCAGCTACTGGGGCTTCGTGCAACGGTGATCGACAGCCTGCGAGGATAGTGTCCTGAAGGTTCTGCAAAAAGTTTTGGAGAGAGAACGGCGCTTGCTCTGAAGGGCGAGCGGCCATGGCACGGTGGTGACGTTGCAATCACCGATT
>NZ_JAMYPA010000027.1:0-77332 GCF_040320105.1 Mesorhizobium sp. M0778 | reverse complement strand
ACGGCGTAATCGAAACGGGGCGTTTCGGCGCCCCGTTTTCGGTCGCACCGCAATGCAAATAATTGCGAGATATTGGCGCGAGGCACCCCCCTCTGTCCTGCCGGACATCTCCCCCTCAAGGGGGAGATTGGACGTCACCTCGGCTTTCGCCAATCACGGACGTTGCAGGAGCGAGCGGATCGCCGAAGCTGCCGATCTCCCCCCTTGAGGGGGAGATGTCCGGCAGGACAGAGGGGGGTGCTGTCCCGCCGACATTTCCTACCAAGGCACGACACTGATCTCCGGCCAGTTCTCCCTCGCACGCGCGCCCTTCATCTCGTGCGTCTGCTGATTATCTAGTGCACGGTTCGGGGTAACGCGAAACGAGAAGATGTCGTCGAGCCCGAACGGCGCCACGAGCGCGAGTTGCCCATCGGTGCCGAATCTAACGCCGACCGCATGGGTTTTCGAAGCGAAATAGGACAGCGCCTCGGCGGACGACGACAGTCTGGGATAGGAACCGCCAAAGCGCGCCTCAAACCACAAATGCACCCGCGCCTGGTTGCGCACTTCGACCGGCAGCGTCAGTCCTTCGAACTGCTTCGCCGCCCGGCGGATGACCGTGTCCTCGGCCTCGTAAGACAGATCGCTCTCATCGAAATAGAACAGATCGACATCACGAATGCCATATCCCGAAGGCTTCGCCGTCAGATGATTCCAGACGCTGTTGTAAAGCGCGCCGGACACGACCAGCCAGTCGGGGAGGTCGAGCGCCCGTACCCGCGACAGCGTCTCGCCGACCAGCGGATCGGCCGAGACGATATCGAGAAAGGCTGCACGCTGTTCCTCGAAGGGCAGCCCTGAATAGCGCAAATGGTTCATCGCCCTTTGGAGGGCGATTCGCCATGCGTCCGCAATCCCTCAGCCGCGCAGCACGCCGCCGGTCTGTTTGCCGACATTCTCGACGATGCGCTTGGCCAGCGCCTCGAAATCCTCGTCGGTCAGCGTCTTTTCGACCGGCTGGATCGAAACTTCGATGGCGATCGACTTCTTCGCCGCGCCGAGCGCTGCACCCTCGAAAACATCGAACACCGAGACGCCGGAAATCAGCTTCCGGTCTGCGGCAAGGGCGGCGCGAACGAGTGTGCCGGCTTCGACCGCCTTGTCGACGACGAAGGCGAAATCGCGCTTGACCGCCTGGAAGGCGGACAGATCGAGCCTCGGCTTTGTCCGCGTCGGCTTGGCCTTCGGCTCGGGCACGGCATCGATGAACACCTCAAACCCGCAAAGCGGACCGGAGACGTCAAGCCCCTCCAGCGTCTTCGGATGGAATTCGCCGAACGTGCCGAGCACGACCTTCGGCCCGAGCTTGATCGTGCCGGACCGGCCGGGATGATACCAGGCCGGGCCGCCGGCCTCGATCTGCAGCCGCTCGACCGGCGCGCCGCAGGCTTCGAGTGCAGCGATGGCGTCGGCCTTGGCATCGAAGACGCCGACGGCGCCGGCATTGCCTGCCCAATGGCGGCCGGAGCCCTCGAGCTTGGCGGTGCCGCGCCGAACGCCGGCGGCAACACGCCGCTGCTGGTCGGCGCCGTCGCCCTCGTAAGTGCCCGACACTTCGAACAGCGCGACATCGCCGATGCCCTTGTCGGCGTTGCGCTGCGCGGCCGCGATCAGGCCCGGCAGCAGCGACGGCCGCATGTCCGACATATCGGCGGCGATCGGGTTGGCAAGCTTCAGCGCCTGCTGGCCGCCGCCGAACAAATCGGCGTGTTTTGCCGGAATGAACGACCAGGTGACGGCCTCCATCATGCCGCGCACGGCAAGTGCCCGCTTGGCGGCGCGGGTGCGGATCTGCAGCACAGTCAGGATCTTGGCGTTGACCGCGTCGTGGCTGCCGAGCGGCTGCGGCGCGATATTGTCGACGCCGTGGATGCGCATGACCTCCTCGACCAGGTCGGCCTTGCCGTCGACATCCGGCCGCCAGGACGGGACCGCCACATTGACGACATCGCCCGTGCCCTCCGGCTTGAAGCCGAGGCGGGCAAGAATGTCGAGGCTCGTCGAGCGCGGCACTTCGATGCCGGTCAGCCGCTTCACGTCCGACAACGGGAACGAGACGATCTTCGGCCGATGGCCGGCATAGCCGACGACTTCGGTTTGCGTCGGCGTACCGCCGCAGAAATCGAGCACCAGCCTCGTCGCCAGCTCCACACCGGGAATCATCATTTCCGGGTCGACGCCACGCTCGAAGCGGTAGCGTGCATCGGTGATGATGCCGAGCGTGCGGCCGGTGCGGGCGGTGGCGATCGGGTCCCAAAGTGCCGACTCGATCAGCACGTCGGTGGTGTTCTCGTCGCAGCCGGAATGCTCGCCACCCATGATGCCGGCGATCGACTCGATACCATCCTGGTCGGCGATGACGCACATCTCCGGCGTCAGCGTGTATTCGCGGCCGTCGAGCGCCAGCACCTTTTCGCCGTCGCGTGCCCGGCGCACGGTGAGATTGCCGGTGACCTTCGCAGCGTCGAAGACATGCAGCGGCCGGCCGCGATCGAAGGTGACATAATTGGTGATGTCGACCAGCGCACTGATCGGCCTCAAGCCGATGGCGAGAAGCCTTTGCTGCAACCATTTCGGCGACGGTCCGTTCTTGACGCCGCGCACCAGGCGCAGCGCAAAGCCGGGACAGAGCTCCGGCGCTTCGATCGTCACCTTGACCGGCGTCTCGCCCTTGCCGGGGATCGGCTCTATCGGCGCGCTCTTCAGCGTGCCGAGCCCGCTCGCCGCCAGATCGCGGGCGATGCCATAAACGCTGGTCGCATCCGGCCGGTTCGGCGTCAGATTGATTTCGATCAGCGGATCGTCGAGATGGGCATAGGCGGCGAAACTGGTGCCGACCGGCGCATCGGCCGGCAGGTCGATGATGCCGTCATGCTCCTCGGACAGTTCGAGCTCGCGCTCGGAGCACATCATGCCGTGGCTTTCGACGCCGCGGATCTTGCCGACGGTCAGCGTCACGTCGATGCCGGGAATATAGGTGCCGGGTGCTGCAAAGGCGCCGATCAGGCCCGCGCGGGCGTTCGGCGCGCCGCAGACAACCTGCACCGGCGCCCTGCCGTCGCCGGTGTCGACGGTCAGCACGCGCAGCCGGTCGGCGTCGGGATGCTGGACTGCCGTCAGCACCTTGGCGATGACGAAAGGTTTCAAGCTCGCCCGGTCGTCGACATGCTCGACCTCGAGGCCGATCGAGGTGAGACGTTCGACGATTTCCGCCAGCGAGGCATCGGTCTCGAGATGATCCTTGAGCCAGGAGAGGGTAAGTTTCATGACTGTGTTCCGTCTGGTCTGGGCACGCTGGGCTTGAAGCTATGCGGCCGCGCGTCGGACATGTGCAGGAAGGCTAGCTGCCCGCGGATTTGCTGCGGCCCGGTTGTCACGCGCTTAGCCCGCCAAACAGCGTCGGCATGTCGAGCGGCCTAAAACCGTAATGCGACAGCCAGCGCACATCGGCGTCGAAGAAGGCGCGCAGGTCGGGCATGCCGTATTTCAGCATGGCGATGCGGTCGATGCCCATGCCCCAGGCGAAGCCCTGGTATTCGTCGGGATCGAGGCCGCCGTAGCGGAGCACGTTGGGGTGGACCATGCCGCAGCCTAGGATCTCCAGCCAGTCTGAGCCTTCACCGAAGCGCACCTCGCCAGGCCGCGAACGGTCGCACTGGATATCGACCTCGAGGCTGGGCTCGGTGAACGGGAAGAAGGACGGCCGGAAGCGCATCTTGACGCTCGGCACCTCGAAGAAGGCCTTGCAGAACTCCTCCAGTACCCACTTCATGTTGGCGACGTTGGCCGATTTGTCGATCACCAATCCCTCGACCTGATGGAACATCGGTGAGTGGGTGGCATCGGAATCCTGCCGGTAGGTCTTGCCAGGAATGACGATGCGGATCGGCGGCTTCTGCATCTCCATGGTGCGGATCTGCACCGGCGAGGTGTGGGTGCGCAAAAGCTTGCGTTCGCCCTGCTCGTCCGGCTGGAAGAAGAAGGTGTCGTGCATCTCGCGCGCCGGGTGGCCTTCCGGGAAGTTCAGCGAGGTGAAATTGTAATAGTCGGTCTCGATGTCGGGACCTTCGGCGATGGCAAAGCCGAGATCGCCGAAGATCGCCGCGATCTCGTCGATAACCTGGCTGATCGGATGGATGCGGCCGCGCTCGGCCGGCGATTGTCGCACCGGCAAGGTGACGTCGACCTTCTCGGCGGCAAGCCGTGCCGTGATCGCCACATCTTTCAGCTCGGCGCGACGGGCCGAAAGTGCCTCGGTGACGCGGTTCTTGAGGCCGTTGATTGCCGGGCCTTTGACCTGGCGCTCCTCGGCGCTCATCGAGCCGAGTGTCTTCAGTATCTCGGAGACCGAACCCTTCTTGCCGAGGGCAGAGACACGCACCGCCTCGATTGCTTGCTCGTCGGCGGCAGAGGCGATCTCGGCCATCAGGGAATTTTCGAGAGTTTCCATGTCACTCATGTTCCAGACCCGATTGGAAGCAAAGAAAAACCCGCGCCAGCCCTGCCAGCGCGGGTTTCCCAAATCAAGTGTCGAATAGCTTGGGAAGCGCTGGTCTTAAGCGACAGCGCTTTCAAAAGCGTTCGGCGTGGTGTTCTTGAGGTATTCGAGCGCGACCTTGGCCTTGGCCACGAGTGCGGCAAAAGCCTGCGGCTCGTGGATGGCCATGTCCGACAGGATCTTGCGATCGATCTCGATGCCGGCCTTGTTGAGACCGTCGATGAAACGGCCATAGGTCAAGCCATGCTCATGCGTCGCCGCATTGATGCGCTGGATCCACAGCGCGCGGAACGAACGCTTGCGATTCTTGCGGTCGCGATAGGCGTACTGCAGCGACTTTTCCACCGCCTGCTTGGCGATGCGAATGGTGTTCTTGCGGCGGCCGTAAAAACCCTTGGCGGCTTTCAGGACCTTCTTGTGCTTGGCGTGCGAGGTGACGCCTCTCTTTACGCGTGCCATGTCATGATCTCCTTAAAAGCAATTCCAGGAAAAGTGCCTAGCGGTTTTCCGTTCGGAATTGCGTAAAACAAATGCGTGTCCAGACCGAATGCCCTTATTTGGCGCATGATGTTTTCCAAAAAGTTTGCAACTTTTTGGCATCATGCCCTAGAGGCCGTTCGGCAGAAAATTCTTGATGACCTTCTTGCCATCCGGTTCAGCCAGAACCATCGTGCCGCGGGCATTTCGAATGAACTTGTTGGAACGCTTGATCATGCCGTGACGCTTGCCGGCCGCAGCCGACAGAACTTTACCCGTACCTGTGATCTTGAACCGCTTCTTGGCGGCCGATTTGGTCTTCATCTTGGGCATTTTGCTACTCCGTTTATATGCGCACCAATGCGCTTTTTGTTCGCTTCAGGCCGACCAAAGCCCGAAAAGCAAATGAAACCGCCACGGCATGCCCTGCCGGGCGGTTTTTTTGGAACGCGGTCATATACGTCAAAGCGAGGGCGCGCGCAACACCCAGCGCTCAGCAACCTTGTAGTGCTCAGGGGAAACGGAACAGCACCGGTAATATGCCCGACTGCTGGGCGCCGTCGATCAGTTCGAAAGCCGGCAAGGCAAGGAGGAACACCAGCCCGTCCAGTAACGTGGTTCGCAGCAGGCGCGGCTTGAAGCTGCCGGTGTCGCCTTCCTGATACAGTGACAGTTTCGGGAAGAAGCGCGGCACTTTCGCCAGATAGGCCTGGTATGGCGCGCCGAGAACCTCCTTGAGGAATTTCTCCTCGCGCAGGATAACGATGTAAAAGGCACCCGCGCAGAGCGCTCCAAAGCCGATCGTGGCCGCGATGGAGCCGATCTGTGCGCCGACACCAGCGGCAGCTAAAGTGGAGAAAAGGTAGAGTGGGTTGCGCGTGATCGAATAGGGTCCGCCGGTCACCACTTCGGAGGATTTGCGTCCGCCGATGTAAAGCGTCGACCACAAGCGCCCGACGATGCCGAGAAAGATCAGCACGACGCCGACCATTTCGATCGTTTCATGCACTGGCGTATCGGGAGGGAAAACCGACTGGCCGAACAGCAGCGCCGCGAACATCACCATGATGAGAACGGCAAGTACCATCCTGCGCATATGCTGGTAGCTGCCAAGCCCGTGCTTAACTTGCGCGTATCTGACTTCATTGACCATGTCGGGAATCCGATCGTCGAGGGAACCAGAGCGTCGTTGCTCTCGCCGGCGATCGCAGCGTCTGGCCAAGAAAACAGGCGCCCCGCCGATCGCCGGGACGCCTTGCAACATGATTCAGGCGGATTTAATGCATGTCGCCCAAAAGTGCGCAGCGGTTTTGGGACAACGACATGCACAAAACAGAACTAAAGCGCAACGCGCTTTAGCGGGGCGCCAGCACCATCATCATCTGGCGGCCTTCGAGCTTCGGTTCGGCTTCGACCTTGGCGATGGGCGCCACTTCCTCGCGAACCTTATTCAGAAGCTGCATGCCGAGTTCCATGTGCGCCATCTCGCGACCGCGGAAGCGCAATGTCAGCTTGACCTTATCGCCTTCCTCGAAAAAGCGCCGGACGGCCTTCATCTTGGTCTCATAGTCGTGGCTGTCGATGTTCGGGCGCATCTTGATCTCCTTGATCTCGATGACCTTCTGGTTCTTGCGCGCCTCGGCCGCCTTCTTCTGGTTAGCGTATTTCAGCTTCCCGAGATCGAGGATCTTTACGACGGGCGGCACTGCATTGGGCGATATCTCGACCAGATCGAGCCCAGCCTCTTCGGCGAGCAGCAATGCGTCGTTGATGGAGACATCGCCCCGGTTCTGGCCTTCGGCGTCGATTAGCTGGACCCGGGGAACCCGGATATCACGGTTGGAGCGCGGGCCTTCCTTGGTGGGCGCCGCTGCTTTGAAAGGTCTGCGAATGGTCGTGGTCTCCTTGAGCCGTTTCGTTAAGGGGTTCTTCAGTTCAGAATTGCGAACGCGCAATGTGGTGAGCGCGCGGTCGGAGTCAATAGCACAGCATTCTCAGGAAATCACCTGCTCGATGAATGCTCCTCTGCACCAAGCGAAGAAAGTAACAGAGCACTTTTCGTTGAACCCCCGCTTGTGCCAAAAGACCGGCGCGAGGGAATACACCATGAGCACCACCACCCCGATCTTCCTAGACGTCGACGGGACGAGCATCGCCGTCAGGCATGCGGCAGGTGCCGAGCCCGGCATCGTCTGGCTTGGCGGCTACAAATCCGACATGCTGGGCACCAAGGCCGAAACCCTGTCGGAATGGACGCGCAAAGACGGCCGGGCCTTCCTGCGCCACGATTATTCCGGCCATGGCGAATCGGGTGGCGCCTTTGCCGACGGCACCATCTCGAAATGGCTGGGCGAGAGCCTGGCGGTTTTCCGCCGCTTCACCCAGGGCAGGCAAATCCTGGTTGGTTCGTCGATGGGCGCGTGGATCGCGCTGCGCATGGTGCAGGAATTGCGTAAGGCGGGCGAGAACAGCGTCGCCGGCCTTGTGCTGCTGGCCCCGGCGCCCGATTTCACGTTCGAACTGGTGGAGCCGGTGCTGACTGGGGCGCAGAAGCGCGACCTCAGGAAAAAGGGTTTCTTCGAAGAGCCGTCGGACTATTCCGTCGAACCGTACATCTACACCCGCGCACTGATCGAGGACGGCCGCAGCAACCGGGTGATGACCGGGCCGATCGACACGCACTGCCCGGTCCATATCCTGCAAGGCCTGGCCGATCCCGACGTGCCGTCGAGCCATGCGCTCAAGCTGGTCGGCCTGCTGCCGGCCGACGACGTCACGCTGTCGCTCATTCCGGACGGCGACCACCGCCTGTCGCGACCTCAGGATCTCGATATGCTGGTGCGGGTGGTGGACGCGATGGTGCGGCAGGCGGGATAGAGACATGCGCATTTCCATTCCGGTGTCCGCCTTTGTGGCGGCGATCGTCGGCTTCGGCGGTACGCTGGCCATCGTCATTGCCGCCGCCAAGGCGGTCGGCGCAACGCAGGTCGAGACCGCAAGCTGGGTGACGGCACTCTGCCTGGCGATGGCCATCGAGAGCCTGTGGCTGTCGTGGCGCACGAAAATGCCGGTCATCACCGCATGGTCGACGCCGGGCGTCGCGCTGATCGCCGCATCGACCGGCTTTTCGATGGGCGAGGCGGTTGGCGCCTTCATCGTCACTGGGGTCCTGCTGGTCGCCACCGGCCTGTTCGGGCCATTGACCAAGCTGATCGCCAGAATACCGGCTTCGGTCGCGTCCGGAATGCTGGCCGGCATCGTCGTAACCTTCGCCATCAATGCGGTGAAGACCGTGCCCGTCGACCCCTGGCTGATCCTGCCGCTGGTTGCGGTCTTCTTCGTCATCCGCCTGTTCAACCCGGCGCTGTCGGTGCTGTTGGTGCTGATCGGCGGCGGTCTCGCGGCCTTTCTTACCGACCGGGTCGGCGGTCTGCCGGCACCGGAACTCTCGAGCTTGACGCTGGTAATGCCGCAGTTCACCGCCGCTTCGATCATCGGCCTGGCATTGCCGCTCTATCTGGTCACCATGGCCTCGCAGAACCTATCCGGCCTCGCCGTGCTGAGGGCAGCCGGCTATCATCCCGAACCCGGGCCGCTGATCGGCGTCACCGGCCTGTTTTCGCTGCTGACGGCGCCGTTCGGCGCCTCGACGACCAATCTGGCGGCGATCTCGGCGGCGATCTGCACCGGACCCGACGTGGATCCTGATCCGGCCGAGCGCTGGAAGACCGGCCCGTTCTACGCGCTGGCCTATCTTGTCTTTGCCCTGTTCGGCGCCTCGCTGGTGGCGATCTTCGCCGTATTGCCGCAGAGCCTGATCGCGCTGGTCGCCGGCCTGGCGCTGATGGCACCGCTCGCCAATGCGCTGTCGATCGCCTTGAAAGACGAGGACGAGCGGATGGCCGCTACCGTCACCTTCGCCGTCACCGCATCAGGGCTGACGCTGTTCGGCGTCGGCGCGGCGTTCTGGGGCCTGATCGCCGGATTGGTCGTGCTTTTCCTTGAAATGCTCAAAAAGCGATAATCATTTCAGCCGCTTGTCCGGTTTTGGCGGTTGCTGTCTTGAATCGCCGTTTTCTCCATCCCATTTCGATTCCACGCAGCCGGATTTGGCTGTCTCCAACTGAAGGATTGGGAGAAATGAACACATCTGCATTGATCCGTCCGGCCTGGACGCCGGCGACCATCGCGCTGATGGTGATCGGGTTCATGGTGTTCTGGCCGCTCGGCTTCGCCATGCTCGCCTACATCATCTGGGGCGACCGGCTCGACGGCTTCAAGCGCGACGTCAACCGCGCCACCGACGGCATCTTCGCCGGCTGCCGCCGCGGTTCCGACAAGGCCGCGCGCTGGGGGCACGGCTCCGCCCGCACCGGCAACGTCGCTTTCGACGACTGGCGCGAAAAGGAACTCGAGCGGCTTGCCGAGGAACGCCGCAAGCTCGACGAGATGCTGAGCGAGTTCGACGAATATGCCCGCGAATTGCGCCGCGCCAAGGACCAGGAAGAGTTCGATCGTTTCATGGCCAACCGCAACAAGTCGACGTCTCCCACGACCGGGTCGACGACGAACAACAAAACCACCGGCAAGTCCACGCCAGGCCTGCTCGACGAGTAAGGGTCCCGTGCCCAGATAGATAATCCAACGGCGTCGCGTCAGCGGCGCCGTTTCTTTTTTGTTCTAGTCGTTTCCCTCGAATCACGTATCGTCCCGGAATGTCCTTCGGCTTCTTTCGCACCCCGACGAAACCCAAGCCCACGCCCGTCGTGGAGCGCGAGCATTGCGTTGCCGGCCGCACGCTGCCGCTCAAGATCGTCGAGAACGACAGGGCGCGGCGCCTGACGCTGCGCATCGATTCCGGCGGCCGCGGCCTGCGCATCACCGTGCCGCCGGGGCTGCGGCGCGGCGAGGTGGAAAGATTCCTCGACCGTCATCAGGACTGGCTGGAGCAAAGGCTGGCCAAGGTGCCCAACCGGCCGCAGGTGCGGCCCGGCATCAAGATACCGGTGCGCGGTGTGCCGCATCGCATCGTCCATGAACCGTCGAAACGCGGTACAGTCACGCTGTCGCGCGACGAGCGCGGTCCGCTGGTGATCGTGCATGGTGAGCGCCTGCATCTGCCGCGCCGCATCGCCGATTTCCTCAAGCGCGAAGCCAAGCGCGAGATCGAGGCGCTGGTGACCAAGCACAGTGCTGCGGTCGGCAAGCGCGCCAAGGCGATCCGCTTCAAGGATACGTCGAGCCGCTGGGGGTCCTGCACGTCGGACGGCAATCTGTCGTTTTCCTGGCGCATCATGATGGCGCCGCGGCCGGTGATAAACTACCTCGTGGCGCACGAGGTGGCGCATCTCAAGGAGATGAACCACGGCCCGAAATTCTGGAAATTATGCGAGCAGCTGTGCCCGGACACCGAGCGCTGCAAGGATTGGCTCAAGCGCAATGGCGGCGCGCTGCAGGCGATCACGTTCGAGTAGTTGTCCGATCAATCGTCATTCGCCGCGTTCAACTCCTCCGGCCGCAACCCCTCATCGACATGGCGCGGCCAAGGCAGAAAATCCTTCTCGAAGCCATCGTTGCTGAAATAAGCCAGCGCCCGATGCGCCTCCGCGCCGTTGAAGGCTGCCTTGTCCATCAAATGAGCGATGACCTCATGGGCCTGCGCCAGCTTTTGCCTGAGTTCCGCGACGGTCTTTTCCGGCATGGTCTTTGTTCTCCCGCCTTTGTGCCTGAGCAAGGTAGCGCGTTGCGCTCTTATATTAGCAAGGTGGCGCGTTCCGCTCTTACATTAGCAAGGTAGCGCGTTCCGCGCCGGCGGCAAACAGGATGCTTTTTCTCGACTCTTTGGTCGTTTCGTGCCAATCCCGCGCCATGGCGCTGGACATCAAGATATGCGGATTGAAGACTGACAAGGCACTGGCCGCGGCATTGGCCGGCGGCGCCAGCCATGTCGGCTTCAATTTCTTTGCCAAAAGCCCGCGCTATGTCGAGCCGGTGGAAGCCGGCCGCCTGCGCGAAGCGGCGCGCGGCAAGACCAAGGCGGTTGCGGTGACGGTCGACGCCAGCGACGCGTTCCTGGACGAGATCGTCGAAAAAATGCAGCCCGACATGCTGCAGCTTCACGGCGCCGAAACGCCCGACCGGGTGGCTGAGGTGAAGGCGCGCTACGGCTTGCCGGTGATGAAGGCACTGCCGGTCAGCGAGGCTGCCGATCTCGAGCGGGTTAAACCCTTCATCGGCATTGCCGACCGCTTTCTGTTCGATGCCAAGCCGCCTAAGGGTTCGGAACTGCCGGGCGGCAACGGTCTTGCCTTCGACTGGCGCATTCTGGCCGGCCTTGACGCCGGCGTCGATTACATGCTTTCCGGTGGGCTCAATGCCGGCAATATCGGCGACGCCCTTCGGCTGGCGAACCCGCGCGGAATAGATCTTTCCTCAGGCGTGGAAAGCGCGCCGGGGGTCAAGGAACCGGCGCTGATCGAACAATTTTTCCGGGCCGTCGGGGCAGCACGCGACAACCGCGCCGCCTGACCACGCTTCAAACCACAGACCAGGAGATCGGCGATGGATAAGCCGGCGATACCGAATTCCTTCCGCACCGGCCCCGACGAGCAGGGCATGTTCGGCATTTTTGGCGGTCGTTTCGTTGCCGAAACGCTGATGCCGCTGATCCTTGAGCTGGAGCGGCACTGGAACGAGGTCAAGAACGATCCGGACTTCAAGGCCGAACTGACCGATCTCTCGACGCATTACGCCGGGCGGCCGTCGAAGCTCTATTTCGCCGAAGGCTTGACCAGGCATCTTCGCGAGGTTTCCGCAGCGAAGGGCCTCGGCGGGGGCGCAAAGGTCTATTTCAAGCGCGAGGATCTGAACCACACCGGCTCGCACAAGATCAACAACTGCCTCGGCCAGATCCTGCTCGCCAAGCGCATGGGCAAGACGAGGATCATCGCCGAGACCGGAGCCGGCCAGCATGGCGTCGCTTCCGCTACAGTGGCGGCGCGCTTTGGGCTTCCCTGTATCGTCTATATGGGCGCGACCGATGTCGCCCGGCAAAGCCCCAACGTCTTTCGCATGAAGCTTCTGGGCGCGGAAGTGCGGCCGGTGACCGCCGGCCACGGCACGCTGAAGGACGCCATGAACGAGGCGTTGCGCGACTGGGTGACCAATGTCGAGGACACCTATTACCTGATCGGCACCGCCGCCGGCCCCCACCCCTATCCAGAGCTGGTGCGCGACTTCCAATCGGTGATCGGCACCGAGGCGCGCGCCCAGATCCTCGAGCAGGAAGGCCGGCTGCCGGACACCATCATCGCTTGTGTCGGCGGCGGTTCCAACGCCATCGGCCTGTTCCATCCCTTCCTCGACGACAAAGAGGTTCGCATCATCGGCGTCGAAGCCGGCGGCCGCGGCCTCGATGGCATCGAGCATTGCGCTTCGATGAGTGCCGGCGCGCCCGGCGTGCTGCATGGCAACCGTACCTACCTCCTGCAGAACGCCGACGGCCAGATCATGGACGGCCACTCGATCTCGGCCGGGCTCGACTATCCCGGCGTCGGGCCGGAGCACTCGTGGCTGCGCGATTCCGGCCGCGTCGACTATGTGCCGATCCTCGACGACGAGGCGCTCGAGGCGTTTCAGCTGACGACGCGCGTCGAGGGCATCATTCCGGCGCTGGAATCCGCCCACGCTATCGCGCAGGCGGTGAAGATCGTGCCTGATATGGACAAGGACCAGATCGTCATCGTCAATCTGTCCGGCCGCGGCGACAAGGACGTGCATACGGTGGCCAATATGCTGGGCATGGAGATCTGATCATGACCACCCGTATCGACCGCCGCATGGCGAAGCTGAAGGCCGAAGGCCGACCGGCACTCGTCACCTATTTCATGGGCGGCGACCCCGACTACGACACGTCGCTGTCGATCATGAAGGCGCTGCCTGGCGCCGGCAGCGACATCATCGAGCTCGGCATGCCGTTTTCTGATCCAATGGCCGACGGCCCGGCGATCCAGGCGGCCGGCCTGCGGGCGCTGAAGGGCGGCCAGACACTGGTCAAGACGCTGAAGATGGCCTCGGAATTCCGCGCCGGCGACAATGAAACGCCGATTGTCTTGATGGGCTACTACAATCCGATCTACATCTACGGCGTCAAGCGCTTCCTGAGCGACGCGCTGGCCAGCGGCATAGACGGGCTGATCGTCGTCGACCTGCCACCGGAGATGGACGAGGAGCTTTGCATCCCGGCACTCAAGGCCGGCATCAACTTCATCCGGCTGGCGACCCCGACCACCGACGACAAGCGCCTGCGCAAGGTGCTGCAGAACACGTCGGGCTTCGTCTACTATGTCTCGATGACCGGCATTACCGGCTCGGCGCTGGCCGACACCGGCAAGGTGGCGGCAGCGGTCAAGCGCATCAAGAGCCATACCGACCTGCCCGTCTGCGTCGGCTTCGGCGTCAAGACCGCCGAGCAGGCGCGCACCATCGGTGCCTCGGCCGACGGCGTCGTCGTCGGCACGGCGATCGTCAATGCGGTCGCCAACGTGCTCGGGCCGAAGGGCGAAAAGACCGCCGATCCGGCAGAAGCTGTCGCCACGCTGGTCAGCGGGCTGTCGCAAGGGGTTCGCGCGGCTCGCCTTGCTGCCGCCGAATAGTCTTGATCATCTGGTTGACCATGATCTTTGCCGAAAACCGGTTTCCACTTTTCGGGATCATGGTCTAACTCTTCGTAAGGACAGGAGCCGAAGCGATGAACTGGATCACCAATTACGTCCGCCCGAAGATCAATTCGATGCTCGGCCGCCGCACCGACATGCCGGAAAACCTGTGGATCAAGGATCCCGAGACCGGCGAAATGGTGTTCCACAAGGATCTGGAGCAGAACCAGTTCGTCATCCCGTCCTCCGGCCACCATATGAAGATATCGGCCAAGGAACGGCTGAAGTTCTTCCTCGACGACGGCAAATACGAAACGCTGGAAAACCCCAAGGTGGTGCAGGATCCACTCAAGTTCCGCGACGAGAAGCGCTATGTAGACCGGCTGAAGGATGCCAAGGCCAAGACCGGCATGGAAGACGCCATCATCAATGCGCTGGGTACCGTCGAAGGCCTGCCGGTGGTGGTGACGGTGCAGGATTTTGCCTTCATGGGCGGCTCGCTCGGCATGGCGGCCGGTGACGCCATCGTGCATGGCTTTGAGGTCGCCCTGCAGCGCAAGCGGCCGCTGATCCTGTTTGCGGCCTCCGGCGGCGCCCGTATGCAGGAAGGCATCCTGTCGCTGATGCAGTTGCCGCGGACCACGGTCGGCGTCGACAGACTGAAGGAGGCCGGCCTTCCCTACATCGTCGTCCTGACCAACCCGACGACCGGCGGCGTCACCGCCTCCTACGCCATGCTGGGTGACGTGCACATTGCGGAGCCCGGCGCCCTGATCGGCTTTGCCGGCCCGCGCGTCATCGAGCAGACCATCAGGGAAAAGCTGCCCGACGGCTTCCAGCGCGCCGAATATCTGATGGAACACGGCATGGTCGACATGGTGGTGTCACGGCTGGAGATGCGCCAGACGATTGCGCGGCTGCTGAGAATACTGCTCAAGCTGCCGGAAGAGCAAAAATCGCAGGAGCCGGAAATCCTGCCGCCGTCGGTGATCCCGGTCGAGGCCAGGCCGCAAGCCTGACACGACATCATGCGGCGCGGGCGGCTGTTGTGTGCCGTTGTGCGCACGCTTAGGATTCCTTCATGACCACGCTTGCCGCCGACCGCGAAATCGAAAGCCTGATGGCGCTTCACCCGAAGGGCTTCGACCTTTCGCTTGACCGCATTTCGCGGCTACTCGAGCGCCTCGGCAACCCGCAGGACCAGCTGCCGCCGGTCATCCACATCGCCGGCACCAACGGCAAGGGCTCCTGTGCCGCCTTTTCACGGGCGCTGCTCGAAGCCGCCGGCTACCGCGTCCATGTCCACACATCGCCACATCTGGTGAACTGGCATGAGCGCTACCGACTGGCCGCCGATGGCGGCGGCAGGCTGGTGGACGACAAGGTCTTCGCCGAAGCCATCGCCCGCGTCGCCAAGGCCAATCAAGGCCAGAAGATCACCGTGTTCGAAATCCTCACCGCAGTCACCTTCGTGCTGTTTTCCGAATATCCGGCCGATGCCGTCATCCTCGAGGTCGGCCTTGGCGGCCGCTTCGACGCCACCAATGTCATCGCCGAGCCGGCCGTGTCGGTGATCATGCCGGTCTCGCTCGACCACGAAGCCTATCTCGGCGACCGCGTTGAACTGATCGCCGCCGAAAAGGCCGGCATCATCAAGCGCGGTTGCCCGGTCGTCATCGGCGCGCAGGAAAGCGAGACGGCGCAGCAGGTGCTCATCGAAACCGCCGAACGGCTCGACTGCCCCGCCTTCGTCTATGGCCAGGATTTCCTTGCCTATGAGGAAAACGGGCGCATGGTCTATCAGGACGAAGACGGATTGATGGACCTGGCGCCGCCGCGCCTGCCGGGGCGCCACCAATTCGCCAATGCGGCAGCGGCGATCGCGGCGGTCAAAGCGGCGGGCTTCGAGATCAGCCACCGCGCTGCCGAGAAGGCGATGGCGAATGTCGCCTGGCCGGGCCGCATGCAAAAGCTGCCGCTGGGCCGGCTGACCGAACTGGCGCCGAAGGGCGCCGACATCTGGCTCGACGGCGGCCATAATCCCGGCGCCGGCGTGGTCGTCGCTGAGGCGCTGGCCGAGCAGGAGGAAAAGAACCCGCGGCCGCTGTTCCTGATCTCGGGCATGATCAACACCAAGGACCAGAGCGGCTATTTCCGCGCCTTCAAAGGGCTGGTGCGGCATGTCTACACCGTGCCGGTGAGCACGAGCGACGCCGGCGTGCCGAACGACGAACTGGCGACGCGCGCCATCGAGGCCGGCCTGTCGGCCGAACCCGTCAGTTCCGTCGCCAATGCGCTGATGCTGCTGCGCGACACATGGGACGGACCGCCGCCGCGCATCCTTATCGGCGGCTCGCTTTACCTGGCCGGTGCGGTATTGGCCGAAAACGGCACACCGCCGGTTTGAGGCGTGCCTCCACCCGGGCCATGATGACGCCACACCTATCAGATCACCGCGAGGAGCCAATCATGATCAAGGTAAAGCAGCTCGCTCACGTTTGCATTTTCGCGAATGACCTGGAGAAGACGCGAAGCTTCTATCGGGACGTCCTCGGCATGGATACGCAGTTCAATTTCCTGCGCGACGGCAAGATTTTCGGCTTCTATCTCAATTGCGGCAGCCGTAGCCATGTCGAAGTGTTCCAGAAAGACGGCGCGAGCTATAGCGACTTGAACCAGATCAACCACTTCTGCCTCGAAGTGGAAAACATCGACGCCGCGATCGCCCATCTGAGGTCAGAGGGGGTTGATGTCACTTCCAAGAAACGCGCGTGCGATGACACCTACCAGGCTTGGATCCGCGACCCCAACGGCGTGAAGATCGAACTGTTCGAATACACTGAGAAAAGCGCACAATTCGTCGGCGGCGATCGCATCGCGGATTGGTGATCGCGCCTCGCCGGACAATTGTAGCGGCGCAGCCGATGGTTGGTGGACTACTTCAGCTCGACCTCGATGAAGGCGAATTCGCCATCGTTTGCGCTGATGACGTCATGTTCGACGCCCTCGTTGCGGAAATAGGGCGCGCCCTTCTTCATTTCGGCGAAGGATTCGCCATCCTTGGTCAGGAGCTTCACCTTGCCGTCGGTCAACGGCACGATCACATAGTCGTGGCCATGGCGGTGCCAGCCGGTGTTGTCGCCCGGGGCGAAGCGGTATTCGGTGACGATGACGCGCTCATTGTCGATGAAGACGGTGGCCTTGGCGGATCCGGTCATATCGCTTCTCCTTTGTATTCAGAAGAGAAGAATACGGGGCGGCAAGCCGCGAGTGCCAGAGCGGCCCACCAATGACGCCAGCAAAAGAAAGCCCGGCGCGAGGCCGGGCTTTTCTGCAAAATTTTGATCGGATCAGGCGAGACTACCGTTGATCCAGTGCGACAATGCCGTTTTCGGCGCAGCACCGACCTTCATATCGGCGACTTCGCCGCCCTTGAAGATCATCAGCGTCGGGATCGAGCGCACGCCGAACTGCGCGGCCAGCTCAGGATTCTCATCGATGTTGAGCTTGGCGATCTTTATCTTGCTGCCGAGTTCGATGGCGATATCCTCAAGCGCCGGGGCGATCATCTTGCACGGGCCGCACCATTCCGCCCAGAAATCGACCACGACCGGCTCTTTGGCGTTGAGCACGTCGGCCTGGAAATTGCTCTTGTCGACCTTGACGGTGGCCATGCTGAGATCCTTTCGATTTGTTCGTCGCACCAAATGTGGTGGTGATCGTGTCCGTCTTCAAGCAAGTGTTGTGTCACGCTCCCGTGAGTCTAGCAAGCGCGTCGTCCATTGCGGCCGCCGGCAGTTCGATCAGCCGCGGCGCCTCGGTGAACAGCAGCGCCGCCGAGACCTCGCGTCCCGGATAGAGCGGCTGAAGCAGCGCGCGATAAAGTGCGAGTTGCAGAACATAGGCTTGCGGCACTTCGGCGAGCGTAGCTGGCGCTGGCCGATTGGTCTTGTAGTCGACGATCGAAACCTTGTCCGGCGTTACTGCCAGCCGGTCGATCTTGCCGGAGATCGAGCGCAGTTTGCCCCTCACCTCCAGGCTGCCCATGATGGCGACTTCAGCGCGCGAGTTTGGTGCAAACAGCGGCGCGAAGCGGCTGTCGGCAAGAATTCTGGAAACGCCAGCCAAGGCTTTGTCGCGCTCGTCTTCAGGCCATTGAGCTCCGGCGCGCGCCAAATAGCGCTCGGCGGCATCCTGGCGTTTTCCCTCGGCGATGCCGGGCAGCATCTGCAGCAATTTGTGCAGCGCCAACCCGCGAATCACGGCAAAGCCGGGCTCGGCGTCGGCATCCAATACCGGCGAACGCGTGTCGGCCACCGCTTGCCGCGCCTCGTCGATCAGCACCGAGGCGCCGGACGGCGAGAGCGGCCGCGGCAGTTCCTCGAAAGGCGGCAAAGGCTGGAACAGGGTTTCCGGCAGTGGCGCAAAGCGTTCCGCCTGCCGTGCCTCATCCACTGCCGCCAGTGGCATGGGCGGCAGCTTCGTCACCTGGAAACGATGCACGGTCTCGCCAGTGGCGGGATGCCGGCGTTCCGCGCTTTCAGCGGCGCCGACCAGCGCGCGGCTGACGACCGAATGCCAGGTGCCGGTATTCTGCGCCCGCTTGCCATGGTAGCCGCAGACGATCAGCCGATCCTCGGCGCGAGTCATGCCGACATAGAGCAGCCGGCGGTATTCGTCGTCGGCGAGCTCGCGGGCGCGGGCCGATGCGGCGCGTGAAAATCCATTGGCGACATCGCTGGCCGACCGCCAGAGATAGCCCTTGCCCTCCCAGCAGTCGCCCGACCCTTCGAACGGCATCAATCTCGGCAGGTGCTGGTCGCTGAACGGCGCGGAGCCGCCATCGACCAGGAATACCACCGGCGCTTCCAGGCCCTTGGCGGCATGCACGGTCATGACGCGAACCTCGTCGCGGGTCTGGTCCATTTCGCGCTTGATCTCGGGGCCGGCGTTTTCCAATGTCGACAGGAAGGATTCCAGTCCCGGCAGGCCGGTCCGCTCCTCGGCCAGGCAGAAATTCAGGAATTCGTCGAGGATGTCGCCGGCCTCCGGACCGAGCCGCGCGATCATCTTCTTGCGCAGGCCGTCGCGGGCGAGAGCTCCGGCGTAAAATTCGAACACCGGCTTGAATGCGACTTCGTTCGACCATGTGTCGAGCCGGCTGACGACGGCGGCCAACGCCTCGCTTTCGCCGGCATGCCGGCGCAGCGAGGCGAACAGCGAGACGCCCGACGGCCTCTCGGCAGCAAGCGCGAAAAGCTGCTCTTCCGAGACATCGAAGATCGGGCTGCGCAGCACGGCGGCCAGCGACAGATCGTCCTGCGGCTGGATGAGAAAATGGCCGAGTGCGATCAGGTCCTTCACCGCGATGTGGCCGGGCAGGCTGAGCCGGTCGGCGCCGGCCACCGGAATGTCGCGGCGCTTCAGCGCCCGCGTCAGCGCATGGACGAAGCGATCGCGCTTGCGCACCAGCACCAGCACGTCGCCGGGCCGCAGTTTCTTGCCGCGGCCTTCGATGACCTCACCGTTGCCGATCCAGCCGGCAATGGTTGCGGCGACGTTTTCCGCAACGCGCACCGCCGGCGCATGGGCATGGTCGACCGCTTGCGTCCAATCGTCTGGTTCGTCGACGACATCGGCGCCTATCGACGGCCAGACCTCGACATAACCCGGCGCATCGGTGCGGATCGCCTTGTGGTCGAGCGGATCGGGATCGTGGCTGATGCCGCGCCGCACGTTCGGGTCGGCAAAGACACGATCCACCGCCGCAAGCACGTCGTCGGTCGAGCGAAACGACCAGGTCAGCTTGAGATCGGCGAAGGCGGCGTCAGCGGATCTGACTTTGCCCGCAAACAAAAGCCGGCTGTCGGCAAAGGAATCCGGAGCGGCCCCCTGGAAGGAATAGATCGACTGCTTTTCGTCGCCGACCGCAAAGATGGTGCGGTGGACGGTGTCGCGTGCGCCGAGCCCGGCAAAGAACTCCTCCGCCAGCCGCTTGACCACCTCCCACTGGTCGGGACTGGTGTCCTGCGCCTCGTCGAGGAGGATGTGGTCGATGCCCTGGTCGAGCTTATATTGCACCCATGGGCCGGCGTCGGGCCGCGCCAGTAGATTGACAGTGCGGGTGATCAGGTCGTTGAAGTCGAGGAAGCCCCGGGCGCGCTTCAATTGCTCGTAGCGGGCGATCAGCCAGTCGGCGATGGTCAGCGCGGCACGCGTGCCTTCCAACATCCTGAACAAGGCCAGGCGGTCGGAGATTTCGAGAATGGCGTCGACCGCCACGAGATAACGTTCGGCAAGATCGGGCAGCCGGTCGAGCAGCGCCTTCTTGAACGTCTTTGCCGGATCATAAGGCTCGCCATCGGCCCTCAGGAGAGCCTTGGCAAGCAGATTCAGGCGTCGGACCGGATCCTGCTCGGCGAAGGCAAGACGGGCGTATGGCAGCAGATTGTTCAGCACGATGCGTGCATCGGCGGCCTCGGCCGCCCGTGAAAAGGTGACGAGATAATCCGGGAGGAAGCCGGGCAGCGGCCAGACCGAGTCGGCTATGCCTTCGGCGGTCTGGCCGGCTCGGAATTGGAACTCGTCGAACAGCGCCTGAAAACCATCGCCGCCGGCCATGGCGATGAAGGCGCGCAGACCGTCGCGCTTGCGCACGATTTCGGCCAGCAATGCGTCGAGCCCATGTTCGCCGCCGCGCTCCAGCACGGTGGCAAAAGCTTCGGCCAGTGCCGCATCGCCTGCAACACCGCCGGAGATCATGTCGCGGCGGGCGGCGGCAAACAGCGAAGCCTCCATTTGCGGATCAAGCATTTCGAAATGCGCCGGGATGTTGGCTTCCAGCGGGAACTGATGCAGCACCGATTCGCAGAAGGCGTGAATGGTCTGGATCTTCAGCCCGCCCGGTGTTTCCAGCGCCTCGGCAAACAGCCGCCGCGCCCGGCGCATGGTTTCGCGGTCGGGCTGGCGGCTGTCCAGCGCCTCTATCCGTGTCGAGAGCTCGGCATCACCAAGCGCCGTCCATTGCGACAGGGTCGAAAACACCCGGTTCGACATGTTGGCGGCGGCGGCGCGCGTATAGGTCAAGCACAGGATCTTGGACGGATCGGTGCCGCGCAGCAAAAGCCGGATGACGCGCTGGGCGAGCACATGGGTCTTGCCCGATCCGGCGTTTGCCGACACCCATGCGGAGTTATGCGGGTCGGAGGCGCTCGCTTGGCTGGCGGCGGTGTCGCTCGGGATGGGATAGGCCTTCTTCACGCCTCCCCTCCCTCCTCGTCGGCGTCGCCGCCGGCGGACCATTCCAGCACGCGGGCGAGATGGTCGTAGTCGCCGTCGGTCTCACCTTCGCGGAACGGCAGCGCCCGCGACAGATAGCCGGTCGCCGGGTCGGCGTAGTGGATCAGCAGTTTTTCCAGCCGCGCCCAAGCCTCTTCGGCGAGATCGGCGGCGGTTCGCGGCTTGCGGTTGTATTCGAGGATCGATTCCTCGAACACCTCTCCGTTCGGCTTCAGCCGCACGAAGGCCAATTGCGACGGCTCGCATGCGCCAAGCTCCTTGAAGGCGCCGCGACGCAGCAGCGCGCCCTCCAGCGCCAGTTGCGGCGCGAGCAGCGTGTGCGCCTGCGCTTTGGATGGCGAGGAGCCGGTCTTGTAATCGAGGATGTCGGCCATGCCGCCGGCCAGCAGATCGATGCGATCGGCATAGCCGGACAGGGTCACGCCGGATCGGCCGACGCCGGTCTTTTCGGCGCGTTCCTCGGCGTGCCGCCGTACCACGGCGGCGGCCCGGCCGCGCTCCCATTCGATAATGCCGGCGGCAAGCTTTTCGAAGCGCGGCCACCACACCGCCTCGACATCGGCGGGCAGGGCAGCATCGGCAAAGCAGGACCGGCCGGCGGCGATGAGCCCGTCCAGCGCCTCCGGCGCGCGCGGGTCGGCCACCCTCGCTGAGAAGAGGTGCAGAATGGCGTGAAACAGCGTGCCGCGCTCGGCAGCGCCCGGATCACGAACGACCGGATCGAGTGGCATCAGGCCGAGTATCCTTCTGGCATAGACCGCATACGGGTCGCGACGTAGCGTCTCGATCTCGGTGACCGAGAAGTGGTGCGGCCGCAGGGCGAGCGGCGGTTTCGGCTGTGGCCTCGGCGCAAAGTCCTGCTTTTCGCCGGCATCAAGCGCACGCGCCCAGGCAAGCAGTTCATCGCCGCGCCGGCGAAGTGCCACAGCATGGTCCTCGCCGACGAAGGTAAGGATACGCTGCAGCCAGCGCGACGGCACCGACGGAGCGTCGCCGGAACGGGCGGAGCGAGCCAGCACCACTTTTTTGGCGCCCATGGCCATCTGGAAATCATGGGCGGCAAGGCCGATGCGCCGCTCCGGCGGTTCAAGATCGATGCCGGTCTTCATCAGCCGCGACATAAAGCGGTCACTCTCCAGCTTGCGCGGCCACACGCCTTCGTTGAGTCCGCCGACGACCAGCGTGTCGATATCCTGAAGCCGCGCTTCCAGCACGCCCCAGATGGCGATGCTCCTGTCGGTGCCCTGCGCCGGCTTGACCATTTCGGGCGCAATCAGCGCCTCCATCACATCGGGCCATTCGTCCGCGGCGAAGGAGAACGACACCGAGGCCGCGACCAGACCGCGCAAGAGCTCGGCAAGCTTTTCACCGGCATCGCCGGCATAGAGTTCGCTGAGGCTTCCGTCAGCAACGCGGCCGAGGCTTTCGAGCACGCCGACACTGGCGCGCACAAGCGTGGCAAGATCGGCATTCTCCTCGCCGCGAAAGGCAACCAGCGGCGCCAGCGCAGCCGTTAGCCGGATCAGCAGATCGCGCGCCTGTTCGATGCGCCTGACCGAGAGGCGCGATCGCCAGAAAGGCGGGCGGCGATTGCCGCCGTCGTCGAATTCGGCAAGCCGGGCACCGAAGAGTTGCGGCAGCGACGCGACGTCCGGGCGACCGGTGCCGCCGCGCAGCGCCACGAGTTCGACGATTTCGGCCGCATGGCGGACGCTTGCCCGCTCCAGGCCGAGGCCAAGCAAGGGATGCTTGAGCAGTGACAGCAGGGCGACCGGATCGCCCGGGCGGAACGCCGCCTGAAGCGCCAGCCGGAGCAGGCTGGCGGCTGGCGTGTTGATGAGCGGCGTGCCGCCGGAATCGTCGGCGGCGACGCCGAAGCGCAACAGCTCGACCGAGACGCGTCGCGCCAGCGCGCGGTCGCCGGTGACCAGTGCGGCGCGCTGGCCGGGCCGTTCGACGGCCTGTTTGAGCGCAACGGCGATCGCCACGGCTTCGTCGCGTTCGCTGGCGGCCTCGAGAAGCGTCACACCAGCGAAGGCCTCGGCACTATCGCCAGCGGTGAAGCGCGCGCGCGTCTCGGCCCAGAGCTCGGTGGTCTCCGCCGGCCGCAGCGCCTCGCCGACAAGTGCGGCGCGCAGCGCAAGTGGCCGCGGCGCAACAGCAAGCTCCCCGACATCGGCCCGAAGCACCCCGATCTTGCCGATCAACTTTGCCAGGCCGTATTGCGGATGGCCAAGCAAAGCCGGCCGCGCACCAGGTGCACTGACGGCGGCAAAGGACGGCTCGTCCAGCGTCCGGTCGAGGCCGGGCAGCACAACAGCGCCATTGGGCAGACCGGCGATTACGGCAAGCAGCTCGGCCGTGGCGGGGATGGAGCCGGTAGAGCCGGCGGCGATCACCGGCCCGGCGGGTGGATTGCGCTTCAGCCGCGCCGCTTCCAGCCTTATCAGGGCATTGCGATGCGCTGCCGGATTGGAGCGACGGCGTTCCTCGAGCAGCTTCGGCCAGTTCTCAGTCACGATGGTCAGGAAATCGAGCGTCACCTGCCACCAGCCTGCAAGGTTGCCGGTTACAAGGTCGGCGAGCCTCGCCCAATCCGTGCCTTCCGTCTCGATCTCATCCATCAGCCGTGCAAGGTCGCGCGCCAGCCAGATGGCGTCGGCGGCGGAGGCCGGGATGACGATCTCCTCGTCGAACAATGCCGCGACATGTGCCGGCAGGCGGCGTTTCCACGCCCGCACCAGCGGCGCAAGCAGCAGAAGACGCTCGACCGCGGCGATCGGCGGCGCAAAGTCGATGGCGGCCGAAGCTTCCGTCTCGAAGGCGGCTTCATCTTCATCAAACTCACCAAGTGGGCGGATGACCGGCAGGATCGCCGAACGGCTTCCCGAGCGCGAGAGAGCATCGACGAAGACGCCGCGGAGCGCCCGCGCTGCACGGCGCGTCGGCACGTAGATGGTGAGATCGGCCAGCACCAGCGGATCGCCATCATAGGCAAAGCCGGGAACCAGGCGCCCTGCAAGCAGCGCCTCGGCTAGCGTCGGCAGGAACGGCGCTCCGGGCGGGATCGAGAAAACGCGGCGGGAGCCGCTCATTTCGACTCGGCAAGAGCGCCGGGTGCCTCAGCAAGAGCATCGGGCGTGCCGGCAAGCGCGGCAGCGACCACTGCTTCCGCCCGCGGGATCGCGTCGGGTGTGCCGACAGTGATCCAATGGCCACGCATCGTCATGCCGAACAGGCGGCCGGCGGCGATTGCCGCATCGAAATAGGCGTTGAGCGACAGCGGGCCGGCCGGCGCGTCCTTGAAGATGCGCGGATGGACGATTGCGGCGCCGGCATAGATCAGGCCGGCCGGATCGTTGTTCGCACGCCGCAACGCGCCGTCCGGCGCCATCAGGAAATCGGTGCCGCCGCTATGTCCGGTTGCCGACTGGAGATCCGCAAGCATCAGCAAAATGTCCATTGTCGCGCCCTCCCATGCAAGGGCAAGTCGCCTGAGATTGGAAACGCCGCTGTCGATCCAGAAGGTGTCGGCGTTGAGCACATAGAAGGGTGCCCCTAACCTGGGCAATGCCTTGACGATGCCGCCGGCAGAGTCGAGCAGGCCGCTGCTCTCATCCGAGATGACGATTCTCGGCGCACTGCGGCGGGCTACATGGTCCACGATCTGTTGCGGCAGGTAATGGACGTTGACGACGGCCTTGGCGACACCGGCTTCGGCTAGGCTGTCCAGCCCCCAGTCGAGCAATGTCTTGCCGGCGACCTTGACCAGCGGCTTCGGCATGGTCTCGGTGATCGGCCGCATGCGCTTGCCGAGCCCGGCGGCAAGCACCATGGCGGTCGTCGGCATCGGTCCCGACGCTTTCAGGCCCAAATCCTTAGCCTTCAAATCGAGCGTTCCTCCAGCAAGCCGTGGGCGATGTAGAAATCCTGCAGCCCGGCCAGCGCCGGATGCGCCAGCGCCCGGCGAAGATAATCGCGGATGCGCGGCAGATGCTTCAGATAATAAGGCTTGCTGTCGCGTTTTTCGAGCCGCACGAAAATGCCGAGGATCTTGGAATTGCGCTGTGCGGCCATGATTGCATAGGTTTCGCGGAATTCGTCTTCGTCGAAGACGCCGGCGTCGCGTCGCGCGGCGATATAGGCGGCGAGCGTGTGCTTTTCGATTTCAGGTGAAATGGTGACGCGCGCGTCCATGGCGAGCGAGGCGACGTCGTAGGCTGACGGACCGATGAGCGCATCCTGGACATCGACGACGCCGAGACGATCGTGACCGGAACGGTCACCGCGCCAGATCAGGTTGGGCGAATGGAAGTCGCGCAGCATTAGCGTGTATTCGCGCCCCTCGAGCCGATCGAGCACCGCATTCCATTCGCTGCGATAACCGGCGCGCAACGCCTCGCTTGGCGGAGCGCCTGATATCGCAGGGACATACCAGTCGACCAGCAATTCGGCCTCGATCATCATGGCGTCGCGATCGAAAGGCGGCACCTCGTGGAAGACGCCGGGGCCGGCCTGCATGCTGGCCGGCCATGTTTTGCCGTGCATCATGGCAAGCAGTTCGGCCGCCGCCGCGTAGCGCTCGGCCACCGGCTGGCCGCGCTTGTCCAGGAACCCTTGGGACCCGAGATGCTCCAGCAGCAGAAAACCCTGGTCGAGATCCTGGGCATGGATTTCCGGGACGCTGACGCCGCCGGCCCGCAAGGCACGGTCAATGGCGACGAACGCCGAAACGGATTGCGCGGTGTGGGCGATCTCGGCATAGGGTTTGCCGTCGCGGACTGGCGGTCCGAGCACCAGCCTTGGCGAGTTCATCAGCACGCGCGGCGGAAATCCGGCGAGCGTGACGATCTCGTAGGAGCGAGCCGAGGCATCACCGATGAAATATCGCCGCTGCGCTTCGCCCCAACCGGCCTGGCCGAGAAAATCGCGCATGGCCAGCGATCGCGCCGCGCGCTCGAAGGCGGCGCCCCCTCCCGATAGTCTCGCCAATCGGCCGTCGCCCTGCTGGAGAAGTTCGACCAGCACCGAGGTTTTCGGCAAATATGCCTCTGCCCGTTCCGGCCATTCGACCAGTGCGGCCCCTTGCGTCAGCGCCTCGTCGAAACCCAGCTCGTCCAACTCGGATGCCGCGCCCAAGCGGTAGAGATCGAAATGATGGACCGGCACACGCGTGTCGTAACTCTGGACCAGCGTAAAGGTCGGGCTCGGCACGTCGAGGCCGGCATCGTCGGCCAGTGCCTTGACCAGCGCCCGCGCCAAGGTCGACTTGCCGGCGCCGAGATCGCCCTTGAGAGCGAGCACGTCGCCAATGCGCAGCGACATGGCGAGGTCCTCACCAAGCCTTGCCGTCGCAGCCTCGTCGGCGAGAAAACGCTCCAGCACCAATACCGCCATCGAACGCGCTACTCGGCCGCCGCGCGGATGCCGGACGGCGTGTCGGGAAAGGCGCAAACAACCGTAGTGCCCTTGTCCCTGCCGGTCTCGATGCGGACGCTGCCGCCATGCAGTTCGACAAAGCTCTTGACGATCGACAGGCCGAGCCCGGCGCCGCGGCGGCGGCCGCCGTTGGTGCGCGGCTCGAAGCGCCGGAACACCGAGTCAAGCAGGTCCGGCGGCATGCCAGGGCCGTCATCGTGAACGGAAAATTCCACGCCGTCGGCAAGTTGGCGGCAGGCGAGCGTTATGGTGCTCGCCTCCGGCGCGTAATTGGCGGCATTGCTGAGCAGATTGTAGAGGATCTGGCGGACCCGGATTTCGTCGCCGTGGAAGGTTTTCGGCGCGGCCGCCGCGTCGATCCTAAGCTTGATCGCATGTTCCTCCAGTCGGTCGGCGACCAGTTCGGCGGCGGCTGTAATGGTTCGATCGATGTGAACTTCGGAAATGTCGAGTTCCATGATGCCGGCATCCACCGTCGCCAGATCGAGGATGTCGTTGACGATGGTGAGCAGGACCGAGGAGGACGAGCCGACATGCCCGATATATTCGCGTTGCTTCTGGTTCAACGGACCAGTCGACGGCAGTGAAAGAAGCTCGGTAAAGCCGATGATGTTGGTGAGTGGCGAGCGCAGCTCATAGGAGACGTGCTGCACGAATTCGTTCTTGATCTGGTCGGACTTTTGCAGCGCCTCATTCTTGTCCTTCAGCGCCCGCTCGACATTGACGCTGTCGGTAACGTCGACGAAGGTCATCATCACCTGGCCGTTGGGCAAGGGGATGACGGCGTAGCGCAAAACGGTGCCGTTGTTCAATTCGGTCTGGCCGTGGCGGTCGCGGCGCTCGTCGTCGAAGCCGGTGATGGCGGCAACGAACCCGCCCCACGGACTGTCGACGGCACGGCGGTCGCAAAGGTCGCGGATCGTCGAGACATGGACGTTGGGTTTTGAGGCATCGGCATCCAGCCCCCACAGTGCTGCGAAGGCCGGGTTGGACAATCTCAGCCTGCCGTCGGGACCGAATACAGCGACGCCTTCGGCAAGGTTGTCGAGCGTCTCGCCCTGAACCCGGACGGCGGTCTGGTAGCGGCTTTCAAGGTCCATCTTCTCGGTCAGGTTCTCGAACACCCAGGTGACGCCGCCCTTGGGCTGCGGGTTGGCGACGACGCGAATGGTCTTGCCGTCCGGCAGATGCCACCAATGCTCCTGCGATTCAACCGCGCGATAAGCGCCGAGCAAGCTCTCTTTCCAGCGCCGCCATTCGGGCTGCTCGGCAATCTTGCCTTCGCTGCGCAGGCGGTCGAGCAGCAAGGCGTTGTCCGGCGCGCTGTGCAGGAAGCCGCTGTCGAGGCCCCATAGTTTCTGGAACGCCTGATTGAAAAACCGCAATTTCTCGTCGGTATCGAAAATCGCCACGGCAGTGTTGAGCTGATCGAGCGTATCGGCGTGGCTCTGCACGGTCCGCTCATACTCGGCGCGAATGGCCTCGATGGCGCTGATGTCGCAGGCAAGACCAGCCGAACCATCCGCCCCGGCAAAGTCGGTCACGGCAAACATACGGCGGTCGCCTTCGATCACAGTGGAGAGCGTCTGTTCGAAGACGGGGTGCGACTTGTGCTGCGCAGCAATCGTGTCGCGCGCCTGGCCGCCGAGGAATTCCTTGCTGTCACGAACCGCCGATTCGGCATTCTCGGCCTCGACCGCTTCGGCATAGGCCCGGTTGACCCATTTCAGCCGCCCGTCGACGGTGCGTAGCCATGACGGCATCTTGAGCGCATCGAGAAGTCCGATCAGCGTCTCATGGTCGGCGGCCAAGCGCTGGTTCTCGATCTTCAGCCTGGCCTGGCTTCGCTGTGTCTCCGAAAGCGAGACGAAGCGAACCAATACATGCGCCGCACTCTTGCGGCCGTGAACCTCGAGCGGCTGGCCGGCCTGCGATTCGATGACCAGATCGAAGGGCTTTGCCTTGTCCCGCAGCGCCGCCACGGCATGTTCCAACGCGGCCGCCGAACGCGGCATCAGCCAGCGGCCGAAAGCCAGGAAGGCCGCCCGGTCCTCCGGCGCGCCGCTCTCGATCGGCAATGTTCCGACAAGCTCGGGTTTCTTGTTTTCGGCGGCCCATACGACCACGCGCTGGTCGCGGGAATGGAGCAGCGCCTCGGAGCGCTGCAGCGCGGCATTGACGTCGGCGATGCGGGTCCTGAGCTCGGCATTTTCCGCCGCGGTGCGCGCCCTTTCGCGGATCAGAAAGATGGCCGACAGCAATGCCGCCCCCATGACGCCGACAAACATGGCGAGTTGCATGACCTCGACCGTGCTGACCGACAGCCCGGCCTTTTGCGCCACGCGGGTTTGGGCATGTGCGGCAAAGCCAAGCAGCGGACCAACCAGCGCGGAAGAAGCAAGCAGCACCCCGACACGGCTGCCGGCACGGCATAAAAGGCTGCCGCCTCTGGCAGCGGAGCCCGTGATCGAATCGTTATGGCCGCCGGAAACGGCCTGTCCCGCGCAAGGCGGGTTATCCCCCGGCATGTCTTGGTCCTCTTCGCCGCCTGAATGCAAGACCGCCCTGATGCGTGCGCCCGGGCCTCGTCCCCGGACCGCGAATCAGCACCATAGCGCTTGCGCGAATCGGCGTGAAGAATCAATCAGCGCAAAAATAAAGCCGGGCGAAAAGTCAATCGCCCGGCTTCAATATCTAGTGGCAAGTTTCGCCGTGGTTAATAGCGGTAGTGTTCCGGCTTGAACGGTCCCTGCGGGGTGACGCCGATATAGGCGGCCTGTTCGCCGGACAGTTCGGTCAGGCGGGCACCGAGCTTATCGAGATGCAGGCGCGCGACCTTTTCGTCGAGATGCTTCGGCAGGACATAGACCTGGTTCTCGTACTGACCGGGCTTGGTGTACAGCTCGATCTGGGCCAACACCTGGTTGGTGAAGGACGCCGACATGACGAAGCTCGGGTGGCCGGTGGCGTTGCCGAGGTTGAGCAGACGGCCTTCCGACAAAAGGATCATCCGCTTGCCGTCCGGGAAGGTGATCATATCGACCTGCGGCTTGATGTTGGTCCATTTCAGGTTGCGCAGCGACGCCACCTGGATCTCGTTGTCGAAGTGACCGATGTTGCCGACGATCACCATGTCCTTCATCAGGCGCATGTGGTCGAGGGTAACGACGTCCTTGTTGCCGGTGGTGGTGATGACGATGTCTGCCGTCGGTGCCGCGTCTTCGAGCGTGACCACCTCGAAACCGTCCATCGCTGCCTGCAGCGCGCAGATCGGATCGACCTCGGTGACCTTGACGCGGGCACCGGCACCCTTGAGCGAAGCCGACGAGCCCTTGCCGACGTCGCCATAGCCGCAGACGACCGCGACCTTGCCGGCCATCATCGTGTCGGTGCCGCGGCGAATGCCGTCGACAAGCGATTCCTTGCAGCCATATTTGTTGTCGAATTTCGACTTGGTGACGGAATCATTGACGTTGATCGCCGGGAACGGCAGCAGGCCTTTTTTCTGCAACTGATAGAGCCGGTTGACGCCGGTCGTCGTCTCTTCGGTGACGCCGCGGATCGCTTCCTTCTGCTTGGTGAAGAAGCCGGGCGATGCCTGCATGCGTTTCTTGATCTGGGCAAACAGGATCTCTTCCTCTTCGCTGCCCGGATTGGACAGCACATCCTCGCCGGCCTCGGCGCGGGCGCCGATCAGGATGTACATGGTGGCATCGCCACCGTCGTCGAGGATCATGTTGGAGGTGCCGCCATCGACCCACTGGAAGATCTTGTCGGTGTAGACCCAATAATCCTCCAGCGTCTCGCCCTTGACGGCAAACACCGGAATTCCGGCCTCGGCAATGGCCGCGGCAGCGTGGTCCTGGGTCGAGAAGATGTTGCAGGAAGCCCAGCGGATATCGGCGCCGAGCGCCTTAAGCGTTTCGATCAGCACCGCGGTCTGGATGGTCATGTGCAGCGAGCCGGTGATGCGCGCGCCCCTGAGCGGCTTCTTGTCGCCGAATTCCTCGCGGCAGGCCATCAGGCCCGGCATTTCGGTTTCGGCGATCTCGATCTCCTTGCGGCCCCAGCCGGCAAGCGCGATGTCGGCGACCACATAATCCTTGCTACCCGTCATGGCAGTGCTCCGATGCGAATTGATTGCGGGACGCGCCCCGCCCCGAAGGCGTGTGGGAGGGCGCGAGTTGCCGGCCTGACTAGCAGATCGGGAGTCGGACGACAATGGGATATAAAGAAATCTTTATCCGTGCATGTCTTCAGCGGCAACCAACACGAGAGAGCGCCGTCAGCATTCCTCGCCAAAACGGGAAGCAACCAGTTGCTCCAGCGCATCGATGACCTCTTCGGCCTGCGGGCCGCTGGCGGTGACGCGGATCGAATAGCCGGGGCTCGCCGCCAGCATCATCAGGCCCATGATCGAGGTGCCGCCGACCTTGACGCCGTCCTTCTCGACCTGGACCGTGGCATTGAAGCCGCTGGCAATTTGAACGAACTTGGCCGAGGCGCGCGCGTGCAGGCCGCGCTGGTTGACGATCGGAAAGTCGCGAACGATCTTGTCCTTTTCCGGCAACAGCGCGCTCATTTGCTGCTCAGGAGCTGACTGGCGACGTTGATGTATTTGCGGCCGGCAGCCTGCGCCTCATCCAGCGCGGCCGCCATGTTGTCGCCTTTGCGAACGCTGGACAGCTTGATCAGCATCGGCAGGTTCATGCCGGCAATGACCTCGATGCGGCCGGATTCCATCACGGAAATGGCGAGGTTGGAGGGCGTGCCGCCGAACATGTCGGTCAAAACGATGACGCCTGATCCGGTATCGACGCGGCCGACTGCGTCGATAATGTCGCGGCGGCGTTGTTCCATATCGTCGTCGGCACCGATCGCCACGGTCTCGAAATTGTCTTGTGGCCCAACGACATGTTCCACGGCATTGCGGAACTCGGCGGCCAGTTGACCGTGCGTTACAAGCACGAGTCCGATCATTCTTTGGTGGCTCCCGTCATCGCCGCTTCACAGGCGCATTTTATGCTCGCCGACCGTTCCAGGTGGCGGGAGCGCTATCTTGTCGACGCAAGGCCCGTTGACAAGCCCAAAATTGCGCCGGCCCAGACCAATTTGACGCATTGCAGCAAAAAATCCAAATCGGATCAAAGGAAAGGCGCAATCGACAGGCGCGACATCACTGCCGGCAAGGCCGCCGCGACATTGCGCCCGGCAAGATCGATGCGCGGCACTGGTACGCCGAAAACGAGTTCGCTGCAGTCTTCCTGGAAGCGGGCCATTTTGCCGGCTGGCACCAGCCGGATAATGAGGTCGATCACGCAGCTTGGCTCGAATGGTATCGGCTTGGGGCCGAATCCCGGCACCTCGACGAGGCCGGCTATGCTGACTGGTGCGCGGCAGACCAGCCGCCCCTCGCAATCGGCAGCATAGAGCTGGTCATCGCCGATCAGCCGCGAAAACAGCCCGCGCTGGCTGCAATGATCGATCAAGGCGAGCGCCAGCGTCGTTTTGCCCAAGCCGGACGGTCCGGTGATGAGAATGCCGCAATCACCTATCAGGATGGCGGTGCCGTGAATGTTTTCAGGCTGCACAATAGGACCAGGCGTGATTGGAATTCATCCGTCAGCCTTCGGCCGGCAGCGTCACCACGAAGCGGGCGCCCTTGATCTCGCCAGGCTTGGTGCCCGGGATGTTCTCGGCGCTCAACGTGCCGCCATGGGCTTCGACGATCTGCCGGGATATCGACAGGCCAAGGCCCGAGTTCTGGCCGAACGCCTCGCCGGCCGGCCGGTCGGTATAGAACCGCTCGAAAATGCGATCGATGTTGTCGGCCCGGATGCCGGGGCCATTGTCGTCGACGGTGACGATGTTGAACTTGCCGGCGCGCGCCAGCGATATGGTGATGTGGCCACGTTCTTCGGGAACGAACGAGCGGGCATTCTCGATCAGGTTGGTGATCACCTGGCCGATCCTTAGATCATGGCCGACGACGAAGTAGCCTTTCACGCCCTGCGGCAGTTTGGCGACCTTGAATTCGATCTCGACCGCCTTCTTGTTGCGTGTGGCCTCGCGCGAGACGGCGACCAGATCGGTGATGAACTTCTTCAGGTCGACAGTTCCCGCGTCTTCCCGCGCCAGTTCGGCATCGAGACGGGAGGCATCGGAAATATCGGTGATCAGGCGGTCCAGGCGCCTCACATCGTGCTGGATGATATCCATCAGCCGGCTGCGCGAATTGTCGTTCTTGGCCAGCGGCAATGTCTCCACCGCGCTGCGCAGCGAGGTGAGTGGGTTCTTCAATTCATGCGAGACATCCGCGGCAAAACTTTCGATCGCCTCAATGCGGGCGTAGAGCGCATTGGTCATGTCGCGCACGGCGATCGACAAATTGCCGATCTCGTCCTGGCGGTCGGAGAAGTCGGGAATTTCCTCGCGGTTCTTGACACCGCGGCGAACCCTGACCGCCGCCGCGGAAAGCCGGCGCAGCGGGTTGGCGATGGTGGAGGCCAGCAGCATCGACAGGATAGCGGTAACCAGCGCGGCGATGCCGAACACGCGCAGGATCGCCTTGCGCTCGGCCGCGACGATCTTGTCGATGTCGCCACCTTCGGTCGACAGCATCAGTACGCCGAGAACGGCACGGAAGCGCTGGATCGGCACCGCCACGGAAACGATCTGCTCGCCCTGCTCCGAGATCCGCACGATCGTCGACGGACTGCCGGTAAGCGCCTTGACCACTTCGGGAAACGCAGCACCGTTGCCGCCCGGCTGCTCGCGATAGACGGGCAGCTGCTTATTGCGGAAGAAATCGAAGACGAATTTCTGGATGCGCTCCAGAAGATCCGGCTGCTCCTCTTCGACCGGCGGCAGATCGTAGCGAAGGATCTGACCGCGCGAATAGAGATGGCGGGAATCGAGCAGCAGGTTGGCGTCGCGGTCGTAAATGCGGGCGCGCGTGCGCGTCGGCGAGATCAACCGCCTGAGCACCGGCGCCACGCGCTCCGGATTGATCGGGAAATCGAGATTGTCGAGCTGATCGGAGCCCGGGCCGAGGCTTTCGCCAGCCTGCAACTCAAGCAGCTTTTCCGGATCGATGCTGATCGAATCGGTCTCGACCGTCGCCGATGCAGCAATCGCGCCGGCAATGATCTCGCCCTGGGTCATCAGGCTCTCGACACGGGCGTCGATCAGCCCGTCTCGAAAGGTGTTGAGGTAGAGAATGCCGGTGACCAGGACGGCCAGGCCGGCAAGATTGAGAAAGAGAATACGCCGCGTCAGGCTGGAAAAGATGTGATGGCCGAGAAACCGGCGCATCGGCACCGTGATTTTCGACACGAAGGCGGGCAGAATCCGCGGCGGGCGCCTGGCGGCGCCCGATCGTCTCACTCGCTCTACTTCCACTGCCATCGAATAGCAGCTCCCGCTCGACTCAAGCTTCGCGGAACCGATATCCGACTCCGTAAAGGGTTTCGATCATTTCGAAGTCATCATCGACGGCCTTGAACTTTTTGCGCAGCCGCTTGATGTGACTGTCGATGGTGCGGTCATCGACATAGACCTGCTCATCATAAGCCGAATCCATCAGCGCATCACGGCTTTTTACGACGCCTGGACGCTGGGCCAGCGAATGCAGGATGAGGAACTCGGTGACGGTAAGCGTCACCGGCTCGCCCTTCCAGGTGCAGGTGTGGCGCTCCTGGTCCATGACAAGCTGGCCGCGCTCAAGCGACCGAGCCTGCTGGTTGGGCGCCTTGGCGGCCGCCTCGCGGGTACTGGCGCGGCGCAGCACGGCGCGGACGCGCTCGACCAGAAGACGCTGCGAGAAGGGTTTGCGAATGAAGTCGTCGGCGCCCATCTTGAGGCCGAACAGTTCATCGATCTCGTCGTCCTTGGAGGTCAGGAAGATCACCGGCAGGTCGGATTTCTGGCGCATCCGGCGCAGCAGCTCCATGCCGTCCATGCGCGGCATCTTGATGTCGAGGATGGCGAGGTTCGGCGGGCGCGCCGCCAGTCCCTCCAGCGCCGACGCCCCATCCGTGTAGGTTTCAACCCGATAACCCTCGGATTCGAGGGCGATCGAAACCGAAGTCAGAATGTTGCGATCGTCGTCGACAAGCGCGATTGTTGCCATTTCAAGCGGCTCCCTCATGAGCTGTCCCTTCTTTCGTCGAGAAGGGGCTTTTGCAGGACAAATTAGGTACAAAATGTGGCATAGGCTCTATCCGCTGTCACGCGCGGCATGCCGGCGGCCACAATTGTACCTCGATATGGATTGGACGAATGAACATCGCCAATCCTTTGGGCAACCATCAGTGTTTTTGCACATATAAACGATTTAAACAACTTTCAAAATATTTAAATCGATTAATGATTTGATATCATTCGCCTTTTCTGGTTTTGACGTTTTTAGCTCCTGCAATGGGGGTTCCGGAATTCGCCGGTAAAGACGCGGTAAATCGAAGAAGGGACACCCATGTCGGAAGCCGGCAAACGCAATCCTGCATGTACAATCGATCGGATCGGCCTGAGAACCACGGGCGTGGTGCGCTATAATTTCGGCGCGGCCGCGCTCTACGAGGAGGCAATCCGCCGTGGCGAGGCCCGACTCACCGCGCATGGCGCGCTTGCCGCCGAAACCGGGCAGCACACCGGCCGCTCGCCCAGGGACAAATTCGTGGTGCGCGACGAAAGCACCGCGCCGCATGTATGGTGGGACAACAACAAAGCGATTTCGCCGGGGCAGTTCGATACGCTGCTTGCCGATTTTCGCGCCCATGCGGCTGGAAAGGACCTTTATGTGCAGGACCTGGTCGGCGGCGCCGACGAGGAGCTGAAGCTGCCGACCCGGGTGATCACGGAGCTTGCCTGGCACTCCTTGTTCATCCGCAATCTGCTCATCCGGCCGGCAGCCGCCGAACTCGAGCATTTCGTGCCCGATTTGACGATCATCGACCTGCCGTCGTTCCGCGCCGATCCCGCCCGCCACGGCACGCGCGGCGAAACGGTGATCGCCGTCGATCTTTCGCGCATGATCGTGTTGATCGGCGGTACCTCCTATGCCGGCGAGATGAAGAAGTCGGTATTCACCGTGCTCAACTATCTGCTGCCGGCAAAAGGCGTGATGCCGATGCATTGCTCTGCCAATGAAGGACTCGCCGGCGACGCGGCCGTCTTCTTCGGCCTTTCCGGGACCGGCAAGACGACGTTGTCGGCCGACCCGTCGCGCACGCTGGTCGGCGATGACGAGCATGGCTGGGGACCGCACGGCATCTTCAATTTCGAAGGCGGCTGCTATGCCAAGACGATCAAGCTTTCGGCCGAAGCCGAGCCGGAGATCTTCGCCACCACCCAGCGCTTCGGCACGGTGCTGGAGAATGTCGCGCTCGACGCCGGTCGCGTGCCGGATTTCGACGATGGCGGGCTGACCGAAAACACACGCTGCGCCTACCCGCTCCACTTCATTCCGAACGCCAGCAAGACGGGGCGCGCCAACCACCCGAAGAATATCATCATGCTGACCGCCGACGCGTTCGGCGTGATGCCGCCGATCGCGCGGCTGACCCCGGCGCAGGCGATGTACCATTTCCTCTCCGGCTATACCGCCAAGGTGGCGGGGACCGAGAAAGGCGTTACTGAACCCGAAGCGACATTTTCGACATGCTTCGGCGCACCGTTCATGCCGCGGCATCCGTCGGAATACGGCAATCTGCTGCGCGAGCTCATCGCCCGCCACGGCGTCGATTGCTGGCTGGTCAACACCGGCTGGACCGGCGGCGCTTACGGCACCGGCAAGCGGATGCCGATCAAGGCAACGCGGGCGCTGCTTGCGGCAGCACTCGACGGCTCGCTGAAAGCGGCCGACTTCCGGACCGACGCCAATTTCGGTTTCGACGTGCCGGTGACGGTTACCGGCGTCGACCGCGCCATTCTCGACCCGAGATCGACCTGGATCGACAAGCCCGCCTATGACCGGCAGGCGGCAAGGCTGGTTGGCATGTTCGTCGACAATTTCGAAAAGTTCGAGGCCCATGTCGACGCAACCGTGCTCGGCGCTGCACCACGCATGCAGGTAGCGGCTGAATAGCCGTCGCGCTTCAAGGCCCGGCTTCGATCGGGCCTTTTCTTTTTTCGCCTGCCGCGCCATGACTGCGGCATGAACGCCGACGAAAAAATCATCATCACCGACGATGCGGTGATTAATCCGGGTGACCTGCACGAGGACTTCATCCGTTCGTCCGGCCCGGGCGGCCAGAACGTCAACAAGGTGGCGACGGCGGTGCAATTGCGCTTCGATGCTGCCAATGCACCGGGCCTGTCGGAGCGTGTGCGCGAACGGACCATCAAGCTTGCCGGCCAGCGCGCCACCAAGGACGGCGTCATCGTCATCGAAGCCGGACGCTTCCGCACGCAGGAGCAGAACCGGGCGGACGCCCGGGCGCGGCTGACGGCACTGGTCGCCAAGGCCGCCGAACCGCCGCCACCGCCGCGCAAGAAGACAAGGCCGTCCAAGGGCGCGGTCGAAAGACGGCTGAAGAGCAAAGCCGGGCGCGGCTCGATCAAGAAAATGCGTGGCCGGGTCGAGGATGACTGACAGCCGAATCGGCTTCGGATCCCAGATCGCCGGTGTGAAATGTGCAGCCACTGCCGGAGGCGGCTTTCGGGTCGCCGTTTTCGTTTGACGGTGGCATTCTGATTTTCCAGACCAACGGATCAAGCGACCCGATGCTCGTGCTGCCCAAAGGCGTCCGCCATATGCCTGGTTACCTGTCGCGCGCCATGCAGGAAGTGCTGGTGGAAGATATCAGGGAGGTCGTGCAGGAAGCCCCGCTGTTCGTGCCGGCGATGCCGCGTACCGGCAAGGAGATGAGCGTGCGCATGACCAATTGCGGCCCGCTGGGCTGGGTCACCGACAAGGAGCACGGCTATCGCTACCAGCCGACTCACCCGGTGACCGGAAGGCCATGGCCGCCGATCCCGGAGATGCTGCTCGAACTGTGGCGGGACGTATCTGCCTATGCGCACCCGCCGGAGGCCTGCCTGGTCAATTTCTATTCCCAGGATGCCAAGATGGGTCTTCACCAGGATCGCGACGAGAGCGATTTCTCCGCGCCTGTCGTCTCGGCCTCACTCGGCGACGATTGCCTGTTCCGGGTCGGCCAGACCATGCGCGACGGCGCCACCAAATCGTTCAGATTGAAGAGCGGCGACGTCGTCGTGCTCGGCGGCGAAGGCCGCCTCTGCTTTCACGGCGTTGACCGCATCTACCCCTCGACCTCGGCATTGCTCAAGAACGGCGGCCGCATCAATCTGACGCTGCGTCGGGTGACGATGCCGAAATAGGCTGTTCGGGTGGCCGGTCGCCCGGCCGGACATAATCGTCGCGCAGATAGATGCGCTCGGTCTCGTCCTCGACGAGAATGCGATAGTGCGCCAGGATCGCGTCAAAGCCAAAACGCTCCATCAGTTGGCTTGTCCAAGGGCCATCATCTTTCCTGATAACTTTCGTAGAGATAATAATATCAGGGCGCAGACGCTCAAATTCTTGGCGTTTGCTTTCAGCGTAACGCTCCATGATCATCTCGTAATGCGTGGCTTGGGCGACGTCACGCGAAAGCGTGGCTTGCCGGGACAGAGCCATTGCAAACGCTCCAAGCCAGTCATTGGGATCGGCCGAAACGAACTGGCCGCCGATCATGCGGCTTAGTGGATGTCCAGTGTCTATATCTGGACTGATCAAGGCGACGTTTGGTCGATCGGTCGCGGCGCGTATCACGGCGACCAACACCGCGCCTGGCTTCTGAGTGCCCCAGTTCGGTAAGAAGGCAGCCACAATCGCCAGCGACACCAAGGCTCGCGGGGGAGCCGCCAGGCGGGAGAGCAGCCCTGCCGATTGCCGCTCGCTTCTCGGCAAGGCCAGCAAGCAAAGACTAGCCGCTACAGCGTAAAAAATCGATGGGTAGGCATGATACGTCCAGCCTTTGTCCTGGTAGAACAGCGGGAACAAGCCGGCAATAGATGCTGCCAGCGCTACGGCAGCCAGCTCTGGGAAATGGCCGACCGGCCACGACCACCAGCCGCGTCATGGTTTTTCCGAGGCCTTGCTCAATTCGGGTGGCCGGTCGCCCGACCGGACATAATCGTCGCGCAGATAGATGCGCTCGGTCTCGTCCTCGACGAGAATGCGGTAGTGCGCCAGGATGGCGTCAAAGCCAAAACGCTCTGTCAGTTGGCTTGTCCACATCGCGTTGTTTTTCTTGAAGACAATGATATCCGGGCGCAGACGCGCGAATTCTTTGCGTTTGCTTTCGACGTAACGCGCCATGATGGCCTGGTAACGCGTGGCTTCAGCGGTATCACCGGAAAGGGCTGCCTGCCGGGACAGGGAAAGCGCGAACACTCCGAGCCAATCGCTGACATGGGTCGAAACGAACTGCCCATCGATCATGCGGGTCAACGGATGTCCCGAGGACATATCCGAACTGATCAACGCAATAGTAGGCCGATCGGTCGCGGCGCGAATGGCGGCAACCAGCGCCGGCCCCGGTTTCTGGGTGCTCCAGTATGGCAAGAAAGCGATTGCCACCCCCGCCAGTGCCCAAGCTCGCGAAGGCGCCGTCACGAACGCCAACAGCTTCGACGGCTGCCGCACGATCCTGGGCACTGCCAGCAGGCACAAAATGGCTGCCACGGCGCAAAAGATCGCGGGATAGGCATGATAAGACCAGCCTTTCGCTTGGTAGAACAGGGGAAACATGCCGGCGATCGATGCAGCCAGCGCTACCGCCGCCAGCTCTGGAAACCGCCCGGCCGGCCACAGCCACCAAATCAGGAAGACGAGGAAACACCACGCGAAACCGTGGCCGATCACGATGGGCCAAAAGATGCCGAGCTTTCCATAAACATCCGCCAAGAGGGGATAGATGTCGCGCAGGAATTCCGGATGGATCAGCGTGACCGCGCCGAGATAGACAATGCAGATGCCGCCAATGACCCAGTGTTCCAGGGCGAAGATCGATTTCAGGCTGCGCCGGCGCACTGCAACGACCAGCGCTGGCGCCAACACCATGATCGCATAGTAGGGCTTGACCAGCAGCAAAATGCTGCCCGACAGGCCGGCGAGTACGGCGATCCCCGGGCCTGGTTGGGCGGCTGCATCTCTGCGCGCACGCCAGGCGTGAAGCGCAAGCAGCGGCATGAAAAGCGCCATGCCGATATGCTCTCGCTCGCTGAAGGCGTTGCCGGGGAAGATCACCAGCATTGCGCAAAACGCTGGCCCCAGTGCAAACAGTGATGCAGTTTCGGTGAAACCCCCGCGCTTGACGATCACGCCCGAGAGCGAAAGTCCGATAAGCACGGCAAGGTATGTCCAGGCCTCAACCAGGATTTCCGGGGCGGCGCCCAGCAATCTGGCCACAGCCACTGGCGGCAGATAGAGCCATACGCTGAATGGAGGGTTGGTCTCGTGGATCTGCGAGTAAAGCCGCTCACCGGAGAGCATCCGCTCGCATACCGTGATCAGCCAGCTAGTATCGGGAACAGTCCCCCAACGCCGCTGCCAGACGATGGAGAACACGGTGACTGCGGCAATGGCCAGGACATTGCGGCTAGGAAGCAGCGCCGCCGCGATATTCCGGCCGCGCCACCGGCTCAAGCCGTCAATGTCGTTCGAGACGCTCATGATGTTGCACCGAGGCTCTCGAGCTCGAGCCATACGTCGTCCAGCGGAGCGATTGGATCCAGCCGTGCCATGGTCTTCCGGGAGCCTCTGCTCAATTGGTTTGGAGCGGCGCAGGCGCCGTGTAACGCAGATAGACAGTGATTTCCGGCTCGTGGTGCAGCAGACGATAGTCGGCCAAGGCGGCTCCGATCCGCTTGTCCTGCAGCATCAGGGCTGTCCGCGCGGGCGAGCCTGACAGCACGACATCGGGCTTCTTCGCTGATATCTCGGCGGCGTATTCGCCGATCACCCGATCTCGGATGCTTTCAAGTTCCCGTCTCCGTTCGAGATCGCCGGTGGCGCGGGCGAGCGTGTCAGCGTTGGAGACCGCCCAGGCGCTCGGATGGCGTGATATGAACCTGCCGTCGACCAGCCTGGCGAGGGGATGGGCAACCTGCATCCGGTCGGCGATCGACATGATGGTCGGGGTTTCGACCGTTGCGCGGATCGCGGCGACAGAGCGCCCGATCGGGCCGTTGTCCGTCGTCAGCGCCGCGTACTGTGCCCTGACCGCTAGTTGCAGCACCAGCACGCAGCCGAAGATCAGGGCGGCCTTGCGAATGAAGCCTGCACTGCGGAATGTGCCGAACCGCAGAAGCTGGATGCCAAATGCAAGTGTTGCAACAACGACCATCGCCAGGGCGTGATTGGGCCAACCCTTGCCCATGACGATGAAGGCCGGAATGAACCCCAGTGCGGTCAGAAGCGGAATCCTGACGTCCCAGTTCGTCTGCCTCAGGCCGCCGGCCGCAAGCACGGTAGCGGCGGCCAGAAGCAGCACCACTTTCGGCCAGTTCGCCAGCATATCGGCGGTAGAGGCCCTCAACGGAAGATAGACCTCGCTGACCAAGGGCAGGACTTCGCTTAAATAAGCACGGTCGAAGAGCGCGATGGACGCGACATAGGCGGCCACGATCGTAGCGCCAAGCAGGTTCTCCACGACGAAGAGCGGTTTCAGCGACCGCCTTTCAACCGCAAGACAGAGTGACGGCAACATGAAGGCCAGCGCAAAATAGGGCGGCTTGACCATGACCACGATCGCCGCGCCGAAGCCCGCGACCATGTGCTCCAGGCGCGAGCCGGCGCTGAAATCCGGGTTCCGCTGACGTGTGCATTGCAACGCCACCCAAGGCAGAATGGCAATCAACGCGAAGTGCTCGCGTTGGCCGAATTGATCCGGCATGAAACAGAGAACCCAGCCCAGGGCCGCCGCTGCTGCCCAGAACGCATGGGGCTGCCGGTAAACCGGTTCATCGCGCGCGAGAATGCGGACAGAAACGAAAAGACTGGCCAGGCTCAGGCAAACGACACCAAGCGTCAGCCAGAATTCCGCACGTATGCCGGTGAGCTTTTCCAGGAGCATGAACGGCATGTAGAGCCAGATCGAGAAAGGTGGGTTGGTCTCCATGATGTCGGTGTTGAGCCGCTCTCCGCCAAGCAGCCGATCACAGACGACCAGAAGCCATGACACGTCGACATTGGTCGGTATCGCAATTGTTGTCAGCCAGACGGCGTATATGACGACCAGGCAGGCCAGCAGCAACGGGGCGCCCGCCACGCCCGCAAACGGCGAGAAACGGTTGGCACCGGGCAGCAGTTCACTGAGGGATCGCGCGCTAGAGACCACGAAACACCCAGCGTCCGAGGACGACATAGTTGATGACCGGCACGGCAATGCAGGTAAGCAGGATCGGGACTGCGGCAGGGACGCCGAGCATCTGGGTCAAAAGCCCCGGCAGGGCGATTGCGACAGCGAGGCCGGAAGCGGTGAGCAGGAGAAAGCGGGGCAGTTCCATCGCGTGGCTGCCGCCCGAGGTGAAGGTGAAATATTTATGCCCGGTGTAAGAAAACAGCGCGGCAACGGCGTAGGCCGCAAACGATGTGAGCGCCGCCGGCAGGGCCGCCGTCGCCTGCCCACGCGACAGCAGGAGAGCACAAACGGCATAGATCAGCGTCGACGCAATGCCAATTAGCGCAAAGCGCGATAGTCGACGATACGAACCGGTGCCCATTGCGCGGTCAAGCTGCCAATTTCTCGTCGAGGCGACCGGTTTCGACGGCGTCGTCCTTGCGGAATACCGCCAGCAGCGAAACACCGAAGGGCAGGCTTGCATTTGGTATGATGCGGCCTTCCGCCGAAAACACTGCCTTCATCGCCGCATTCAGTGGTTTCGACGGCGTTGCATGGCCGGCTGGCAAGGCGGGCTTGCGCAACCTATCCACCAGCCGTGCCAGTGCCGCTACAGGAAAGAGTGCGGCATTTGTGTAGCTCAGCCGGTCGATCCTGAAACCAGCCCTTTCAATTCGTTCACGCAGCAGATTGCGTGAATAGCGCCGCATATGATGCAGCCCCACATCATGCGTGCTCCACAACCATTGGTGTGCGGGCACCGTAAGGATGACGCTGCCGGCTGGTTTCAGCATCTGGCGGATCGCGGCAAGCGATGCCTCGTCTTCGGCGACATGTTCCAGCACGTCGAACAGGCAAACCAGGTCGCAGCTTTGCGGCGTGACAGGAATGTTGTCCGGCAGATGTCCGGCAAGGAAGTCGCGGCCGGTCTTTTCCCAGGCAATCCTGCGTGCGAGATCGCTCATCTCGACTGCCGTCACGGTGCCGAACTGCTCCAGCATCCGGATGTTGCCGCCGGTGCCGGCGCCGATCTCGACGATGCGCGCCTTTTCGGGCAGGTCGATGCTGCGAATGACCGCCTCTGCGATGGCGCGACGCCCGCAGAACCACCAATGCTCGTCTTCGGTGGCGGCCATCTGTCGGTAGGCGTCGAGCTCCATTAGCTCATTCCCTCATATTTGCGGCGCACAATGTAGATCGGACGCTGCTTGATCTCGGCGTAGACCCTGCCGAGGTATTGTCCGATGATGCCGATGCCGAGCAACTGGATGCCGCCAAGAAAAAGAACGCTGACCAGCAGCGAGGCGTAGCCGGGCACATCAACGCCAAAGAGCATTGTCTTGGCGACGATCAGCAGGCCGTAGAGGAACGACAGCGCGGAAATCGTCGCGCCGACATAGGTCCAGATTTCAAGCGGAGCGGTGGAGAAGCTGGTGATGCCTTCGAGCGCGAAGTTCCACAGCTTCCAGCCGGAGAATTTCGACTGGCCGGCGATCCGCTGATCGCGGACATATTCGACGCTTGCGGTGCGGAACCCGACCCAGGCGAACAGGCCCTTCATGAAACGACGGCGTTCGGGCAAAGACCGCAGCGCCTGGATGACCTGACGGTCGATCAAACGGAAGTCGCCGACATCGTGCGGGATCTTCTGCTGCGCGATCCAGTTGTGAACGCGGTAGAACATCGAGGCGGAGCGCTGCTTGAGAAAGCTGTCGCTCGACCGGTTGGCTCGCTTGGCAAGAACAACCTCGAACCCCTCGCGCCACTTTTCCACAAGCAAGGGGATGACATGCGGCGGATCCTGCATATCGACGTCCATCGGGATCGCGGCATCGGCATCGCAGCTGTCGAGGCCCGCGGTCATCGCGGCTTCCTTGCCGAAATTGCGTGAAAGGTCGATTATGTGGATGCGAGGGTCTGCTTGTTGGGCTTCGATCAGCTTTTCGAGCGTCGTATCGCTGCTGCCGTCGTTGACGAAGATGAACTCGAGGGCAACGCCATTGTCCTTCAGCGGAGCGGTGCTTTCGCACACCGCCTTCAGGAACGGGGCAATCGCGCCTTCCTCATTGTGGACCGGCACGATCAGGGCAATCGTGGCGGCGCCGCTGCCCGGATGTGCGACGCGGTCCGCTGCCGGCCGATCAATATTTAGGAATGGCGCATTCATTGTTTGCCGAGCCCGCAGATCAGGCCTGACAATAGGAAGACGGGGTTAAGATGACTTTAAGGAATGAATCGGGATTTCACAGTTTTCGGAGCGCCACTTCCTCGACCAGATGATTGGCGCCCTTGCGCAGGATGAGATCGGCGCGGGCGCGGGTCGGCAATATATTCTCGCGCAAGTTCTTCAGGTTGATGTTGGTCCACAGGCCCTCGGCGATGGCGCGGGCCGCATCCTCGGAAAGTTGCGAATAGCGGTGGAAGAAGGAGGCTGGGTCGCGGAAGGCGGTTTCGCGCAGCCGCATGAAGCGGGCGATATACCAGTGATGGATAAGCGCCTCCTCGGCATCGATATAGATGGCGAAGTCGAAGAAATCTGACAGGAAAGGCACGATCTTGCCGTCCTTCGGCAGCTTGCCAGGTTGCAGGACATTGATGCCCTCGAAGATCAGGATGTCAGGCCTGTCGATGGTCTGGAACTCGCCCGGGATAACGTCATAGGTCAGGTGCGAATAGACCGGCGCGCGGACGTTGCGCTGCGCCGATTTGATGCCGGACAGGAAACGCAGCAGCGCGCCGACGTCGTAGCTGTCGGGAAAGCCCTTGCGCTCCATCAGATTGTTGCGGCGCAGGACTTCGTTCGGCAGCAGGAAACCGTCGGTGGTGACCAGATCGACCTTGGGACTCGACGGCCAGCGCGCCAGCAGCTCCTTTAGCACGCGCGCCGTGGTCGATTTGCCAACCGCCACGGAACCGGCAATGCCGATGATGAACGGTGTCTTGGCCACGTCCAGCGCGTTGAAAAAAACCTGGCGTTGCCTGAACAGGAGTTGACTGGCTTCGACATGGGCCGACAACAGCCGCGACATCGAAAGGTAGATGCGCTCGACCTCGTGGAGATCGACCGGATCGTTCAGCGACCGCAGACGACGGACCTCGTCCTCGGTGAGCGTCATCGGCGTATCGGCGCGGAACCGCGACCATTGCTCCGCCGAGAAGAACCGATAGGGTGAATACTTCTCGGTAGGAGCGAGCTGGTCCATCGAGTTCCTCCGCAGCGATCAGCCCCGGTCCAGCCGAGACGCCTTTTCGGCGATGCCCGAACGACCGGTGCGGCGTTCAAGCTCGTTGAGCACATCGCTCAGCGGAATGTCCGCTATGCCGAGAACGACAAGCCAATGATAGATGAGATCGGCGCTTTCCGAAACAAGCGCGTCCCGGTCGGCGCTGACGGCTGCGATCACCGTTTCGACCGCCTCTTCGCCGAGTTTCTGCGCTGCCTTGCTCATGCCGCGCTGAAAGAGCTTGGCCGTCCACGAATCCGGATCGCCGGAACGTGCGCGTTCGCCAATGATCTTCTCCAGATCGGAGAGTGAGAACTCGGTCATAACGGCGTTTACAGCCTCTTCTTAGCCGGAAAGGCTCTAGGACCGATTACCCGGCGAGTCCAGCCGCATCGGCAGTCCGGCCTGAGCCATATGCATCTTGGCTTCGGCGATGCTGTAGGTGCCGAAATGGAAGATCGAGGCTGCCAGCACCGCGCCCGCATGGCCGTCGCGAATGCCTTCGACCATGTGATCGAGCGTGCCGACGCCACCGGAAGCGATGACCGGCACGCGTACGGCGTCGGCGACCGCGCGGGTAAGCGCTATGTCGTAGCCGGCCTTGGTGCCGTCGCGGTCCATCGACGTCAACAGGATCTCGCCGGCGCCGAGATCGACGATCCGCCGAGCGAACTCGACGGCATCGATGCCGGTCTTCTCGCGGCCGCCATGGGTGAAGATCTCCCAGCGATCAGCCTCGCCCGCAGCGGACACTTTCTTGGCGTCGATGGCGACGACGATGCACTGGTTGCCAAACTTGTCGGCAGCCTCGGCGACAAAATTTGGGGTTTTCACCGCCGCCGTATTGATCGACACCTTGTCGGCGCCGGCCAGAAGCAGCTTCCTGATGTCGGCGACCTGGCGGACGCCACCACCGACAGTCAGCGGCATGAAACATTGTTCGGCCGTTCGGGTAATGACATCGAAGATGGTCTCGCGGTTTTCCGACGAGGCAGTGATGTCGAGAAAGCAGAGCTCGTCGGCGCCGGCCGCGTCATAGGCTTTTGCCGCTTCGACGGGATCGCCGGCATCGACCAGGTCGACGAAATTGACGCCCTTGACGACGCGACCGTTCTTGACGTCGAGACAGGGGATGACGCGGGCTTTCAGCATCAGATCCTCTCGATCGCCGCAAGAAAGTCGACAAGCAGCTGGCCGACGACGGACGGAACCTCGGACTGGGAATCAAAGGCCGGATCGTAGGCCGAGAGCGTCACGCCCACGATCGGGATGGATCTGGCCAGCCCGCAGGCAAGCTGCCGCAGCTGTTCCGGACTCGGACCGCCCGGATGCGTGTAGCGGTTCACCTGCAGCACATCCGGATCGAGGACATCCAGGTCCAGATGCAGATGTCCCCGAACAGCCCCTGCCGCTGTGAGCTTTCCCACCATATCGAGCGCACCGGCACATTCGGCGCGCACGATCGGCAAAGTTTCCAGCAGGCGCTTTTCGTCGGGATCGAGGTCGCGGGCATCGACCAGCATGCAGTGCGCCGGGTCCATCGGCCGGAATCCCGGAATTGCTGCCGCCATCGGACGCCAGCAGAGCCCGAGTGTCGCCGCCAGCGCCATGCCGTCGAGAAAGCCGTAGGCGGACGTCTCTGGCGTGTTGAGATCGCCATGCTGATCGATCCAGATAATCGAATCCGCGTCTTCACCGGCAACCGCACCGGCGGCGGTCAGGCAATTTCCAGCAAGGACAATGGGGAAGCCTCCTCCGTCGCGGGCGAGGCCGACCTTGGCCGCGACGGCGTTGCAGACGGCGAAGCCGGTTGCGATTTCGCGCCCCTGCTCGTCTCCCACCTTGCCGATATCTTCGACGGCGACGTCATGGCCGGCCACGGTCAGAGCTTCGACGAGCCCACCGCCAATGATGGCGTCCGGCCCCTGGCCGCACCCTTCATGATGGTGCCCGCTGTCATAGGGGGCGAGGATAATCGAGACTTTCATGATGACGCCCCTGCCATCGGTTTGCCACGCAGGATCGCCAGTGCCTCGGCCGGGTCGATGCGGCCGTCGTAGAGCGCGCGGCCGGAGATCGCGCCTTCGAGCTTCCGCGCATCGGGCATGGTCATGCGCACAATGTCGGCGATCGAGGCGAGCCCGCCCGAGGCGATGACCGGGATCGAAACCGCCTCGGCGAGATCGATGGTGGCGTCCCAGTTGATGCCGGTCAGCACCCCGTCTCGATCAATGTCGGTGTAGATGATGGCAGCAACGCCGGCGCCCTCGAATTTCCTCGCCAGTTCGATGACGCCGAGGCTCGAGGCCTCCGCCCAGCCTTCGACCGCGACCTTGCCGCCCTTGGCGTCGATGCCGACGGCGATCTTGCCCGGGAATGCCTTGCAAGCCTGCCTGACCAGATCCGGATCGCGCACCGCCACAGTGCCAAGAATGACGCGGGCCAGCCCACGGTCGAGCCAGTCCTCGATCTGCGCCAGAGTGCGGATGCCGCCGCCGAGCTGCACCGGGTTGTTCGTCGCCTTGAGGATGGCGCCGACTGCCGCGCTGTTGACGCTCTGGCCCTTGAAGGCGCCGTTGAGGTCGACGACGTGCAGCCATTCGAAGCCCTGCTCTTCGAAGGCGCGCGCCTGAGCGGCGGGATCGTCATTGTAGACCGTCGCGGTCGCCATGTCGCCATGCTTGAGGCGCACGCATTTGCCGTCCTTGAGGTCTATCGCCGGAAACAGGATCACCTTCAGGCGCCTTCGACGATGACAAAGTGGCCGGTCGAGCCGGCGAGCCTGTACTTCAAGGCCTCCTGGTATTCAGGCGAGCCGTAGCAGGCGATCGCCGTCTCGTAGGATTCGAATTCCACCAGCACGTGGCGATTGCCTGTCGGCCCTTCCGGGCTGGTATACCGTCCGGCGCGCACGGGAAACTTCGCGCCGTATTTCGCAAAAGCCGCGGCATTGGCCTCGATGTACTGCTTGTAGACCTCGGGGTCGCGGACATCGACCATCGCCATCCAATAGCCCTTCTTGCTCATGACCTAGGGCCTCCATTGCAGGAAGTTGGTGATCAAAGCGAGGCCGAGCGCCTGGCTCTTCTCGGGGTGGAATTGCGTTCCGGCGAGATTGCCGCGGGCGACAGCGGCCGTCACCGGGCCACCGTAGTCGGCGACCGCCAGCACCTCGTCCTCCTTCCGTGCATCGAGATGGTAGGAGTGGACGAAGTAGGCGTGCAGCCCCTTCCCGCCCGTCGCAATGCCGGAAAACAGCGGATGCTTGCGCTTCAGGTCAATCGTGTTCCAGCCGATCTGCGGGATCTTCAGTGTCGGATCGGCCGGCGTGATCTCCTTGACGTCGCCGGCGATCCAGCCAAACCCTTTCGTAACCGTTTTCTCCAAGCCTCGCTCCGACATCAGCTGCATGCCGACGCAGATGCCTAGGAACGGCCGTCCCTTGACGATCGCGACCTCCTCGACCGCTTCCCACATGCCGGCCACAGCGCGCAGTCCAGCGGCGCAATCGGCATAGGCGCCAACGCCGGGCAGGACGATGCGGTCGGCGGTCCTGACCCGCTCGGCATCGGCTGTGAGTTCAATCGCGGCGGCAATGCCGGCTTCATGAGCGGCACGCTCGAAGGCCTTGGTGGCCGAGCGCAGATTGCCCGACCCGTAATCGATGATCGCGACCCGCATCTCAGCGCTTTCCCGGAATATGGGTCAGCCCCAGTGCCATGCCCATCGGCGTCGGCCGGGCAAGTGCTGCGTCCGGGACGATGCGCTGTGCGGGGGACCGTGCATTCGAATCCGCATCGGTTTCCAACGCGTAGCGAATGTCGGCATCGTCGAGCCTGTCGGCCTCGACGACACCCCATTCACGCCAGCCACGGCGGCGCAGTGCTGCGATCCGCAGGGCCTGCCCTTCCAGTCCGACAAAGAGCATGACAAGGAGGGACAAAAGCGAGCCTGCGCTTTCCAGGCCCAGGCTTTCGCCCAGCATCGAAAGCAGGCCCATGGCGACAAAGGCCAATGCCGCCTCGACCCACAGCCGGTGCCAGGCCAGCCACAGCGGCGGCAATAGGAAGCCGAGCCAGGCAAAGCCGTCACGGACAAAGGTGGTGTCCACCCTTTCGCTGCGGCCTGGCGGTTCCATCGCGACATAGATGGCCATGGCGCTACCCTTTCAGGGATCCCTTGGTGGAGGGAACCGCGTCCGGCTGGCGCGGGTCGCGCTCGAGCGCCGAACGCAGCGCACGCGCCACGGCCTTGAAGCAGGTCTCGGCAATGTGGTGGTTGTTGGCGCCGTAATGATTGGTGACATGCAGCGTGATGCCGGCATTCTGCGCCAGCGCGTGGAAGAATTCGCGCACCAGCTCGGTGTCGAACGTACCGATCTTCGGCGATGAGAACGAAACATTCCAGACCAGAAAAGGCCGGCCGGAGACGTCGATCGCCGCCCGCGTCAGCGTCTCGTCCATGGCGAGATCGATCGAAGCATAGCGCATGATGCCGCGCCGCTCGCCCAATGCCTTGGCCAGCGCCTGCCCAAGCGCGATACCAGTATCCTCGACCGTGTGGTGGTCGTCTATGTGCAGGTCGCCCTTGGCCTTCACCGTCATGTCGATCAGCGAATGGCGCGATAACTGGTCCAGCATATGGTCGAAGAAGCCGACGCCCGTCGAAATGTCGGATTTGCCCGAGCCGTCGACCTGAACCGACACGGAGATGTCGGTTTCCTTGGTCTTGCGGCTTATCTCGGCGGAACGGGGCACCATGACCTCATCCTTGTCTCAGATTTGCACGATTCAGGCGTTCACATGCCTGAAAACGAAAGCCTTCTAGCAGCATGATCCGGCGATTGCCAGTTACCGCTGCGGAGCACTATCCGGCCCGGTGGATGGCCGGTTTGCAATCGTCTGGCCTATGCATACATATGGCCGATCAAGTCACTCGTAACGCGCCAATCGCCTTGATGGGATCGGTGCTGACCGGAGCAGAAAATGTCTAATGAACTGACCATGCATGCCACGACCATCCTAACCGTGCGCAAGGGCGGCAAAGTGGTGATCGCCGGCGACGGCCAGGTCAGCCTCGGCCAGACCATCATGAAGGGCAACGCCAAGAAGGTGCGCCGCATCGGCAAGGGCGGCAACGTCATTGCCGGCTTCGCCGGCGCCACCGCCGATGCCTTCACGCTGCTGGAGCGGCTCGAAGCCAAGCTCGAACAATATCCCGACCAGCTGACACGCGCCTGCGTCGAGCTCGCCAAGGACTGGCGCACCGACCGCTATTTGCGCCGGCTGGAAGCAATGATGCTGGTGGCCGACAGGTCGGTGTCGCTGGCGCTGACCGGCACCGGCGACGTGCTGGAGCCCGAATTTGGCGTGATGGCCATCGGCTCCGGCGGCAACTACGCGCTGGCCGCGGCCCGCGCCCTGATGGATACCGATAAGGACGCCGAGGAGATCGCCCGCAAGGCGATGCAGATCGCGTCCGACATTTGCGTCTACACCAACAACAGCTTCGTCGTCGAAACCCTCGATGCCGCCTGAGCGGAGCCTCCGCTACGGTTTTCGGCCGGTGACCGAGAGGGACCTGCCGATGATCGCCGGCTGGCTTGCCGAGCCGCATGTCACCGAATGGTGGAACGACCCAGAGACCGAGAGCGCGGAGATCCGCGAGCATATCGACAGCATTTCGGTCGAGCCGCTGATTATCGAGCTCGACGGCAAACCCATCGGCTATTTGCAGAGCTACGATCCGCATCTGGAGGACGGTCATCCCTATAGCGACCAGCCGTTCGGCACGCTCGGCATCGATCTGTCGATCGGCGTGCCGGAGCTTGTCGGGACCGGCCACGGCTCGGCGATCGTCCGGCAGTTCGTCGAGCAGCTTTTCGAGGAAGGTGCGCCGCGCGTCATCATCGACCCGGACCCGGCCAATGCACGGGCTATCCGTGCCTATGAAAAAGCCGGTTTCAGGGCTATCGATCGCAGGAAGTCGGAATATGGCGATGCCGTGCTGATGGCGATTGATGCCCCAGAGGGTGATGCCGAACAGGGTGACGCAGAAGAGGGGCAATAGCAGCATGAGCGTATCCAGCGACAAAACCGTCTCGGCCTACGAAGACAGTTGGCGAATGGGGCTTCTGTTGGTTCTCGGTCTGGTCATATTCCAGGCAGGGGTCCTCTACGGCATGGGGCGGACGCCGATTTGCACCTGCGGCTACGTCAAGCTGTGGCACGGCATCGTGCAGAGCTCCGAGAATTCCCAGCATATCTCCGACTGGTACAGCTTCTCGCACATCATTCACGGCTTCCTGTTCTATGCGCTGGCGTGGTTTCTTTTCCCGCGCTCGCCGATCGGGCTCAGGCTGGCCTTTGCGGTGGTGATAGAGGGCGGCTGGGAGCTGCTCGAGAACAGCCCTTTCATCATCGATCGCTATCGCGCCGGCACGATCTCGCTCGACTATTATGGCGACAGCGTCATCAATTCGGTGTCGGACACGCTGGCCATGGTGCTGGGGTTTGTCATGGCGCGAAGGCTTCCTATATGGGTGATCGTAACCCTCGCCCTCATCTTCGAATTCGGTGTCGGCTATCTCATCCGGGACAATCTGACACTCAACGTGATCATGCTGCTGCATCCGTTCGAGTCCATTCGGCAGTGGCAAAGTGGAATTTAGTGACATGAGCACCTTCTCTCCCCGCGAAATCGTTTCGGAACTCGACCGCTTCATCATCGGCCAGAAAGACGCCAAGCGTGCCGTGGCGATTGCCTTGCGCAACCGCTGGCGCCGCCAGCAGCTCGAGGGCCAGATGCGCGAAGAGGTGATGCCGAAGAACATCCTGATGATCGGCCCGACCGGTGTCGGCAAGACCGAGATTTCTCGCCGCTTGGCGCGCCTTGCCGGTGCGCCTTTCGTCAAGGTCGAAGCCACCAAGTTTACGGAGGTCGGCTATGTCGGCCGCGATGTCGAGCAGATCATCCGCGATCTGGTCGAGATCGCCATCGGGCTGGTGCGCGAGAAGATGCGTGAGGACGTCGAGGCGCGTGCCCACATCAACGCCGAGGAAAGGGTGCTTGAAGCGCTCGTCGGCAAGACGGCGAGTCCGGCCACCCGTGACAGTTTCCGCAAGAAGCTGCGCGACGGCGAGCTTGACGACAAGGAGATCGAGATCGAAGTGGCCGATACCGGCAATGGCGGCATGCCCGGCTTCGAGATCCCCGGCATGCCGGGCGCCAATATCGGCGTGCTCAACATCAACGACATGCTGTCGAAAGCGATGGGCGGCAAGAAAACCAAGATGCGCAAGACGACCGTTAAAGAGTCCTACGGGCTGTTGATCAGCGACGAGTCCGACAAGTTGCTCGACCAGGACGAGGTGGTGCGCAGGGCACTCGAATCGACCGAGAATGACGGCATTGTCTTCCTCGACGAGATCGACAAGATCGCCTCGCGCGAAGGCGGCATCGGTGCCGGTGTTTCGCGCGAGGGCGTGCAGCGCGACCTGCTGCCGCTGGTCGAAGGCACCACGGTTGCGACCAAATACGGACCGGTGAAGACCGACCACATCCTGTTCATCGCTTCAGGTGCGTTCCACGTCGCCAAGCCATCCGACTTGCTGCCGGAATTGCAGGGCCGCCTGCCGATCCGTGTCGAGCTGCGGGCGCTGGAGAAGGACGATTTCGTCCGCATCCTCACCGAGACCGAAGCCAGCCTGATCAAGCAGTATATCGCACTGATGAAGACCGAGGGAGTCGACCTGGTCTTCACCGATGACGCGATCGACTCGTTGGCCGGCATCGCTGTTGACCTCAACGCCAGCGTCGAGAACATCGGCGCCAGGCGGCTGCAGACGGTGATGGAACGGGTGCTGGACGAGATCTCCTATGACGCACCGGACCGCAACGGCACCTCCGTGACCGTCGATGCCGCCTATGTGGAGAAGCATGTCGGCGACCTCTCCAGAAACACGGATTTGTCGCGTTTCATCCTGTAGGAGACGCTTCATCCTCAAAGAGGCCGGGGAATTGCTCCCGGTCTCCGCCAAATTCAGCCCGGCATTTCCGATGTGTGGCCAAATGGAAGCATCCGGCGAGCTTTCGTCCCGTCGGGTGCAGGCGTCTCTCGACTCCCGTTGGAGCATTACCTAGTTTGCCCGGCGACTATTTGGGCGGCGGCGCATGAAAAAACTGATCCTCGTCATTCTCGGGCTGACGCTGGCGGCAGCCATGTTCGCCGCGCAAGCGGCAACCATGGTGCCGCCCGGCAACCGCAACACCGAGCAGCCCGACATACCGGGCGCATCCAGCCGGCGCACCCAGGCGACCAACACCACCTTCCAGGCGAAATACCGCAAAGTGTTTGCGCTGCTCCAGAACGATGCCGAGCTGCGTGGCAAGATCATGCAGGCAGCCGCGGCCTATGGCATCGACCCGATGCATATCGTCGGCGCCATCGTCGGCGAGCACACCTACAATGTCGATGCCTACGACCGGCTGCAGACCTACTACGTCAAGGCGATCTCGTATCTGTCGAGCAAACTCTCCTTCGCCTATGAAGGCGAAGACATCACCGATTTCGTGCAACGGCCGCAATTTGCCAAGTGCGCGGGCAAATCGGACAGTTACGAACTCTGGGAATGCCGCGAGCAGGTGTGGAACCGGTCGTTCCGCGGCAAGACCGTCAACGGCGAGAGCTTTCCCAACGACCGCTTCGGCGCGACTTTCTTCCAGCCCTATTATGCCGGCCAGACTTTTGGTCTTGGCCAGCTCAATCCGCTGACGGCACTGCAGATGAGCGATCTCGTGCACAAGGTTTCCGGCCTGCCGGAGCTCGACGTCGGCGACCCGAACGCGGTCTACAAGACCATCATGGATCCTGACCTGACCCTGCCTTATGTCGCGGCAACGATCCGGAAGTCGATCGACGCCTATAAAAGCATTGCCGGCTTCGACATCTCAGGCAATCCCGGCATCACGTCGACGCTCTACAATGTCGGCAATCCGGAACAGCGTGCCTATGCGCTGAAGGCCGAGAACGACAAGCGCCGCGCTGCGGGCGAGCCGGAAAAGCTGCCTGAGGAAAATTACTATGGCTGGCTAGTCAACGACAAGCTGCCGGAGCTGAAGGCGCTGTTTTAGCGGTGAAGGTCTGCGGTGGAGCCTGCGCCAGGAAATCGCCTATCTGCTTGAACTCTGTGGCTTCGAACCCGTCGATCCTTTCAAGGGATCGCCCCCGGCTGGGGAACAGCTTTGTCGCGCGCGCGATCTGATGGGCAGCAAGGGGTGGATATTGTTGAAAAAAGTCCGGCGCATCCCTAAGCGAACGCCGCCAGCAGAATCCCATTTCCATTGTCAGATCTCTTGCGGAATCTGGATCCGTAATAGGTCTCCGTTCGGTTGCCTACTAAGAGAGGTAACGGGATGCATAAGCGTATGCGAAGTTGGGGCAAAGGAGTGCAGATGAGTGATCCGCTTAGGTCCATTGATCGGCCCGGTTTAGGGCGTGCAACGATGGGCTACCAGCCGGCCGAGAATGATTTGTTGAGCGAGGTGCTGCGCGATCTACGCCTTGCCCATGCGAGATATGGCCGCAGCGAGTTGACGGCGCCCTGGGGCATCGCCGTGCCGTTCAGGGAGGGTGTACGTTTTCATGCGATGCTCGAGGGTCATTGCTGGATACAAGCCAAGGGCTTGCCGCCGCTGCTGCTCGAAAACGGCGATGTGCTTCTTCTTCCCCACGGAACAGAGCACACTATGTCCGATCGGCCAAAACGGCGAACCTTGCCGCTCGCCGATGTCAAACCAGCGTTGATCGGGAACGGAACTTACGAGTTGAAGTCTGGCGGCGGCGGCGCGCGATCGTTGATCGCATGCTGTACGATCGGCTTTGAGGGCCCGACAGCAAATCCGCTGCTGGAACTGCTACCTTCTGTGATGCACATCCGGCATGCCGAGCATGGCGATACTGACCTACCAAGCCTCATTGCGATGATGGCGCGCGAGGCTGAAGGGCAAAGAATCGGCTCGGCAACGATAATGGCGCGCCTTGCCGATATTGTCATGACGCAAGTAATCAGAACCTGGGTCGAGACATGTTCCGACGATCTGACTGGTTGGCTGGCGGCCGTGCAGGATCCACAAATCGGGTCGGCGCTTGCAAGAATCCATCGCTCCCCTGGGGAAGACTGGCCAGTCGATCGCCTGGCTGCATTGTCCGGGCTGTCGCGATCGAGGTTCTCGCAGCGGTTCAAGAGCCTGTTGTCGGTATCCCCCGCCCGCTATCTCCTGCAATGGAGGCTTCGGCTGGCGGCATCCTGGTTGCGTAACGGATATATGTCGCAGTCACAGATCGCATCGGAGTTGGGATATGAGTCCGATGCGTCCTTCAGCAGGGCGTTCAAACGCTTCATGGGTGTCTCACCCGGCGCTATCCGAGATTCAGGGCTGCGTGTGAGCGGAACAGAATCCTGATCGGGTTCATGCGAGGCTGTTTCGACCAGCCGCAGATACGCTCCTGTTGCGACCGCGTGTAATACGGAAAATACGCGCGACAAACGGTCAAATATTCAGTCGTTTCTGCCATAGCAACGCCATACCAGCATCTGCCAATTTCAATGGCCGCAACCACTTCGGTCGGCCGTTCCGGCAGGAGTACCACATGGCGCTGACGTTGCCTGATCTTCCTCGACCAACCGCTGGCGAAGACACGCCCTATTGCGTTATCGCTAAGCATCGCGCCACTCCCGGCCAAGGCTCCGCGCTTGTCGCCCGTATGCTTAAAGATCTCCAAGCGACGAGATCGGAAGCCAGCTGTCTTCAATTCCACATCCATCGAGATCGGACCGACCCCGATCTCATCGTTATCTACGAGGTCTGGCGCAGTATCGATGCACTCAAGAGCCACTTCGGCGAAGCCTATGTCCAGAGCTTCGTCGTAGATGCTGGTGAGCTCGAACCGGGCGACATGGAGACGCAGTGGCTGGAGATGCTGAGTCCGTATGCCAGCGGCAGAGATCCAGGATGAACGGTGACGAGCAGTCTCTTTCGAATCAGCGTGTCGTGATCGTCGGCGGGACAAGCGGCATGGGCATGGGTGCGGCCCGCGCAGCCTGTCAAGCAGGCGCCGACGTCATTGCGCTCGGGCGGCGCCCTTCAGCGAGAATGGTTGCAGAGCAAAGGGTCCACGGTTCGATCACGTTCCAGTCGCTGGACATGACCGATGATACAGCGGTCGAGCAAATGTTCGAAACACTAGGGACGCTCGACCACCTTCTCATCACCGCGACCCCGCCGAGTCCGGGAGGTCCCTTCCTCTCCCAGACGATGGCCAACGCGCAGGCCGTTCTGCACGGCAAGCTCTTGGGCAGTTGGTCTTGCGCGCAGCACGCAGCGCCTAGGATGCCGAAAGGTGGTTCGATCACATTCACGACCGGTGGCTTGGTGACCAAGCCTCGCATGGGCGCATCGATGATGATGGTCGCCTTTGCTGGTCTGGAGGCGCTGACGCGAGCCCTTGCGCTCGAACTCGGTCCGATCCGCGTCAACACAATCCGACCAGGCGTCATAGACAGCGAAATGTGGGCCGGCATGCCGCAGGCGAAGCGCGCGGCGTTTTTCGCGCTGGTGCGTCAGCGCTTCCCGGCAGGACGCGTCGGAAAAATCGACGATATCGGCAAGGCCGCACTTTTCCTGATGGCCAATGACTTCGTGACCGGCGCCGTTATCGAAGTTTCCGGTGGTGAAACGCTGGTCAGCATCGAATGACGGAGAGGTATGAGATGAGTATCCACGAGTTCACCCGACAAAATTCGCAACGATTGCCCCAACTGAGCGCGTCATAGCAATTCCCGGGCGAGCGATGAGCTGGAGATAAAGTATGATCAAGACACTACACGTTGCCCTATTCGTCGTTGCGTTCGTCCTCCCCATTCCTTTCGGCGCATTGGCTCAAGGCAGCTCGGCTGCAGCCGAGCCCCCGACCCAGTCGGAGTTGCCGAATTGGCTTCGCCGTGGATTGCCGGGCCCGGGGCATGAGGTCCTGGCGCCAATGATCGGCACCTGGCGCGTCCAGATGAGCTTCTACGGCACACTCGGCCGTAGCCCCGATCAGCCGCCGCTCGTGACGGACGATCTCATTAGCCATCGTCAGTGGTTGGCGGGCGGCCGTTACATCGAAGACATAATGGAGGGAACGCTGGATGGAGCGCCGGTCTGGCGCAAAGGATGGCTCGGCTACAGCATCATGGACGGACGTTACGAGTGGGTCACGATCGATCCTGTCAACACAACCATGATGTATTTTAAAGGCGTCCCTAATTCGGGGGATCAAAGGCCGATCAGCATGTCCGGCACCTTTACCGACCAGGGCGTGGCGGGCGAAGAAACAGTCGGCAAGCAGGTCGGCATGCGCACTGTAATCAAAATCGAGAACAACGATCGCCACATCATTGAGCTCTATTTCACGCGTCCCGGACAGCAAGAAACACTGGCAACGCGCGCCGTCTATACGCGACTGAAGGCGTGAGCGATCGCTCAAGGGTGGCTCGGACGTTGTAAGTAGCTTGCGCGGGTTCCATCGCTCGGCCGGGATATGCCGGGAAGGTCGAGTTCAGTTCCGACGATCTCAAAGCGTCCAGTTCGGCGCCTGGAACTGCTTTGAAAGACGACCGGACGCTGAGCGCCCGGCAAGTCAGAGATCGGACTCTGAACGAAGCGCGTTCTCGGAGCTGAGATGAGGATCAGTCCAGCGAACATTGCCCCGAGCAGGCACACCTCTCCGACTTCTGCGCCGATCGCGGTGGAGAGACCGGCCATCGCTAGCTCCTCTATCAACTCGCTCAGCCGGACGACAGGGTCGGCAGTCGAAGCAGGCTGGTTCTATCGACGGCGGCCGCCTTGCCACGGCCTGCCAATGCGGGATCGATTCCGGCATCGCGTAGCTGGCGGTCGCTAAGTTGAGCCAGCTCACGCCGTTGCGCTGCGGCCCTAAGGGATCGGGCGATGACCAGGTGCATAACACGGAGAACACACTGGACTGGAGGCGTCATGATAGCCTCTTTTCACAGAGCCCCGGCCGTATACGGGCAGGGCGGCGGGCTGTGGTCAGCCCGTCTACTGAGGAGAGAGGGTCGCGCTGCGATTTCAGAAGGAGGAAATTCGGTTACATCTGAAACTCGGTTGGCTGGAAGGGGTCGTCTCGGCCGTGACGGCAAGCGCTTAGCTGACATCTGGGATCGAGATCGGATCATTCGCCTCATGGCAACCTTTCGGCGCAAAGTCGCGCGAACGACCCCGTTCCAACCCTCATGAGACGTTTCCATCGCGGGCAGGAACGACCGCTCAGGGTCGTCTCCCGCCATCAGGTGCAGGATTGTCACCACCAGAACGGCAAGCGCTCCGCAAGTTCTTTCAAATGGCTCTGGAACCCGCGCTGGCTCATGTCGCCAGCAGCGACTTCAGCTTGATCGTTTGCGAGCCTAGCGCTTCCGGCGCCGGCTTTGCCCTTTTCGCGATCAGCATCTCGGCCAGCCTTATGTCGCGGGCGACCGCGTTGCCGGGGCCGATGCCACTTGCCGCAACCAGCCTGCCGTCCTCGGCGAGATGGAACAGGATGAAGGCGCCGTCGCCGAGCTCGCGACGCACAATGCTGCGGCCTTCGTCCGACAGGCCGGCGATCTGCAAGGTCAGGCCGTACTGATCCGACCAGAACCATGGCACCGCCGCGTGGGCCTCGCCGGCGCCAAGCATGTTCCTGGCCGCAAGCGCGCCCTGCTCCTGCGCATTGCGCCAGGCTTCCAGCCGCACTCGCCGGCCGCCATAGATGGCGAGCGGAAACGAGCAGCAATCGCCGGCGGCAAAGATGTCGGGGTCGCTGGTGCGAAGCTCGGCGTCGACGGCGATACCATTGTCAATCGTCAGCCCTGCCTCCGCGGCAAGTCCGGTCACCGGCACGGCGCCGATGCCGATCACGGCAAGATCGGCGACAATGTCGTGTCCACCGGCAAGCACGATGCGCACTTCGGCGCCGTCATCGGCAATGGCGTCGATGCCCTCGCCGCACAGGATTTTTACGCCTTCGGCTTCATGCGCCTGATGGATAACCTGCGCGATCTCGGCCGGCACGCCGCGCATCAGAATGCGCGGCTGCGCCTCGATAACGGCAACAGTGGCGCCGAGCCTGCGTGCCGCCGTGGCGAGCTCGAGACCGATGAAGCCGCCGCCGATGATGGCGACGCGATTTCCGGCGCTGAGATGAGCGCGAATGGCCAGTGCGTCGTTGAAGGTCCGCAGATAGACGCAGCGCCCGCCAAGGCCCGGAATCGGCAGCTTGCGCGGCAGCGACCCTGTCGCCAGCAGGAGCTTGTCGTAGGCCAGGACCGAGCCGTCCGACAGGCGCACGACATGCGCCACGCGGTCGATCGCCATCGCCTGAACCGAATGGATATGCCTGATCGATCTTTCGGCCAGGACCGCCTCACTGGCGATCGCCTTGATCAGGGGCGCGTCGGCGACCATCGCGTCTTTCGACAGCGGTGGCCGCTCATAGGGCAGATGCGGCTCGTCGCCGACCAACGTCACCGGGCCATCATAGCCGAGCTCGCGCAGCGCAAGGGCGGCGCGCCCGCCGCATTCGCCGGCGCCAATGATGACCATTCCCTTCGTCATCATCAACCGATCCGGACAAGGACTTTGCCGGCGTCGACTTTGACCGGATAGGTCCTGAGATCGACGCAGACCGGCGCGCCCCTGGCAGCCCCAGTCTTGTAATTGAAGCGGCCATTATGCTTCGGGCATTCGATGATATCGTCCATCACCAGCCCGTCGGCCAGATGCACCTTCTCATGCGTGCAAAGCCCGTCGGTGGCGAAATACCCGTCCTCGGGGCTGCGGTAGATGGCGAAGGTGCGACCGCCATGGTCGAACCGCATCACATCCTCCTCGTCGATGTCCTCGGCGTCACAAGCCTCGACCCAGTCGCTCATTTGCGCCTTCCCCGATTCTTGGTGCCCCGGCGTAGGCTTGTCATTCAGCAGCCACCGCAACAGCAGCGTTATCGTTGTGGAAATCCTCGCGATAGGGCCTCGCCGTCGGCGGCAGTTCGCGCTTGATGAAATAATCCTCATTGCGCAGCTGGCGCAGGAAAGCCGGTATCATCTCGCGATAGCCGGCCAGGATGGACGGTGTCGGCGCCGGCAGATCGTGCTTGATCAGCTCATGCAGCCTGGGCAGCGCATGGTAGGGCACCATGGGGAACATGTGATGCTCGACGTGGTAGTTCATGTTCCAGTAGATGAAACGGCTTATCGGGTTCATGTAGACGGTGCGGCTGTTCAGCCGGTGATCGGTGACGTTTTCAGCCAGGCCGCCATGCTGCAGCAGGCCGACCATGACATGATGCCAGGCACCGTAAAGCCTGGGCAGCCCGACCAGCATCAGCGGCAGGAACGAGCCGGTAAGAAGCGCCAGCGCGACCGTCGCGGCATAGATCGCCGTCCAGATGCGAGCAATGCGGATTGCCTTCGGCTGCTCCTGGTCGGGAATGAAGGTTCTTTCGGCCGGACTGATGATGCCGGCCGCATTGCGCAGCATGTCGCTCATCGCATGCCAGGCATCGAGAATGCCGACGAAATTGAGCACGACGCGCAGCAGATCGGGCGGGCGCATGACCGAGATCTCCGGATCGCGGCCGACGATGATGGTATCGGTATGGTGGCGCGTGTGGCTCCAGCGCCACGTCACCGGGTTGCGCATGATCATGAAGCAGGCGATCTGATAGACCACGTCGTTCATCCACTGCGTCCTGAAGGCGGTGCCGTGGCCGCATTCGTGCCAGCGTGAATCGGTGGAGGAACCGTAGAGGACGCCATAGACGAAGAAGAACGGCACGCACCACCAGCTGCCCCAGAACAAGGCGGCGCCCGCGCCGCTGAGGATCATGGCGCCGAGCCAGATGATGGTATCGCGGATCGCCGGGCCGTCGGAGCGCTGCATCAGCTCCTTCATCTGCTTGCGCGGCACGTCGGTGTGATACCACTCGGCCGCCGCCAGCCCGCTCTCGACGGCAAGCTTCGCGTCGCGGCCGACCAGGCTGTAGTCGCGTTGGGACGCTGCTGCTGAGGTTGTGTTCCCGGTTTGGAGTCCAATATCCACCATGGCGGAGGCCTCGATCATATTCGGTCAGTGTTCAAAATAACGCCGAGCGCTGATAGACTCAATATCACAAAGATAGTTTCTATCATTTTCCATCAGAATGGTTTAAAAGAGTCGGATAGTTGGAGCGAGGCAGCGATGGCGAAACGGCCGACGATCACCGACCTGGCACGCATTTCGGGGGTCAGCGTTGCCACCGTCGACCGGGTGCTGAACAACCGCTTGCCGGTGCGCGAGGAAACCGCGCGCCGCGTCTATGACGCCGCGACCAGCATCGGCTATCACGCGGCCGGATTGATCAAGCAGCGGATGCGCCATGAATTGCCGGAGTATCGCCTCGGATTTCTGCTGTTGCGGCGGGAAGACGTCTTCTACAGCGAATTTGCCCGCGAACTTGAACTGGCAGTATCGCAGTCGCCGCGCTTTCGAGGCGTGGCGACCATCGACTTCGCCGATTCGCTGGCGCCGGATGAGATCGTCGAGCGGATGCGCAAGCTGGCAGCCAAATCCAGGGCCGTCGCCTTGGTCGGGCCTGATCACCCGACGCTGACGGTGGCCGTCGAGGCGCTCAAAGCCAACGGCGTACCGGTGTTCTCCCTGCTTTCCGACTTTGCGTCCGGCATTCGCGAGGGCTATGTCGGCCTCGACAATCGCAAGGTTGGCCGCACCGCTGCCTGGATGATCTCGAAGGCCGCGAAGAGACCTGGCAAGGTCGCCCTCTTCGTCGGCAGCCATCGCTTCCACGGCCACGAGCTTCGCGAGATCGGTTTTCGCTCCTTTTTTCGCGAGCAAGCGCCGGAATTCACTCTCCTTGAGACGTTGGTCAATCTGGAAGCGAACCAGATCACGCATGATGCAATGATCGAGCTTCTGGCCCGCCACCCCGATCTTGCCGGCTGCTATGTCGCCGGTGGCGGCATGGAAGGCGCGATCTCGGCGCTGAGGGAGGCAAAGCCGGCAGAGATGCCAGCGGTCGTCTGCAACGAGATCACGCCTGACTCCCGCGCGGCGCTGGCGGATAATTTCCTGACGATGGTGATCTCGACGCCTCTGGCAGCGCTTTGCCGCGAGCTTGTCGGGCTGATGGCGCATGCCATCGAGACCGGCGCCGCGAATGCGCCGGGTCAGACCTTTCTGCCCTTCGACATTTATCTGCCGGAAAACATCTGACGTCGCGGTCATTGGCGGCAGACATGATGTAATCTATCAGAACGCTTTCAGGCCTGGCTTGCCTGAGCGTTCGTCTAAAAGAGCTCGAAATGCCGAAAATCCATTCCTCATGGCGAAATCTCGCTTGACGCCCACGCGAAATGGAATAAATATTTCACCAACTGAGCATTTTGGTTCTTTCGTTCCGGAAGATCTGTTTCAGGCAAATGCCTTCCGGAACTAAAATGGCAATCGGGAGAGAATTCCCTGCGAGATCGGGGATTCCGGGTAGATCGGTGCAGCCGGACACCAATGTGGAGGAGAAATAAAATGAAAAAACTGCTTTTGGGCGTCGCGTTCGCGGCGCTAATGAGTTCGTCCGCCTTTGCTGCCAAGATCGGCGTGTCGATGGCGTTGTTCGACGACAATTTTCTCACCGTGCTGCGCAACGGCATGATCGAGCAGGCCAAGGGCATGGACGGCGTCGAGCTGCAGGTGGAAGACGCGCAGAACGACGTCGCCAAGCAGCTCGACCAGATCAAGAACTTCGCCGCCTCGGGCGTCGACGCAATCATCGTCAACCCGGTCGACACCTCGGCCACCCAAGCGATGTCGGACGCAGCCGCCGCTGCCAAAATTCCGCTGGTCTATGTCAATCGCGAGCCGGTCAACGTCGACACGCTGCCGGAAAACCAGGCTTTCGTCGCCTCGAACGAAGCCGATTCTGGCACGCTCGAGACCAAGGAGGTCTGCCGCCTGTTCAAGGAAGCCGGCAAGAAAGAGGCCAATGTCTATGTGATCATGGGCGAGCTGTCGAACCAGGCCGCGGTGCAGCGCACCAAGGACATCGATGATGTGATTGCCACGCCGGATTGCAGCTTCATCAAGATCATCGACAAGCAGACGTCGAACTGGAAGCGCGAAGAAGCGCAGAACCTGATGACCAACTGGCTGTCGACCGGCAAGCCGTTCGACGGCGTCATCGCCAACAATGACGAGAGCGCCATCGGCGCTATCCAGGCGATGAAGGCCGCCAATATCGACATGAAGTCGGTTGTCGTCGGCGGCGTCGACGCTACCCAGGACGCGCTAGCGGCGATGCAGGCGGGCGACCTCGATGCGACGGTGTTCCAGGACGCAGCCGGCCAGGGCGCTGGCGCGCTTGATGCTGCGCTCAAGCTAGCGAAGGGCGAGAAGGTCGAGCACAAGGTCTACATCCCGTTCCAGCTGGTCACGCCGGCAAATATCGACAAGTTCCTGAAGAAGAACTGAGGCGGACCTGTCCGATACGGAGCGGCGCGCCAAAGTAAGACAGCGCCGCTCCGCTTTTTCCCCCTCGGCCTGAACAGCGCCGGGTGGAGACCGTGGCTGACGGAGGAAGCACGATTGGCACAGACATCTCACGGCGTCGGCGGGCTCAGCTATGATGCGAAGCGGCGCGCATGGCCGGCCGAATTCAACGTCTTCCTGGCGCTCGTCATCCTGGTCGGCGCTTTCGAGCTGATCGGCCGGGTTTTCCTGGGCGACAGCTTCCTGTTCAATACCCGCGACAATATCGATGCGATCTTCAACGAAGCGCGCCTGCAGATCATCATCCTGCAGGTGTCGATCGTCGGTATCATTGCCATCGGCGTGACGCAGGTGATCATTACCGGCGGCATCGACCTGTCCTCGGGTTCGATCGTCGGCGCCACGGCGATGATAGCCATGAGCTTCGCCCAAGTGGCGACGGTCAACGGCAACCCGAACCCCAAGGCGATGTTCATTGCCCAGGGCTGGACCGACCTGCCGGTGATCGTGCCGGTGCTCGTCGCAATCGGCTGCGGCCTGCTGGCCGGCCTGGTCAACGGTGCCTTGATCGCCTACACGCGCATCCCGCCGTTCATCGCCACGCTTGGCATGATGGTCACCGCGCGCGGCATCGCCAAATGGTGGTCGAAGGGGCAGCCGATCTCGTTTCCGACCGAGAGTTTCGCCGCCATCGGCAAGGGGCTGATGCCGGTCATCATTTTCATTTCGCTGGCGGTGCTGTTCCAGCTGATCCTGAGCTACACCAAATATGGCAAGCACTGTTATGCAATCGGCTCCAATGAGGATGCCGCGCGCATGTCCGGCATCAACATCGCCAACCACAAGATCCTCGTCTACGTCATTGCCGGCATCCTTGCCGCGCTCGCCGCCGTGGTGTTGAGCTCGAAGAATCTCACTGCCCAGGCCGGCATGGGTGTGATGTACGAGCTCGATGCGATCGCCATGGCGGTTATCGGTGGCGTGTCGCTGTCGGGCGGCCGCGGCTCGATTATCGGGACGGTGATCGGCTCGCTGATCTTCGGCGTCATCATCTCCGGCTTCACCTTTTTGCGCCTCGACGCCTATTATCAGGAGATGGTCAAGGGCGTGATCATCGTCGGCGCAGTCGTTCTCGACCAGTGGCGCCAACGCCTGCGGGCAATGAGGGCTTGATCATGTCGGACATCGTCCTGAAAACCGAAAACCTGACCAAGTATTATGGCGGCGTCCATGCGCTGGAGGGTGCCAACTTCGAGCTGCGCAAGGGCGAGCATGTCGCCATCATGGGCGACAACGGTGCCGGCAAATCGACCTTCGTGCGCCAGATCACCGGCGTCGAGCAGCGAACCAGCGGCAGGATGTCGTTCGACGGCAAGGAAGTGAATTTCGCCGGGCCGATCGAAGCCCGCGAGGCGGGCATCGAGACGGTGTTCCAGAACCTAGCGCTCGCCGACGACCTCGACGTGCCGTCGAACCTGTTCCTCGGCCGTGAAAGAGTGCTGTTCAATCTTGGGCCCTTCTCGATCCTCGACCGCAAGTTCATGCGCAAGGCGACCGAAGCAGCCCTGGTCCGCACAGCGGTCAAGATCCCCAACCTTTCCAACACCATCCGCCACATGTCGGGCGGCCAGCGCCAGTGCGTGGCGATTGCCAGAACCGCGACCTTTGCTTCCAAGCTCATCATCATGGATGAGCCGACGGCGGCGCTCGGCGTGCAGGAGACGATGCAGGTCGAAAACATCATCCGCACGCTGAAGGAAAATGGCGAGCCGCTGATCCTGATCTCTCACAACATGCGTCAGGTGTTCGATCTGGTCGACCGCATCGTCGTTTTCCGGCGCGGCCGCATCGTCGCCAATTTGCGCAAGCAAGATACCGATGGCAACGATATCGTCTCGTACATCACCGGCGCCAAGACCGGGCAGGCGGAACTTGCGGCGTAAGGCCAACGTCGTGTTACGGGGGCTGACACGCCTTCTCTTTCCAACCATTCTCAAAGGAAATTCTTCATGCTTCGCTTTGCTCTTCTCGGTGCCGGCCGTATCGGCAAGGTCCACGCCCGTGCGGTGGGCTCCAACCCGCAGGCCAGGCTGGTTGCGGTTGCCGACGCCTTCGAGAAGGCGGCGACCGATTTGGCCTCTGCCTATGGCGCCGAAGTGCGCAGCATCGATGCCATCGAAACTGCCAGCGATATCGATGCGGTCGTCATCTGCACGCCGACCGACACCCATGCCGATCTGATCGAACGCTTCGCCAGGGCGGGCAAGGCGATCTTCTGCGAGAAGCCGATCGATCTCGACGCCGGCAGGGTGGAACAATGCCTGGCCGTCGTCGACAAGGCCGGCGCCACCCTGATGGTCGGCTTCAACCGCCGCTTCGATCCGCATTTTGCCGCCGTGCGCAAGGCGATCGACGACGGTGCGATTGGCACAGTCGAAATGGTGACCATCACCTCGCGCGATCCCGGTCCACCGCCGCTCGACTATATCGGCCGCTCGGGCGGCATCTTCCGCGACATGACCATCCATGATTTCGACATGGCGCGCTTCCTGCTCGGCGAGGAGCCGGTGGCGGTCAGCGCGCACGCTTCGGTGCTGGTCGACAAAAAGATCGGCGAGGCCGGCGACTTCGACAGCGTCAGCGTCATCCTCGAAACTGCCTCCGGCAAGCAATGCGTCATCTCCAACTCGCGCCGAGCCACCTATGGCTACGACCAACGCATCGAGGTGCATGGCTCGAAAGGCATGATTGCGGCCGAGAACCAGCGGCCGGTGTCGATCGAACTCGCCAATGAGAAAGGCTATACGCGGCCGCCGCTGCACGATTTCTTCATGACTCGTTATCTCGACGCTTATGCCAACGAGATCGCTGCCTTCATCGCGGCAGCGACGTCAGGCAAGAAGGCGGCGCCGAGCGGCAAGGACGGGCTGGTGGCGCTCAGGCTGGCAGATGCGGCGCTGAAATCGGCCAAGGAAGGCAAGACCGTCCGCCTCGACAAAACAATCTGACTATCAAGCACAGGAGCAAGGCGATGAACGGTTCAGCCGGTCGCAATTCCGAAACACGCGCCATCGTCACCGGCGGCGCACAAGGCATCGGCTTTGCCGTCGCCGAAGCGCTGGCCGATGAGGGCTGCCGGGCGCTAGCGCTGATCGGCCGCTCGAAGGAGAAGGGCGACAAGGCTGTCGCCATCCTCAAGGGGGCAGGCGTCGATGCCATCTTCATCAGCGCCGATGTCGCCAAAGTCGCCGACTGCAAGCGTGCGGTCGAAACGGCGATTGGCCATTGCGGCACCGTCAACGCGCTGGTCAACGCCGCCGCCACCTCGGCTCGCGGCTCACTGGTCGAGACCTCTGAGGATCTATTCGACCAGATATTCCAGACCAATGTGCGCGGCCCGTTTTTTCTGATGCAGGGCGTGGTGGCGCATCTGCTGGCGCGCCAGGCACCGGGCTCGATCGTCAACGTACTGTCGATGTCGGCGCATTGCGGCCAGTCGTTCCTGGCGCCCTATTCATCGAGCAAGGGAGCGCTGGCGACGCTGACCAAGAATGTCGCCAATGCCCATCGCGGCAATCGCATCCGCTGCAACGCGGTGCTGCCCGGCTGGATGGACACCGAGGGCGAGGCAATCGTGCAGAAGAAATGGCATGACGCGCCGGACGACTGGCTTGAAAAAGCCGAGGCCGCGCAGCCGATGGGCCAATTGGTGAAGCCGGCGCAACTTGCCCGATTGATCAGCTATATGATCAGCCCGCAGTCCGGCGTCATGACCGGGTCGCTGGTCGACTACGACCAGAGCATCGCGGGGGCGTCACCGGAATAGGATCAGCCGTGTAGCCTTGCGTCAGAAGCAGTTTGCCATGAGTGGCCGAGATGCCCAAAATATCAAAGCCGGCATAATCGGTTCCGATCGACCTCACTCAGGCACACGGGCTCTGAAACCCTCTCCTTCCCTGTTGCCGCCGTATCGCCATTCCCATATAGTCAAGATAGTCAAGATAGTCAGAATGGTCATGGGAGGTCGAAATGCCGTCTGCGCCCAGAGAGGATACTAACTGGACGGTCGCTGGGGCAAAGGCCCGGCTCTCGGAGGTTATCGAGCGCGCGCAATCTTCGCCGCAGACGATCACCAGAAACGGTAAGCCAAGCGTGGTTGTCGTCTCGGCCGAGGAATGGCAGCGGAAGACCGCGCGCAAGGGTACGCTTGCGGAGTTCCTGCTGGAGTCGCCGCTGCGCGGCGCCGATCTCAACCTTGAGCGCCAGCGCGACGAACCGCGTGATCTGCCGCTGTGAGGCTTCTGCTCGATACGAATGTCCTGTCCGAGGTGACAAGGCCGGCGCCGGATGTGCGCGTTCTGGACTGGCTGGGCGGGCTTGATGAGGACCGCTCATTCATTAGCGTCGTGTCGATCGCGGAGATCCGGCGCGGCGTCGCCCTCATGGACGAGGGCCGGAAACGCGAGGCACTGGCCGAATGGCTCGCACGGGACCTGCCGCAGCGCTTCGAGCAGAGAGTTCTTCCGGTGGACGAACCGGTTGCCTTGGCGTGGGGCGACCTGATGGGCCTTGCGAAGCGCCGCGGTCGCGGTCTGTCGTCGATGGACGGCCTGATTGCAGCCACGGCGATTGCGCAGGAACTCACCTTGGCAACGCGTAACACGAAGCATTTCGAAGACTTCGGAATTGAACTCGTCGATCCCTGGACTGCATGAACCCGCTCGGCGCTGCATGCTGGGCCACTACGTCAGTAGCATCATCAGACACGTGACAATCGCCTCGGCTTCGACTATATGAGCCTCATGATCAACCTGACCGCCACCTATTGGTACTTTAGCAGCTCGCTGGCGGCGGGAGGATTGCGCTCGATCTGAAGATTGTAGCAGCAAGATCCGAACAGCCGCCAGACCTGGCGGCTTTTTTGTTTCAGCCGGCAGGTCTCCCAATCAGGAGCAGAAAGCCGTGTTGACCACCACAGACGATCTTCGGGTCAAGGAAATAAGGGAATTGAGTACGCCGGACGAGGTGATGCGGGAGATACCGCGCACACTGACGGCGACGCGGACCGTTGCCGCGTCACGCAATGCTATCCATGCCGTGCTGACCGGCACCGACGACCGGCTGGTGGTCGTCGTCGGCCCCTGTTCGATCCACGACCCGGCCGCTGCCGTAGACTATGCCAGCCGCTTGGCATCGCTGCGAGAGAGCCTGTCGGACCGGCTGGAGATCGTGATGCGGGTGTATTTCGAGAAGCCGCGCACGACGGTCGGCTGGAAGGGCCTGATCAACGATCCCGACCTGGACGGCAGCTTCAACATCGACAAGGGGCTGCGGATGGCCCGCAACGTGCTCGCCGCCGTCAACAATCTCGGCCTGCCGGCGGCGACCGAATTCCTCGACATGGCCACCCCGCAATATATCGCCGACCTCGTCGCCTGGGGCGCGATCGGCGCGCGCACGACCGAGAGCCAGATCCATCGCGAACTGGCATCGGGCCTGTCCTGCCCGGTCGGCTTCAAGAACGGCACTGACGGCAATCTGCGGATCGCCGCCGAGGCGGTGAAATCGGCCGCCCAACCGCATCATTTCATGGCGGTGACGAAGGGCGGACGCAGCGCCATCGCGACGACCACCGGCAACGAGGACTGCCACGTCATCCTGCGCGGCGGCATTCAGCCCAATTATGACGCAACAAGCGTCGCGGCTGCCTGCGCGGAACTCGGCCGGATCGGCGTGGCGCCGCGGCTGATGATCGATGTCAGCCACGCCAACAGCAGCAAGAAGCCGGAAAACCAGCCAGGGGTGGCGGCTGACGTGGCTGGCCAGGTCGCGGCAGGCGACGAGCGCATCATCGGCGTCATGATCGAGAGCAACCTCGTCGCCGGCCGGCAGGACGTCGTGCCGGGCAAGCCGCTCGTCTATGGCCAGAGCATCACCGATGGCTGCATCGACTGGGCAGCCACCGAGACGGTGCTTCACGGCCTTGCCGACGCCGTCGAGCGGCGCCGGTCGGTGCGCCGAAGCATGATATCAAGCCGTTCAGGCGCCGCCTGAGCACTTCTCCTTCTCCCCTTGTGGGAGAAGGTGGATCGGCACGCAGCGCCGAGCCGGATGAGGGTGCTGGAAGAAACTCGGCGTAAAATATTGAGGGATTTTAAGCGCTTATTTCTTCGCTGTAGCGATCCGTCCAACACCCCTCATCCGACCGAGCTTCGCTCGGCCACCTTCACCCTCAAGGGGAGAAGGGGAAGCCAGCGCCGGGCTTACTACCGCACAGCGATCCAGCGCTGTTCCGCGAACGAGCGCGCCATCGCATGCACGGTGCGCTCGATCTCCAAGCCTTCGTCGAAGTCGATGATCCGCGCCGGCTTGCCGGCAAGCCGCGTCAACAGTTCCCGGCATTCGATGATCTTGAGGTCATTAAAGCCAAGGCCGTGGCCGGGCGCCGGCAGGAAGGCGTCGTAAGGCCTGTGGTGCGGGGCAACCAGGACTGTCCGATAGCCTTGCTCCGTCGGTCGGTCGGCTGTCAGATAGAGCTGGAACTCGTTCATCCGCTCCTGGTCGTACAGGATCGAGCCCTTCGAACCAAAAATCTGGATGGCGATCCGGCCCTTGCGGCCCCAGGCCGAACGGTTGACCAGCAACGTGCCGGCAATGCCGTTTTCGAGATGCATCAGGATGCTGGCGATGTCATAGGTCTCGACGGCGCGGCGCCCGCCCGAGGCGACGCGGCGTTCGGCATAGGGCCTGGCCATGTCGCACATGACTCGGGCGACGCGGCCGAACAGTACCGCTATGAGCGACAGCGGATGCACGGCGAAATCGTCGAGCGCGCCGTAACCGGACGCCGCCTCGTGCTTCCAGAAGAACAGCGCCTCCGGATCGGCCATGAAGTCCTCGTCCATCTCGATACGCAGATGGTTGACCTCGCCGATGATCTTCTCGTCGAGCAGCGCGCCGATATGGCGGATCGCCGGGTTCTGAATATAGTTATAGCCCAGCGCGGCAACCTTGCCGGATTTCCGCGCGGCCGCAGCCATCGCTTGCGCCTCCGCAAAACTTGGCGCCATCGGTTTTTCACACCACAGATGCTTGCCGGCTTCGAGGATGGCGATGGCCATTTCCGGGTGGAACTGGTTCGGCGTAGTCAACGAGATGACATCGACGTCGGGATCGTCGACGACTGCGCGCCAGTCGCCGGAGGCCTTGGCGAAGCCGAATTCGCTGGCACGGCGTTTGGCAAGGTCCTCGTTGACCTCGCCCAGATGGACCAGCCTTGGCTTGTCGACATCGGGAAAGACGGTGCCGACCGCGTTCCAGGCAATGGCGTGGCACTTGCCCATGAAGCCCGTGCCGATAAGACCTACCCCGACCATCCGCTTGCCTCCCTGTGTGCAAATTTTGTGTGGATGAATTAGTCCATTTTGTTTGCAAATGGAACGCTTGTCTCATTTTTTATGGTGTTCTTGCACAGGCCCGCTATGATGGGGCACAGAGGGAACCGACGATGAGCCTGGGCGGAGCGACGATGGACGAACGGGTGCCGCGCGATTTCGAAACGCTGCGGGCGACGATCCTGGAGCGGCGTCAGAGCCTGCCGAAACGTATCGCCCAGATCGCCGCCTATGCGCTCGACAACCCCGACGATATCGCCTTCGGCACCGCTGCCAGCATCGCCGCCTCCGCCGGTGTTCAGCCTTCGACCCTGATCCGCTTTGCCCAGCAGCTTGGCTTTGACGGTTTCACCAGCCTGCAGCTGGTGTTTCGCGAGCGCCTGCGCGAGCGCAACTCGTCCTACGATGAAAGGCTGGCGGCATTGCGCGCCAAGGCCGAGGAAGGCGCCGGCCACCGGGCGATTTTCGACGGTTTCGTCGCCGCAGCCAGCACCTCGCTCAACGACATTTCGCGCACGCTGAATGAAGACCATTTCGAAGACGCAATCGCCGTTCTGGCCAAGGCGGAAACCATTTATGTGCTGGCCAAGCGGCGCTCCTACCCGGTCGCCTCCTATATCGCCTATGCGTTGGGCAAGCTCAAGATCCGCAACCAGCTGATCGAATCGGCCGCCGGCCTGAACGCGGAGATGATCGGCTTTGCCTCTCCAAGGGATGCCGTCATCGCCATCAGCTTTTCGCCCTATGCCCCTGCCACCATCGAGGAGGCGCGCGTCATTTCGGAGCAAGGCGTGCCGATCGTGGCGATCACCGACAGCTCTTTTTCGCCGCTCGCCCAATTCGCCAGGGTCTGGTTCGAGGTCGCCGAGGCCGATTTCGCCGGCTTCCGCTCGCTGTCGGCGACGATGGCTTTGGCCATGGCGCTGACCGTTGCCGTCGGCGAGAAGCGGCGCGATAGCGGCCGCAAGCGCAAGGCCTAGATCACCTCTATTGCCGTTTCGCCTTCTGCCAAAAGCCGCGCTGCGTCGCGGGCAGGCGGCGACCCGAACTGGCGGGCATACTCCCGGCTGAACTGGGAAGCACTCTCATAGCCGACAGCGAAGGCGACACGCGCCACGTTGCCCGGCTGAGCAATCAGCAGATGGCGGGCTTCCAGCAAGCGGATTTGCTTTTGATACTGGATTGGGCTCATGGCCGTCGCCGCCTTGAAGTGACGATAAAACGCAGCACTGCTCATATGGGCGATCTCGGCCAGATCGCCGACCCGGACCGGCTGATGGGGGTGCGAACGGATCCAGGCGATCGCCCTGCCGATCCGGGACAGATGGCCATCGGCGCGCGCAAGTTCACGAAGCTTTCCGCCCTGGGGGCCTTGCAGGAGCCGAAACAGCATCTCCCGCTCGAGCATGGTCGCGAGCACGGGAATCTCCGCTGGCCGGTCAAGCAACCGCATCATTCGACGCAACGCGTCGAGCAGATCGTCATCAACGGGAGTGGTGGAGAAGAAACTGTCGCCACCGAGGGCTGGCGCGTGCTCGACGAGGAGCGCGGCGACGGCTTGCAGGTCAAGGGTCAAGCCAATGGCCAGATAAGGACGCGCCGCGCTCGCTTCGACTATCTGGCTGATAGTGGGCGTCTCGACAGTGTAGATGAAATAGCTGGCCGGGTTGTAACGAAGAGCCCGGGAGCCGATCAGGACCGTCTTTGCGCCCTGCAATACGAATAAGATCCCCGACCCCCACACACCCGGCAATGGTGCCGTGGCGACTTCGCTGCGGCCGATCGAAACGCGGGGAACCGCCGTTCTTGTTCGTCGCCCGCGCGCATGGCGGCCGGCGATCTCGATCAACTCCTGCAGCGCCTCGTTCATTGCGCCAGCATCGCGCATTCACGCTGGCCGCGCAACAGCGTGAGAGGATTAGGCAAGAGCCTGAGAATTTCCGGCGCGCGGCGCCCGCTGCCTCGCGCCATTTGTGGGTCTTCCACAAGAAAAATGGAGACACCGAAATGACGACTTCGAAGACCGCGCTGGTGACCGGCGCCAACAAGGGTATAGGCCGCGAAATCGCCCGGCGACTGGCGACCATGGGCTTCAAGGTCTGGCTCGGCGCCAGGAGCGCCGAACGCGGCATGGCGGCGGCGCAGGCATTGTGCGCGGAAGGCCTCGACGCAGAGTGGCTTGAGCTGGACGTCACGAGGGATGACAGTGTGAAGGCGGCAGCCAAGGCGCTCGGGCAGGCCAGCCCCTGCCTCGACGTGCTGGTGAACAACGCCGGCGTCGCCATCAATTACGACCTGCCGCCGAGCCAGCAGCGGATCGCCGACATCCAGGCCACCTACGACGTCAATGTCTTCGGCCCGATCCGCGTGACACAGGCATTCCTGCCGCTGCTGCTGGCAGCACCTGCTGCCCGTATCGTGATGGTGAGCAGCTCCACCGGGTCCATCGGCCGGGCGCTCGATCCCGCCACCGCGAATCACGCCGTCAATATGATGGGCTACGGCAGCTCCAAGACAGCCTTGAACGCCATCACCGTGGGCTTCGCCAGGGAGCTCGCGCTCCAGGGCATCAAGGTCAACGCCGCGGCGCCCGGCTATACCGCCACCGATCTCAACGGGTATAAAGGTCAGCGCACGGTGCAGCAGGCAGCCGAGATCGTCATTCACCTGGCGACCCTGGACGCCAATGGCCCGACCGCCGGGTACTTCAACGATGACGGCCCGCTTCCTTGGTAAATCAGCTGGTTTCAGCGGCAGACGCTTGACGTTCGTCTGACTTCAAAGTTTCTCACCGCGCCGGCCTTTGCAGAGCACTTTTCGGCCTTGGGAATGCTCGTTCCATATTGACTATGGATTGGAATTATTATTTCATATTACCGGCGCCACGCTGCCGCTCGCGCGTGTTACCCAAGACAACAAAGCCGATGGGAGGTTCGAATGGGCGAAGCCGTGGAAGCGAGACATGCGCCGCTCGACATCATCACGATCGGCCGCGCTTCCGTCGATCTCTATGGCCAGCAGATCGGCTCGCGCCTCGAGGACATTACTTCGCTTGCCAAGTCGGTCGGCGGCTGTCCAGCCAATATCGCGGTCGGCACTGCCAGGCTCGGCCTGCGCTCGGCGTTGCTCACCCGCGTCGGCAATGAGCAGATGGGCCGCTTCATCCGCGAGCAGCTGACCCGCGAGGGCGTTTCGGTCCAAGGCCTCAAGACCGATCCGGAGCGGCTGACCGCCCTGGTGCTGCTGTCGGTCGAGGATGAGGGCGTCTCGCCGATGATCTTCTATCGCAGCGATTGCGCCGACATGGCGCTTTCGGAAGACGATATCGATGAGGCCTTCATTGCTTCAGCACGCGCGGTCGTCGTCACCGGCACGCATTTTTCACGGCCCAACAGCGACGCCGCGCAACGCAAGGCGATCCGTGTCATGAAGGCCAAGGGCGGCAAGGTGGTGTTCGACATCGACTACCGCCCTAACCTGTGGGGCCTCGCCGGCCATGCCGAAGGCTTCGAGCGCTATGTGAAATCCGACCGCGTCTCGGCGCAGTTGAAGACGGTGCTGCCCGACTGCGATCTCATCGTCGGCACCGAAGAGGAGATCATGATCGCCTCCGGCGCAGACGATTGCCTGAGCGCGCTGAAAACCATCCGCTCGCTGTCGACGGCGACCATAGTGCTGAAGCGCGGTGCCATGGGCTGCATCGTCTATGACGGGCCGATCAGCGACGATCTCGAGGACGGTATCGTCGGCAAGGGGTTTCCGATCGAGGTCTACAATGTGCTCGGCGCCGGCGACGCTTTCATGTCGGGCTTCCTGCGCGGCTGGCTCGGCGAGGAAAGCCTGGCGACGGCCGCGACCTGGGCCAATGCCTGCGGCGCCTTTGCCGTATCGCGGCTGCTCTGCGCACCTGAATACCCGACTTTCGAGGAATTGCAGTTCTTCCTGAAAAACGGCAGCAAGCATCTGGCGCTGCGCAAGGACGAGGCGATCAACCACATCCATTGGGCGACCACGCGCCGGCGCGACATCCCCTCTCTGATGGCGTTCGCCTGCGACCACCGCGTCCAGCTGGAGGACGTCGCGGCAAAGGCCGGCGCCGATCCGTCGCGAATCCCGGCTTTCAAGGTGCTGACGGTCAAGGCTGCGGCAAAGGTCGCGGCTGGCCGCGGCGGCTATGGCATGCTGCTCGACGAAAAATACGGGCGCGAGGCGATGTTCGAATTCGCCCACCATTCCTTCGCCTGGCTCGGCCGGCCGGTCGAGTTGCCGGGTTCGCGGCCGCTTCGCTTCGAGTTCTCGCAAGACATAGGCTCGCAACTGACCGAATGGCCGGTCGACCACTGCATCAAATGCCTGTGCTTCTATCATCCCGACGATCCCGCGGCGCTGAAGAGCGAACAGCAGCAGAAACTGCGCGCTTTGTTCGAGGCCGCGCGGAAAGTGGGGAGAGAACTTCTGGTCGAGATCATAGCCGGCAAGCACGGCAAGCTCGACGACATGACCATCCCGCGGGCGCTTGAGGAACTCTACGCACTCGGCATCAAGCCCGACTGGTGGAAGCTCGAACCGCAGGCATCGACCGGCGCATGGGCAAAGATCGAGGCGGTGATCCTGAAGAACGATCCGTGGTGCCGCGGGATTGTACTGCTGGGTTTGGAAGCACCGCAGGACGAATTGGAAGCGGCCTTCGCCGCCACCGCCAAGGCGCCCATCGTCAAGGGTTTCGCTGTCGGCCGTACCATCTTCATCAACGCGGCCGAACAATGGCTTGCCGGCAAGATGTCGGACGATGAGGCGGTTGCCGACATGGCGTCGCGCTTCGAGAGGCTGACCGAGGCATGGCTTGCCGTGCGCGGCCGCAAAGCAGCATAAGAAGGCGCGGCATAAGGACTGCGGAGGAAAACGACATGACCAAGACAATCCGCCTGACGATGGCGCAGGCGCTGACCCGCTTTCTTGCCCAACAGATGGCCGAGATCGACGGCAAGAAAGTGCCGATCTTCGGCGGCGTCTGGGCAATCTTCGGCCACGGCAATGTCGCCGGCGTCGGCGAGGCGCTCTACCAGGTCCGCGACGAATTGCCGACGTTCCGTGCCCATAACGAGCAAGCGATGGCGCATGCGGCGATCGCCTATGCCAAGTCCAATTTCCGCCGCCGCTTCATGGCGGCGACCAGTTCGATCGGCCCTGGCGCGCTGAATATGGTGACGGCGGCAGCACTTGCGCATGTAAACAGGTTGCCTGTCCTGTTTCTGCCCGGCGACGTCTTCGCCAATCGCATTCCCGATCCCGTCCTGCAGCAAGCCGAGGATTTTTCCGACGGTACGGCGACGGTCAATGACTGCCTCAGGCCGGTGTCGCGCTATTTCGACCGCATCACCCGGCCGGAGCAGATCATGCCGGCGCTCAACCGCGCCATGCAGGTGCTGACCGATCCGGCTGAGTGTGGCCCGGTAACGCTGGCGCTGTGCCAGGACGTGCAGGCCGAGGCCTATGATTATCCCGAGAGTTTCTTTGCCGAGCGGCTCTGGACCCAGCGGCGAGCGCGCCCGGACCGCCAAGAGTTAGCAGCTGCAGTGGCGGCGCTGAAGAGCGCGAAGAAGCCATTGGTGATTGCCGGCGGTGGCGTGCTCTATTCGCAAGCGTCGGATGAATTGGCGAAGCTGGCGCAAGACGCTGGCATTCCGGTGTGCGAGACGCAAGGCGGCAAATCCTCGCTGCCCGACGATCATCCGCTGAACATGGCGGCGGTCGGCGTTACCGGCACTTCGGCTGCCAACAGGCTGGCCGAAGAGGCCGACGTCGTGCTTGCCGTCGGCACCAGGCTGCAGGATTTCACCACTGGCTCCTGGGCGTTGTTCAAGAATTCCGGCAAGACCATGATCGGGCTCAACGTCCAGCCTTTCGATGCCGGAAAGCACCAGGCGCTGCCGCTGGTCGCCGATGCGGCTGAAGGGCTCGCCGAACTCGGTGCGGCGCTGAAAGGCTGGAAAGCTCCTTCTGGCTGGACCGACAATGCGATCAGCGGCAAGAAGGACTGGCAGGCGGATGCCGGCAAGGTGACGGCGTCGACCAATGCCGCCTATCCGTCCGACGCGCAGGTGATCGGCGCCGTACAGCGCGCCATGGGCTCCGGCGTGGTACTGCTCCATGCCGCCGGCGGCTTGCCCGGCGAATTGCACAAGCTATGGCAGGCGGGCGCGCCCGGCTCCTATCATGCCGAATACGGCTTCTCGACCATGGGCTACGAAATCGCCGGGGGGGGTGGGGGCAAGAATGCCCAACCCGCCCCGGATGTTGTGGTGGTGATAAGCGCGCGCTAAGAACAGGTGATGCAATAAGAGGTGGGGACAGCCGGGTGTCTGGGCCGAAA
>NZ_JAMYPA010000026.1:0-77408 GCF_040320105.1 Mesorhizobium sp. M0778 | reverse complement strand
CCATACAATCCCTAAAACGGGTTCGCGCCCTTGGGCTACCAAATCGCGGGGGGGCTGGGCGTCATGCGGGCCACGCCCGACGAGGAGGTTGTGGTGATGATCGGCGACGGCTCCTACCTGATGCTCAATTCCGAGGTCGCTACGTCGGTGATGCTCGGCCTCAAGCTGACCATCGTGCTGCTCGACAACCGCGGCTATGGCTGCATCAACCGGCTGCAGATGGCGACCGGCGGCGCCAACTTCAACAATTTGCTGAAGGACGCTCGTCACGAGACCTTGCCCGAGATCGACTTCGCCGCGCATGCTGCAAGCATGGGTGCGATTGCCGAAAAAGTGGCGTCGATCGCCGGGCTGGAAACGGCCCTGGCGCAAGCGAAGAAGAATACGCGAACGACCGTGCTGGTCATCGACACCGACCCGCTGGCTTCGACCGAGGCCGGTGGAAGCTGGTGGGATGTCGCAGTGCCGGAAGTCTCGGCACGGCCGCAAGTGAACGCGGCGCGCAAGAAATATGAGGAAGCGCTGAGCGGGCGGCGGTTTTAACGCGCCCGCCAACGCCGCCTCGAATGTCAGAAATTGGAGTGACGACTTGAAAGCCAAACTGGGCATGTCCCCGATTGCATGGTGGAACGACGATCTTGCCGAACTCAGCGATGATGTGTCGCTGGAGGAGTGCCTGCGCCAGTCGCGCTCGGCCGGCTTTACCGGCATGGAAATGGGCCGCCGCTTTCCCAGCGATCCGGAGATCATGCTGCCGATCCTGAAAGAGGCCGACGTGACGCTGTGCGGCGGCTGGTTCTCCGGGACGCTGGTCGACGAAGACATGGCGAAGAACAAGGTTCGTATCCAGCCGATGATCGACCTGTTCAAGGCGGTGAATGCGCCCTGCATCGTCTATGGTGAAGTCGGCCGTTCCATCCAGGGCGACCGCTCGAAACCGCTTGCCATCAAGCCGAGGCTGTCGGACGATGAGATGAAAGCCTACGCTAGGCGGCTAACCGAGTTCGGCGAATGGTGTGCCGGGCAAGGCATGCCGCTCTCCTACCATCATCATATGGCGGCGGTGATCGAGACCGAGCCGGAGCTCGACGCTTTCATGCGCTATTCGGGAGAGGGCATTCCGCTGCTGCTCGATGCCGGTCACCTGGCCTTTGCCGGCGGCGATGTGCTGCGCGCGATAGACAACCACCACCGGCGCATCAACCACGTGCATGTCAAGGACGTACGCATGCAGGTGATCCAAAAGCTGGATCGCAACAAGCAATCCTTCCTCGACGCGGTAGCACTTGGTGCCTTCACCGTGCCGGGAGATGGATCGCTGGATTTTGGCGCCATCGTCCAGAGGCTCGCCAACCACGGCTATGAAGGCTGGTTCGTGGTCGAGGCCGAGCAGGATCCGAAGAAGAACCCGCCACTCAAGATGGCACAGGTCGGCTACAAGGAATTGATGCGGGTGATGACGGCGGCCGGCTATACGGTTGAGACACTGGGCTTTCCCAATGCTTGAGAGTTCGCGAGGAAGGGCTGACCCGATGCCGGCGTTTATCCGATGAAAGACTCCGAGCACCCGTTTTTCCGGCCTTTGTGGCGGCGCGTCGCCATTGTCGCGGTCTGCCTGGTCTGGTCGGTGATCGAATTCGCTACCGGCACGCCGTTCTGGGGCGTGATCGCGCTCGGCTTCGCCGGCTATGCGGTCTGGCAGTTTTTCTACCTCTACAAACCGGCCGACGAAGACAAGCCATCGGCAAACGCCAAACCGAAGGAATGACCATGTCGAAGCTGCTCGTCAAAGCCAATAAGGGCCACGGCCGCATAGCCCATGTGACGCCGCAAAACGCCGGCTGGACCTATGTCGGCTTCGATCTGCATCGGCTGAGGCCCGGCGACACCGCTTCCGGGCAAACCGCGGATCGTGAGGTCTGTCTGGTATTCGTCACCGGCAAGGGCAAGGTCAAGGCCGGCGGCAAGGATCTCGGGCTCCTGGGCGAACGCATGTCGCCGTTCGAGGGCAAGCCGTGGTCGGTCTATGTGCCGCAGGGCTCGGAGTGGTCGGTGAGCGCCGATACCGATCTCGAACTCGCCGTGTGCTCGGCGCCGGGGCTTGGCGGCGGTCTGCCGGTCCGCATCATTGCGCCGAAGGATCTCGGCCAGGAGACCCGCGGCAAAGGCACCAACACGCGCTACGTCACCAACGTCCTGCCGGAGGGCGAGCCGGCCGATTCCCTGCTGGTGGTCGAGGTCATCACGCCCGGCGGCCACACATCGAGCTATCCGCCGCACAAGCACGACCAGGACAATCTGCCGGCCGAATCCTATCTCGAAGAGACCTATTACCACCGCCTCAACCCGCCGCAGGGCTTTGCTTTCCAGCGCGTCTACACCGATGCCGACCAGAACGGCTCTCGTTCGCTCGACGAGGCGATGGCGATCGAGGACGGCGACGTCGTGCTGGTACCCAAGGGTTATCACCCCTGCGCCGCCTGCCACGGCTATGATCTCTATTATCTCAACGTCATGGCCGGACCGAAGCGGACGTGGAAATTCCACAACGCGCCCGAGCACGAATGGCTGATGGCCTGACCGTTTCCCCTTCGCTTCTCAACCGCTGGTCCAAGCCGAAAAAATCGTCGGCTAATGACCAGGCTGTGTCGTTTTGTTACCGAAAACGCTGCAAAGCTTCGTCATTTCGTCATGCAAATCGCCTATGGCAGCGGGGCTGACGAGGAACTTCGATGCGCTACGCGATCTATTTCACCCCCCTGCAGGACGAACCGCTGGCGCGGATCGCCGCCAATTGGCTCGGCCGTGATCCCTTCGGTGCCGCCACGAGGCCGGTCGAGGCGGTGGGCGAGTTGTCGGCAGCGGAAGTTGCCTTCCATACCGCCTCGGCGCGCCGCTACGGCTTTCATGCGACGCTGAAGGCGCCCTTCCGGCTGGCTTCAAACGAGACGGAGGCCTCGCTTCGCGCCGCACTCGACGATTTTGCCGAGGCGACGCCGGTGGTGACGGTCCCGCGTCTCGTCGTCAGCCAGATCGACAGCTTTTTCGCGCTCGTGCCGGAAGCACCGCTGCCGGGGCTCAACCGTTTCGCCGATGATGTGGTGCGCGGCTTCGACCGCTTTCGCGCGCCGCTGACAGACGCGGAGATTGAACGCCGCAGCCCCGACTCGCTGAAGCCCGATGAGTTCCGCAATCTCTGCCAATGGGGCTACCCCTATGTCTTCGAGACGTTTCGTTTCCATATGACCCTGTCCGGCCGGGTGTCGTCACAGGAAAGCCCTCGTCTTCGCCTAGCAATCGACAGCCTGTTTGCGGACGTGCTGCAACGGCCGGTGCCGGTGGACGCGCTGACGCTGTTTGTCGAAACTGAGCCGGGTGCGCCGTTCATGGTGCTGTCCCATCACGCGCTCGGGCGCCGCCCGGCCAGAAGAACTGCCTGAGATGACTATTTCCTTTAACCGCATTGTGCGACGCCAATCCATTTTCAGTTGGCTGCAAAATGCTCCGAGGACTGCCTGAAATGACCGCCGAGACCGTTCTTGACAACGCCCGCATCGTGCTTGCCGACCAGATCGTCGAAGGGTCGATCGTGCTGCGCGACGGCGTGATCGCCGACATTGCTCCCCGCGCTGGCCGCAGCGGCGAGGACATGGGCGGCGACTTCATCATCCCTGGCCTGGTCGAGCTCCACACCGACCATCTCGAAGGCCACTACGCGCCACGGCCGAAAGTGCGTTGGAACCCGATCGCCGCGGTGCTCGCCCACGACGCGCAGGTGGCGACCGCCGGCATCACCACCGTGCTCGACGCCTTGCGCGTCGGTATGGACGAGGACGCCGACCTGACGGCCGCCGACATACGCAAGCTGGCCGAGGCGATTGAGGACAGCGTCCAGCAGGACCGGCTCAGGGCCGACCATTTCATCCATCTGCGCTGCGAGGTTTCGGCGCCGGACTGCCTCACAGCCTTCGCCAATTTCGACGGCGACGAGCGGGTCAGGCTGGCGTCGCTGATGGACCACGCGCCGGGACAGCGGCAATTCGTCGATCTCGAAACCTATGCGTATTACTACCAGCGCAAGCTGAAGCTGACCGATCGCGATTTCCAGAAATTCTGCGAAAAGCGGATGGCGGAATCGGCGAAGAACTCGAGCCCGAACCGCGGCTTCATCGCCGCTGCGTGCAAAGAGCGCGGTATCGTGCTCGCCAGCCATGACGACGCAACCGTCAGCCATGTCGATGAAGCGATCGAGCAAGGCGTCCGTGTCGCCGAGTTCCCGACCACCGAGGAGGCGGCTCGGGCTTCGAAAGAGGCAGGGCTCGGCGTTTTGATGGGCGCGCCGAACGTCATGCGCGGCGCTTCGCATTCGGGCAATGTCTCGGCCCGCACACTGGCCGGCGACGGCCTGCTCGATATCCTGTCATCGGACTACATTCCGTTCAGCCTGATCCAGTCGGCCTTTTTCCTCGGCGACGTGGTCGAGGGCATCTCGTTGCCTCAGGCAGTGGCGATGGTGTCGAAGAACCCGGCCGAGGCTGTCGGCCTCACCGATCGCGGTGTCATCGAGCCCGGCCGGCGCGCCGATCTGGTTCGCGTGCGCGTCGACGATCACGTCCCGGTTGTCCGCACGGTGTGGCGGCAGGGACGGCGGGTCGCATGATGGTGTCGGCATCGGTCGAGCGTGAATTGTCCGCCGCGGGATTTCCAATCCGCGACGGCGTCTTCGTCGCCGTCGTCGGACCGAGCGGTGCCGGCAAGGACACGGTGATCGGCTATGCGCGCGCCATGTTTGCCGACGAGAGCCGACTGGAGTTCGTTCGCCGGGTGATCACCCGGCCGAGCGATGCGGCCACCGAGGATCACGATACGCTAGCCGACGCTGCCTTCGTCGAGGCCGAAGCGGATGGCGCCTTCGCGATTTCCTGGGAGGCGCATGGCCTGCGCTATGGCATCCCGGCCGAAGTCGACTGGTCAGTCTCCAACGGCCGTGTCGCGATCGCCAACGTCTCGCGCGCGATCATCCCGACGCTGCGGGACCGCTACGCCAATCTGGCTATCGTCGAGATCACGGCTGCACCGGAGATCCTGGCCGAGCGGCTGGCCTTGCGCGGGCGCGAGTCGCGCGGCGAAGTGCTGGCACGGCTGGCGCGCAGCGCCAATGTGGCGCTGTCCGGACCGGGCGTCACCTCCATCGACAATAGCGGCCCTCGTGAAGCCGCCGGCGAGCGCTTCACCGAGGTGCTGCGCAAGGCCATGGCCTTCTCCGACATGTCGGGCCTCATCTAAGGCGCGCCCATCCGATGCATTCGGGATGGGCGCTACTTGTCTAACCCATATCTTTTTGGAAACCGGTATCCACTGTTCGGGATCATGGCCTCATGCGGCGTGCCGATCCCGACCAGCGTGATGAGTATCCGTGCTAGTGGTTGTCGAAGGCTTCGCTGGTGCATCCGCCGGTGTATCCAGAACTGCAACGTGATGCCGATAGACCATCTCCCAGCCCTTCCAGCCGGTGAACAGCAGTATGCAGACCACTATGAACGACAACAGCGCGCCCCACGGTCGGACCGCGGCCTCGGCGCCTTGAGCATAGCGAAGGTAGAAATTGATCAGAGCCACAACGACCGCGGTCAAGTTGCCCAGCATGTGGTACCAGGCGTCGGACAAGGCGCGAATGCGCGGCTCGTTGAGGAAGTCGATAAAACCGGCTGTCGCAGCGAGAAGCGCCATTACGATAGCTGCCCCGATCAGCCACATCGATGCCCGTGCCCAGAAGGCGTCGGCAGTCCCCCAGAAAACCAGGTCGGTGACAAAGGCACCGACAAGAAACGCGACAGGAAAAGGTATCAGCATCGGGTGGAGGGGGTGAGTTCCTATCTTTGCGGTACTTACTGGATTCATGGGCATGGGACGCCTCCGCGTAGCAAAGCTTAAATAAACGCTCAGATACGGGTTTCGTTCCAAATAGAGATTAACCTGAACTGCTGTCGCGAAGCTCAGGCTGACCTTTTCATGCCTGCCAATGGCAGTCGGCGTATTTCATCCAGCTATTTTTGCGTCATTCCGCGGCAGCACCCGCCACGCCCTTGCGGGTGGCTTCCAGCATCCGCCGCCGCGCCCTGAACACGCCCCATTGCTGGTCGACCAGAACGCCGATGAGGATCACCCCGCCCATCACGGCGAAGTTGAGCGAGGACGGGATACCGAGCAGGTTGACGAGGTTCTGCAACTCCTGCAGCAGCACCGTGCCGAGCAGGACGCCGATCAGCGAGCCTTCGCCGCCGCGCAGCGAGAAGCCGCCGAGCACCGCTGCCGCGATGGCGTAGAGCTCGTAGAACTGGCCGTGGCTCGCCGGCGAGATCGAGCGTGTGTACATGGCGAAATAGATAGCCGACAGCGCCGTCAGCACGCCGCAGATGACATAGGCGGCCATGACGATGCGGCCGGTGCGGATGCCGGAATATTTCGCCGCTTCCTCGTTCTTGCCGATGGCGTAGAGATATCGCCCGAACACCGAACGGTGCAGCACCACCCACATGACGACGGCGATGACGATCAGCGCGATGAAACTGTTCGGCACGCCCCAGGACCGCCCCGCCGTCAGGAACTCGAGTTCCGGGAAGTTCTGTCCGAAGGCAAAGCCGGCGGTGCCGTCGGCGGTATAGAAGCGCGCCACGCCGCGATAGATCAGCAGGCCGCACAAGGTCACCACGAAAGGCTGCAATTTGAGCCGGGTGATCAGCCAGCCATGCGCCAGCCCGATGATGCCGCCGAGCACCAGGATCAGCGGCAGGGCGACCGGCCAGGCCATGCCGCGCGTGGCGATGAAGTCGATGAACAGCACGCCGAGCAGCGCAACCACCGAGCCGACCGACAATTCGATGCCGCCGGTGATGATGACGAAAGCCTGGCCGATCGACAGGATGCCGAACAACCCGATCAGGTTCGAGGTGTTGGCGAGATTGATCGGCAGCAGGAAGCGCGGGTTGATGATCGCTACCACCGCGCCGACCGCCAGGATCAGGATCAGCAGGCCGAGATCTTTCTTGCTCATCGTCGTCTCCCAATGCCGGCGAACTATTTCGGCTGCTTGCCGACCGCCAGCAGCAGCACGTTTTCCTGGCTGAACCGTTCCTTGTCGAGAATGCCGGAGATCTGGCCTTCATGCATGACGGCGATGCGGTCGGAAACACCGATCACCTCCTCCATGTCGCTGGAGATCATCAGCACGGCGACGCCGGCATCGGCCAGCGCCCGCATCAGCCCGTAGATCTCGGCCTTGGCGCCAATGTCGATGCCGCGTGTCGGCTCGTCGAGGATCATCACCTTCGGCTTCATCGCCAGCCATTTGGCCAGCACGACCTTTTGCTGGTTGCCGCCCGACAGCGTGCCGGTACGCGTCTGCACGGAGGGCGCCCTGATGCCCAGATCGGTCTTCTGTTTCTCGGCGGTGGCGGCCTCGGCGCTGGCCGAGACCAGCGAGCGCCGCGAATGCGCCGGCAGATTGGGCAGCGAGATGTTCTGGGCAATCGACAGATCGAGCAGGATGCCGGTCAGCTTGCGGTCTTCCGGGACGAGGAAAATACCGTTGGCCACTGCGTCCGCGGCCGAACCAAGAACCAGATCTTTTCCGTCAAGTTGGAACGAGCCGCCAAAGCTCTTGTCGATGCCGAACAGCACGCGCGCCAGCTCCGTCCGACCGGAGCCGACGAGACCGGCAAGGCCGAGGATCTCGCCATGCCTGACGTCGAGGTCGACGGGCCGGTCGGGATAGGCGGCGGTGCGAATGGCCTTGACCGACAGCGCGACAGAGCCCGGCGGGCGCGCCGATTCTGCGGCCTTCTCCCTCTCCTTGAGCATGCGGCCGATCATCAGCTTGACCATCTGGTCGTGATTGATGGCGCTCTTCGGCAACGTTCCGGCGAGCATGCCGTCCCTGAGCACGACGACGCGGTCGGCGACGCGCTCGACCTCGTGCAGGCGGTGTGAGATGAAAATGACGCTGATGCCGTCTGCCTTCAGCGCCTTGATGACACCAAGCAGCTTGTCGGTTTCGGCGATCGGCAGGCTCGAGGTCGGCTCGTCGAGGATAACCAGCCTTGCCTTGATCGACAGCGCCTTGGCGATCTCGACCATTTGCTGCTGGGCCAGCGACAGCGCCGATACCGGCGTATCGGCCGAGAAATTGGCGCCCACGCGTTTGAGCAGCGGCGCCGCCAGCGCTCGCAGCCTGGCGCGGTCGACCAGCTTGAGCGGGCCGGCGCGCAGCGGTTCGCGGCCGAAGAAGATATTGGCGGCAACGTCGAGGTTTTCGAACAGGTTGAGTTCCTGGTGGACGAAGGCGATGCCCGAACCGATGCTGGCCTCGACAGTCAGCCCGTCATGGGCGGCGCCATCGACAATGATGGTGCCGGTGTCCGGCCTGGTGACGCCGCCGAGGATCTTCATCAGCGTCGATTTGCCGGCGCCGTTTTCGCCGACCAGGCCGATGACCTCGCCGGGCCTGACCTCGATCGAGAACCCGTCCAGCGCGACAACGCCGGGATAGGTCTTGCGCACACCGTTGAGGCTCAGGAACGGAGCGTCCGTGGATGCAACGATGGATGGGTCGGAATAATTCATCACGCCTGACAGCAGCCGGTGAGCCGTTTTGGACTCAGACTGACGGGCCTCGCGAGGCCCGTCAATAGAACGCCGGCTCAAGGCGAACCTTGAGCCGGCGCAACCTAGTTTGCTCAGTTTCCAGACATCGCCTTGAGGCTGGCGGCGTAGGCGTCGACATCGTCCTTGCCGATGATCTTGGTCGGGATGATGATCAGTCCATCGGCGGGAACGCCCGACTTGTTGCCTTCGAGATAGGCGGCCATCAGCTTCATGCCCTGATAGGCCCATTCGAAGGGCTGCTGCACGACGGTGGCGGCGACGGTGCCTTCCTTGACGCCGCCCAGCGTGATCGGATCGTCGTCGAAGCCAACGACGGTGATCTGGCCGAGCTTGCCGGCATCGCGCAGCGCCTCATAGATACGCGGCGTGTTGTAGGAATAGAAGCCGACCATGCAGGTGACGTCGGGGCTGGCGACCAGCGCGTCCTCGACGTTCTTCTTAGCGCGGGCCTGGTCGATATCGTCGCCACGCACGTCGACCAGTTCGATCTTGCTGCCGGCGAGGCCGTCCTTCATGCCCTGGATGCGTTCCTTGGCATTGTCGGCGCCGAGCAGGCCGACGAAGCCGAGGCATTTGCCGCCATCTGGCATCGCCTTCTTGGCAATCTCTGCCGCCTGCTTGCCGGCATCGACATTGGACGAGCCGATATAGGCGACACGCTTGGTCTGCGGTGCATCGCTGTCGGTGGTGAACAACGCCGTTTCCGAGGCGATCTTGTTCAGCCCGTCGGTCGACGTCTTGGGATCGACGGCCGAGACCATGATCGCCTTAACACCGGCCGTCACCAGATCGTCCATCAGGCGCTGCTGGATGGCGACCGAGGACTGCTCCGGATATTTGAGTTCTAGATTGTAATTGGGCAATTCGCCTTGAGCCTTCTTGACCCCGGCTTCGGCAGCCTTCCAGAAATCGGAAGCGCCGTTGACGACGAAGGCCAGTGTCGGCTTGTCGTCGGCCCGCGCAATTGCGCTGACGGACAGGCCGAGCAGCAGGGCCGCAGCGGCGACGGACGCATTTCGTATCGCAGATTTCATATTCAACCTCCCATTTGACTCAGTAATTTTCGCTGATGATGAACGTGCCGGCGCGGCTTGGACGCCCTCCTCCTCAGGGTTCCGGCAGCGAAGAACGACGCCATTCCAGCCGCGATCGTCGACTTTAGAGACTCATTCGTCGTTCGTAAATAGTCCGATTTGTCTGACATTTCCTCGAAACGGCAGGCGAGCTTCGGTTGACGGGAACTGTCCGCCACTAGGCTGGCTTACGTTCCGAACATGCGCGGGTCCGATGTTCGTCCGAGCATGATGGATTGACGTTATAGGGCCGCCGGATATTAGTAAAGAGTATTAGTTTAATCGGGATTCTCACAAGAAAGGAGCCTCCCAATGCGCTGTCACGTCGGATTCGCGACTAAATCACTTAAGACGGCACTTATATCTATTAGCATCGCTTTACCTTACAAATGCGAGATTTGAGGGACGAATGACATGAACGAACCACTGCGCGATCCCGTCCTTGAGGGTACAAGGCGGCGCAAGCCGTCCGGGAAAAACCCCAGAGGCCGCGTTACCATGACCGACATCGCCAGGGCCGCCGGTTGTTCGCAGGCGACGGTTTCGTTCGTCCTCAACAACACGCCGGGCATCAGGCTATCGCAGCAAACTCGTGAGCGGGTGATAGAGGCGGCGCGGGCCCTCAGTTATGCGCCGCCGGTGTTTTCCGCCCTGCGAGCCCCGGTTGCCGCTTTTGACGGGCTGGATGGCGTGATCGGCTTCGCCGTCGACCAATTGGCGACCAGCCCGGAGGCGGTCGTCGCCATTGAAGGGGCGCGGCAAGCCTCGTGGAACGCTGGCAATGTACTTTTGGTGGCGCAGACCATGGGCGACGAGGTGATGGAGCCCCGGGCCATCGCGGCGCTGACCAAGCAGGGCATTTCGGCGCTGATCTACATGACCATCTTCACCCGCGAGATCGTCGCGCCGGAGTATCTATACGGCCTCGACATTCCGGTCATCCTGCTCAACTGCTACACCGCCGACTATGCCTTCCCCGCCGTGGTGCCGAGCGAGATCGCCGGCGGCCAGAGCTCGACCCGGCACCTGATCAGCCATGGCCATCGCCGTATCGCCACCATCACCGGCGAGCCATGGATGCAGGCGGCGCAGGACCGGCTGAAGGGCTACCGCCGGGCGCTGGCGACAGCCGACATCCCGTTCGACCCGGCCTTGGTCGTCGAAGGCGATTGGTCGGCGAGCGCCGGCTATGCCGCGACCATCAAGCTACTGGCGCTGAAAGACCGGCCGACCGCCATCTTCTGCCAGAACGACCGCACCGCGATCGGCTGCTACGAGGCGCTGAAGGAGGCCAGCCTGCACATCCCCCAGGATATTTCGGTGGTCGGCTATGACGACGAGGAGATCGCGCGCCATCTGTTCCCGCCGCTGACGACGTCGATCCTGCCGCATATGGCGATGGGGCAATGGGCGATCGAGCAGCTGGAAGTCCCCGCCCCTCCCGGTCGTGGCCGCCATCCCATCACCAAGCTCGAATGCCCGCTGGTGGAGCGGGAGTCGGTTGGCGCGGTGGCGGGCTGACGCGAGGCGGCGGAATAGTCGGCGATCGACAATTGCATAGGCTTGACATCGCGCCCCGCATAGATCCGATTGAGCCCTATGAGGTTGCAAAGCTGCTATAATTTTCAGGACTTTCGCAGGCTGGCCAGACAGCGCCTGCCAGGACCGATCTTCGACTATATCGATGGCGGCGCGGACGACGAGACGACGCTGCGGCGCAACACGGCTGCGTTCGAGGACTGCGACCTCGTCCCAAACGTGCTTGCCGGTGTCGGGCAGATCGACATGTCGGTCACCGTCATGGGCCAGAAACTGGCGATGCCGGTCTATTGTTCGCCGACGGCTCTCCAGCGGCTGTTTCACCATAGCGGCGAGCGCGCCGTCGCCGCGGCGGCGGAGAAGTTCGGGACGATGTTCGGCGTCTCGTCGCTCGGCACGGTCAGCCTGGAGGAAGTCCGCAAGCACAGGACGCCGCAGGTCTATCAGTTCTATTTCCACAGGGATCGCGGCCTGAACCGCGCCATGATGGAGCGCGCCAAGGCGTCCGGCGTCGAGGTGATGATGCTGACGGTCGACAGCGTCACCGGCGGAAACCGCGAGCGTGACCTGCGGACCGGCTTTTCCATCCCCTTTCGGCTTACGCTCGGCGGCATGATGCAGTTTGCGATCAAGCCGAGATGGGCCATCGACTATTTGACGCACGAAAAGTTCAGCCTGCCGCAGTTGGACGGCCATATTGATCTCGGTGGCGGAGCGCTTTCCATCAGCCGCTATTTCACGGAGATCCTCGACCCGTCGCTGGATTGGAAGGACGTCGAAGACATGGTCCGCTTCTGGAACGGCCAGTTTTGCCTGAAGGGAATCATGAGCGTTGCCGATGCCAGAAAGGCCGTCGACATCGGCTGCACCGGCATCGTTCTGTCAAATCATGGCGGCAGGCAGTTGGACGGCTCGCGCAGTCCCTTCGACCAGCTGTCAGAGATCGTCGACGCGGTGGGCGACAGGATCGACGTGATCATCGACAGCGGCGTCCAGCGCGGCACGCATGTCCTGAAAGCTCTGTCGCTGGGCGCCAAGGCCGTCGGCCTCGGGCGCTACTACCTCTTCCCGCTCGCAGCGGCCGGACAGGCCGGCGTCGAACGGGCGCTCGGCCTGATGCGAACCGAGATCGAACGCGACATGCGGCTGATGGGATGCAGGTCGGTGGCAGAGCTTTCCAGGGGGAATGTGCGGTTTAGGTGAGGCAGCCGGAAGTGGCGCACGGCATAAGCTTTTCGAAGTGCGAACACTATACCGACCGGCCGCCGCTCCTGCCGTCCGTGTCGAAGACGGCCTCGCCGGAAACAGCATCCGTATATCCGCCTTCAAGCTGCTGCAACGTATGCCGGAACCGATCAAGATTGCCGAGCATTGTGGGCCTGGCATCGACCATGTGCTGGAAAGTGTCCCACTCTCCAATCGAGAAGAAGGCGCCATCTCCCGATTTGATGAGAGCCATTTTTCGCAATCCCTCGAAGTTGCGCGGAGCGCTGCTGAACAGTTCGACGAATTCGTCTTCACTACCCGGCTTGACCTGGAAGCGGACGCTGTTGAACGCCGTCATGTACGTTCCCCCGTGAAAGACCTGAAGAAGCTCGAATATGCGAAAGCCCTAAGGCACTCAAACCCTTCGAACACGTGTACAGGAAAATCGGAAGGTTGGCTTCAGTCACCTCCTGCCGAATGCCCCGTTTCTGGCGCTATTTTGCCAGGTAGAGGACGACGCTCGATCTCAATCGGTACGCCCTTCCGACCGGCAATGAAACGCGCTGTTAACGCCGTTCGCGGGTGACAGGATGTTGGCCGCAGTTCGAAGGTATAATCTGCGTCTCGCTGTCAGTTGCGGAGGCGAAAATGAACGTGCTTCGGATTGCGCTCTTGTGCACGGCCATGATCGACCTTGGAATGCCTACCGTTCGCGCTGAGGATCGGCCTGTGCCGCCGAACAACAAAGCCGCAACAGTGCAGCCGCCCGTTCATTGTGAAGGCCAAAACTGTCTCCCGCCGGCGAAAGATCCCGTGCAGGAATGCACCGGCCAGGATTGCACGCCAGCGCCGCCGACTGAACCGGGTCCGGAGATCAAGCAGGCCGACTGAGTCGGCATCAGCAGACCATCCCCTCTTTTGGCAGGGATGGCGCTCAGCCCTCGCGACCCTCCGACCACCGGCGCCGGTCACGGTCATAGTCGGGCGGCTATGAGCTCACCGCGCCCGAGAGGCCCCATGAGGCGGGCCGTGCATTGGATTGATGGCGCGCCCGAAGAGGATGAAACTGGGAACTCGTATGTTATTGCTGCGCCTATCGATTTCTCAGATCACCGCTCGGAGCCGAAGGTCCGCCTTGCGCGCCATAAACTGTCCCTTGCCACCCCTGAACAGCCAAAATCGGATCCAACCGGTCATTCGTCAAGGGGAAGCGAAGTGACCTCCATGCAGAATTCGAGCGCTCATCGGCGTTGGGCGCAATCCGGCCGCGGCCCTCCTGGGGCTAACGTTCAGGGCAGCGGGATCGGCTTGTCGCTAAGTGTGCGCAAGTAGGCGATCAGGTCGACCCGTTCGGTCTCGTCCGGAACACCAGGCGTCTCCATGTAAACGCCCGGCGTGGTGAGCATGGGTCCGAAGAGATATCTGTTCAGATCCTCGTACGTCCATACACCCTCCCAGTCGAGCAAAGCGTCGGAGTAATGCATTTTTGCCACGGACGCCTTGTCGCGGCCGACGACGCTCCACAAGTTGGGTCCCGCTTTGATCGCTCCCTGTGGCGCGGCATTGTGGCAACCGGCACACACGCTGGTGAAGTAGGTTCGGCCTTTCTCGACATCGGCAGTAGCCAACTTCATCGAGATCGGAGCTGGTGTTGGCAAGACGACGCCGTGCGACATGAGATAGTCAGCGACTTCGCGTTGCCTCTTGAATTTTGCCAGATGGAGCGGCGTCTTGCCGTCCTTTGTCTTCGCATTCACGTCCGCGCCGGCCTCGACGAGTGCCTTCACGCAGTCGAAACAACCGAGATTCACCGCGATGTGGATAGCGTTTTCGCGGCTGCGCTTCGAATTTGGATTTGCGCCCCCATCCAGCAACAGATTGATCAGGTCGATCCTGCGTTTTGCCAAAGCCGGCATGAGCGCAGGCCCCAAAAGCGGCGTCGGGGCGGCGTTGACGTCGGCACCGCGTTCCATGAGCAGTTTTGCCGCCGCAAAATGCCCGCCCCTAACCGCAAGATAGAGTGGTGTCGCGCCCCCGTCGCTCTCATCGACGCCGGCACCAGCGTCGAGCGCTGCCGTGATCCCGGCGACATCGCCCTTCATGGCGGCGTCGTGGATGGAGGCGGCATGCGATACAATCGGAATGTGTAGAAGCACCAACAGAATGAAAGGCAAGAACCCGCGCATTAGCATCTCCCAAGGCAAGCCTGAGGACCCGGCACGATTTCAAGAAGGGCGAGGTTAGTACGAATGCTCGATAGCGGCAACGCACGTGTGATCGAGTTCGCCGCCGCCGTGGCGGGCGGCGGCAGCGCATGCAGTCGCCTGCATGCAAGGCGGTCCTAAACATCAGCCGACCAGCCGTGGCTCATCCCCCAGGAGAAGTCGTTTCTCAGCGCCGGGAATCCCGCAGATTTGCCGGTAACCGCTAAAGCGCCACCACGATGGCAATGATGAGCGGCTAAGCGGTCCATCGATGCCGGTGGATTGGGATGTACATTACAAATGGCGCGCCCGAAGAGATTCGAACTCCTGACCCCCAGATTCGTAGTCTGGTGCTCTATCCAGCTGAGCTACGGGCGCGCAACAGGCCATGCTTTGCATAGCCCCGCGATCCGATCCTGGCGACCGGCCGCGAATGTGAGCTGTTCCCTAGCGACTGAATTTGCGAAAAGCAAGCCGATCCTGGCCAAAAGTTTTGCCGTCACGTTTTGCCGTCATGCGCCGGCCGGCGAAGGTAAGATCGCGTCACGCGGCGGCCGAGCCGATGGGTCGTCGTCTTGGATCGGTCATTTGCCAATCGGAACGGTCCGTAACGAAACAAGCCGTTGCACGGCGGCCGAGCCGATGACTCTTAGTCCCGGACCAACCATTTGCGAATTGAAACGGTCCGTAACGAAACGGTTCGTTACGCCGGGCGGCGCAGGCCGTTGCGGGCTTGGTCGAGCCGGACCGGCTGGTCGGGAATGGTGACGGCGAATGTGGTGCGGCCGCCGATGCTTTCGACCAGCTCCACCGTACCGCCATGGGCGCGGATCAATTCATGGGCGATCGCCAGGCCAAGGCCGGTGCCGCCGCTGCGGGCCGAGCCGCGAAACGCCGCGAACAGGTTTTCGCGCGCCTTCGGCGGCAGGCCGGGGCCGGTGTCGGTGACGACGATGCGGCTGACGCTGCCGATGCGCTCGGCCGATATGGTCAGGCGGCGCACTACGGCGCTCTCGGTGTCCGCCGCCATCGCCTGCACGGCGTTGCGGCTAAGATTGGTGAGCACGCGGAACAGCTGATCGGAATCGGCGTCGACCTCGAGCACCGGATCGACGGCGTTGACGAATTCGATGCCGCATTCGATGTCGAGCAGGCCCTGGACGTCCTCGACCAACTGGCGCAGCCGCAGCCTGCGACGCGACGGCGGCGGCTCCTGGGTGCGGCCATAGGACAGCACGCCTTCCGAATAGGACACGGCGCGATCGAGCGCGCGCAGCAGTTTTGGCGCGAAGGCCTGAACAGTCGGGTCCTTTACCTGGCGCAGGCGGTCCGACATCAGCTGCGCCGAGGCAAGGATGTTGCGCATGTCGTGGTTGATCTTCGACACGGCCAGGCCGAGATCGGCCAGGTGCTTCTGCTCGGTCAGCATCTTTTGCAGCCGCTCCTGCATCTGCGACAGCTCGCGTTCGGCGACGCCGATCTCGTCGGCCCGGGCGGCGGGGTGAATGATGCGACCGGGATCGTCGGGCGCCTCGGAAAAGGACAGCATCGAGCGCGTCATCGTCCTGATCGGGCCGATCATGATCAGGTCTATCGCGGCGTAGACCAGCATGGCGGTGAACAGCGAAATCAGCAGCGAGACGAAGGCGACGTTGCGCGAATAGATCAGCATGGCATTGCGCAGGCGGTGGTCGGGCATGATCAGCTCGAACTCCTTGTCGCTGTCGCCGACCGGTCCGAAAACGCGCAGCATCCTCTTGCCGCCGAAAAACAGCGTGTCCAGCGCGCCGGTCATGCCCTTGATCATGCCGACATTGGCGATATCGATATGCTCGTCCACCTGCGGCGGCATTTCGGCCACGACCAGCAGCCGCGAGACGCCGCCGTCGCGCACGGCGATCGCCTTGGCGCCGATCGCCATCAGCACGTCGTTCTGGGCGGCACGCGACAGCGAGGCAGGTTCGCCCTGCACCAGGACGATGGAAACAGCAGCGGCAGTACTCAGCCTCTCCTTCAGCCAACTCAGCCGGTAACTGGCGATCCAGGGCACGAAGATGAGGATTTCAGCCAAGAGCACGAAGACGATGGTGAGCAGCAGCAACTTGGTCGACAGGCCGCGCGCCAAGGGCACCCTGCGGGTGGCGGCCTTCGCCTCGGCGATGCTTTCGTCGGTTGCTGGGACTTCACTCATGCTCGTCGTCACGGCTGCCTGTCATCACGGCTGCTTGTCTTAAGGACTGCTTGTCTTCACGATCGCTTGATCGGGTGAGATTAGGCGATTGCGGCTTTTTTGCCAAATTCATCCTTGGTCGAAGCCGAACAAAGGGCCGCAAGACTTCCCTGCCGGTCCGACAACGCCGGCCCGACGCGCTGGATTGACTTCCAAAACCCTTCTTTCTATAAGCCCGCTCACGCTCGGGCCATTCGTCCCGGCGCGGTTTCGATCGCGCCAAAACCGGCCCGGCAAAGCTCCTGTTACAAAGTGACAGAATCAAGAAGGGCCGCACCCCGCGGTATTTAAACAAATGAAGCGTACTTACCAGCCGTCCAAACTCGTCCGCAAACGCAGGCACGGCTTCCGTGCCCGCATGGCCACCAAGGGTGGCCGCGGCGTCGTCGCAGCCCGCCGCAACCGCGGCCGCAAGCGTCTCAGCGCCTGAGCACCAAGCGAGAGACAAGATCGTTGCCCGCAACCGGCAAGCCAACGGGTCCCCATCCCAAGCGGCTTCTGAAGCGCGCGGAATTCCTGGCTGTCCGCCGCGGCGAAAAGCGCCGCGGACGGCTTTTCCTCGTCGAGGTTCTGGGCCGCGGCGACTGCGAAGCGCCGCGCGTCGGCTATACCGTCACCAGGAAGGTCGGCAACGCCGTCGTTCGCAACCGCATCCGGCGGCGGCTGAGAGAGGCCGTGCGCACGCATGCCGCGGATGACATGGCGCCGGGCAATGATTATGTCATCGTCGGGCGCGAAGACGTGCTTACCACTCCGTTTGGCCAGTTGAAGGCCGAACTCTCCCGCAGATTGCGTGGAACACGATAGGCCAAGGGCTTCGATGGAAAACAACCGCAACTTCTTCATCACCATCGCACTGTCGGTGCTGATCCTGGCGCTTTGGCAATATTTCTATGTGATGCCGCGCAGCGAGATGCAGCGCGAAGCCGCCCGCATCGAAGAGCAGCGCGTGGCGGAGCAGAAGAAGGCCGCCGAAGGCACCAGTCCGGGCGCCAGCGAAACACCGGTACAGCCCGGCGCCATTCCGAGCGCGCCTGGCGGCGACGCGGTGACGCCGGCCGGCCGCGACCAGGCGATTGCCTCGACCAGCCGCGTCAAGATCGACACGCCGAGCCTCGAAGGTTCGATCAACCTCACCGGTGCGCGCCTCGATGACCTCCGGCTCAAGCATTACAGGGAGACGGTCGACAAGACCTCGCCCGAGATCGCGTTGCTCAACCCGGCGTCCCTGCCGAACGGCTATTTCGCCGAGATCGGCTTTTCTGGCGCGCCGGATGTGGGCACGCTGCCCGGCCCCGACACGGTCTGGCAGACCGACGGCAAGGCGACGCTCACACCGGCGACGCCGGTCACGCTGACCTTTACCAACGACAAGGGCCTGACCTTCAAGCGCACCTTCTCCGTCGACAGCCAATATATGTTCACCGTATCCGACACGGTTCAGAACGGCGGCTCGGCGCCGGCGACGTTGTCGAACTATGGCCGCGTTACGCGTTTCGACAAGCCGGCCATCGCCAGCACCTATGTGCTGCACGAGGGCCTGATCGGCGTTACCGGAAGCGAGGGCCTGCAGGAATACAAATACTCCAGCGTCGAATCGGACAAGGAATACAAGCCAGGCAAGTCGACCGACGGCTGGCTGGGCATCACCGATAAGTATTGGGCGGTGACCCTGGTGCCGCCTAGCGGCCGCGAATTTCAGCCCAAATTCTCTTATTTCGAGTTCAAAAGCGGGCCCCATCCGCACAGCTACCAGTCCGATTTCCTGTCCGATCCCGTCACGGTCGCTCCCGGGCAATCGACGACCGTGGAGTCGGAGATATTCGCCGGCGCCAAGGAAGTTTCGACGATCAACGCTTATGAAAAGGACCGTCATATTCGCCAGTTCGACCTGCTGATCGACTGGGGCTGGTTCTATTTCATCACCAAGCCGATGTTCTGGCTGATCGACACGCTTTACAAATTCTTCGGCAATTTCGGCCTGGCGATCCTCGCCACCACCGTCATCGTCAAAGCGCTGTTCTTCCCGCTCGCCAACAAGTCCTATGCGTCGATGGCGAACATGAAGAAGGTGCAGCCCAAGATGCTCGAGATCCGTGAGAAATACGCGGACGACAAGATGAAGCAGCAGCAGGCGATGATGGAGCTGTACAAGACCGAGAAGATCAATCCGCTCGCCGGTTGCTGGCCGGTGGCGTTGCAGATCCCGGTGTTCTTCTCGCTCTACAAGGTGCTCTACATCACCATCGAGATGCGGCACGCGCCGTTCTTCGGCTGGATCCAGGATCTGGCGGCGCCGGATCCGACATCGATCTTCAACCTGTTCGGGCTGATCCCGATCACCTTGCCGCACATGCTGATGATCGGCGTCTGGCCTCTGATCATGGGCGTGACGATGTTCCTGCAGATGCGCATGAACCCGACGCCGCCGGACCCGACGCAGGCGGCAATCTTCACCTGGATGCCTGTGATCTTCACCTTCATGATGGCGGGTTTTCCGGCCGGCCTCGTCATCTACTGGGCCTGGAACAACACGTTGTCGATCCTGCAGCAGGGCGTGATCATGAAGCGGCAGGGCGCCAAGATCGAATTGTGGGACAATCTGGTCGCGCTGTTCCGCAAGAAACCGTCGCCGGCGGAATAGCCGGCGCTCCGATAATGCGAAACCAGAAAGCCTCGGCTCGTCCGGGGCTTTTTGCACAAGCTGCCGGCCTGGATTAAGCGATTGGTACTGCGGGACGGATCGCGCTATTTTGGCCTGCCTGGCAGGTGCTCGACGGAGCTCGATATGACCGGACCCAATCCATCGATCAAGCATCCGATCCCGTTGCACACACGCGTCGGCTTTCTGAAACCGCTGGTGACGGCGCCTAATATCGAGATCGGCGACTTCACCTATTATGACGACCCTGACGGACCCGACAAATTCGCCGAAAAATGCGTGCTGCATCATTATCCGTTCATCGGCGACAGGCTGGTCATCGGCAAGTTCTGCGCCCTCGCCGAGGGCGCGCGTTTCATCATGAACGGCGCCAATCACGCCATGTCCGGCTTTTCGACCTATCCGTTCAATATCTTTGGCCACGGCTGGGAAGAAGGCTTCGACCCGGCGACATGGTCGAAGGAGGTGCGTGGCGACACAATCGTCGGCAACGACGTCTGGATCGGCATGGAAGCGGTGATGCTGCCGGGCGTCAAGATCGGCGACGGCGCCATTGTGGCGGCAAAGTCGGTGGTGACGCACGATGTGCCGGCCTATGCGATCGTCGCCGGCAATCCGGCCAAGGTGGTGAAGATGCGCTTCGATGACAGGACCATCCGGCGGCTGCTGGCGCTGGCGTGGTGGCACTGGCCGGTGGAAAAGATCAGCCGCAATCTCGATGCCATTCGTGGCAGCAACATTTTTCTTCTGGAGGCAGCGGTTTGAACGCGTTGAACAAGACCACGATCGGCATCGAATTGTTCACGCGAGCCTGGATCTTCATCCGCGGCGTGCCGGCGATGAAATTCCTGCCGCCGGAGGGTCCACCCGAGATCGCCTTTGCCGGCCGCTCCAATGTCGGCAAATCGTCGCTGATCAACGCGCTGGTCAACCAGAAGGGGCTGGCGCGCACCTCCAACACGCCGGGCCGGACGCAAGAGCTCAACTATTTCGTGCCGGGCGGATTTTCGGGAGAAGGCGCCGATCTGCCGCCGATGGCACTGGTCGATATGCCGGGCTATGGCTACGCCACGGCGCCGAAGGAAAAGGTCGACGAGTGGACGAAGCTCGTGTTCGACTACCTGAAGGGCCGGGTGACGCTGAAGCGCGTCTACGTGCTGATCGACGCCCGCCATGGCATCAAGGCCAAGGACGACGAGGTGCTGTCGCTGCTCGACAAGGCGGCGGTGTCGTATCAGATCGTGCTGACCAAGACCGACAAGATCAAGGCGGCGGGGGTACCACGGCTGATCGAGGAAACGCTGCAGAAGATCAAGAAACGCCCGGCGGCCTTTCCCTTCGTGCTCGCCACGTCGTCGGAAAAGAGCGAAGGCCTCGAAGAATTGCGTGCGGCGATCGTGCTCGCCGCCAACGGCGGATAGGCAACGGAATCCGACGGCTGGTCAGGCGGGGCTGGAGGTCCGTTCCTGCTCTGCAAGCTGTTCGGTGCCGTAGGCCTTCAGGAACACATCGACGCCCGACCTGACGATATGTTCGATCTCGGCCGCACTTGGCGCTTTGGTGCGATAGGCGAATATGCACTGGCGGAAAAGACCGGCCAGGCACAGCTCGGTGAACTGATAGGCGGCAAGCTCGACATCGTCGATCTTCAGCAGGCCGCGTTCGATAGCCATGTTGAGGAAAACGACAACCCTGTCATGGCCGCGTTTCGGGCCGCGTTCGTAAAATCGCGCGCCAAGCTCCGGAATGCGTTCCGACGCGCCGATCACCGTCCGCTGCGCCAGGATGACCCTCGCCGAGGTGATCTTCATGGACAGCACGATGCCGAACTTCACCAGCGTCTGGCGAAGGTCGCCGATCTGGTCCAGCACTTCGTACATGTTCTTGAAGATCGTGCCGCGTTCTTCCTCGATCAGCGCTTCGAACAGCTCTTCCTTGTTGGCGAAGTAGACATAGATGGTGCCCTTGGACACGCCGGCCTCGCGGGTGATGTCGTTCATCGACGCGGCTTCGAAGCCCTTGTCGATGAAGACACGGCGCGCACCGTCGATGATCTGGCTGCGCTTGACTGGGTCTTGCCCCGCGGCCGGGCGGCCGCGCGGCAGACTGTCCAGCAGCTCGCACTGGTCCTTGCCAGCGCCGGGCAATGGGCCTGACTCAGGCAAAGGAGCGGCCTTGGGGGCTTCGGCCATAATGTCACACCTCGTAAAATAATTCGAACCATCCGGTTCGATTGCTCTTGATATGGGCCTCTTTAAGCGCTAAGTCAATGTCGAGATCGAACCGAACGGTTCAGTCTGACAAAATTCAGCGCCAGTTAATTTAGAGAGATATCATGTCCTCGAACGCGCCCACCAGTGCCGAAGTCCGCCCTTTCCCCAGTGCCAAGGTCCAGCCTGCGATCGAAGCGCCGGAAGCCCCTGTCAAACCCGCCGACGTCACCCCGCTGGCTCCCGCCAAAAAGAAGCGCTCGATGCGCTCGATGTTGTTGCCCATCATCGGCCTGGCCCTGCTGGGCGCCGGCGCCTGGTATGGCTATGATTACTGGACCGACGGGCGCTTCATGATCACGACCGACGATGCCTATGTCCAGGCCGACACCGCGTTCATCTCGCCAAAAATCTCGGGTTATGTCGATCAGGTCAAAGTGACCGAGAACCAGCAGGTGAAGGCCGGCGACCCGCTGCTGATCGTCGATGACGGTGACTACAAGATAGCCGTTGCCCAGGCCGAGGCGCAGATCGCCACGTTGAGCAAGACGCTCGACCGCATCGATGCCCAGACCGAGGCGGCGCGCGCCTCGCTCAAGCAGGCGCAGGCGCAGAAGACCGCCGACCAGGCCGCGGCCGATAATGCCAAGCGAGCTCAGGTTCGTGCCGCCCAGTTGCTCAAGACCCGCGTCGGTACCCAGGCCCAGTTGGACGATGCCCAGACGGCGGTCGAGCAAGCCAATGCCGCACTAGCCGGCGCCGACGCGCAGATCGCGGCGGCTCAGGCGAATATCGGCGTGCTCCAGGCGCAGCGGGCGGAATCGGCAAGTACGCTGGGCTCGCTGCAGCTTGCCCACGACAAGGCGGTGCGGGATCTGTCCTTCACCGTGCTGCGCGCACCCTATGACGGCGTGGTCGGCAACCGCTCGGTCGAGCAGGGTGACCTGATCAGCCCTGGACAGAAGCTCGCCGTCATCGTGCCAATGGACAAGCTCTACATCGTCGCCAATTTCAAGGAGACGCAGCTTGCCCGGCTGGTGCCTGGTGAAAAGGTCAGAGTGTCGGTCGACGCGATCGACGGCCAGGACATCGAGGGTACCGTGTCGTCGCTGGCGCCGGCTTCAGGAGCAGTGTTCTCGCTGCTGCCGCCGGAGAACGCCACAGGCAATTTCACCAAGGTGGTGCAGCGCGTTCCGGTTCGCATCGACGTGCCAGCGGATGTGCTGAAGACGGGCAAGCTGCGAGCTGGCCTGAGCGTCGTCGTCGCCGTCGACAGCCGCACGGCGCCTTCGGCATCGAAGTAAAGCGGAACCGGGAGCAAAGGTCATGGCGACCGCAACCCTAACTGCAGGATCGGCGCCGGCGCCAGCCATGCCGGTGCCGGTCGACCACATCTCGACACGCCGCGTCATCGCCTTCCTGGCAATGGTGTTCGGCATGTTCATGGCGATCCTGGACATCCAGATCGTCTCGGCCTCGCTGGCTGAGATCCAGGCGGGCCTGAGCGCCAGTTCGGACGAGATTCCGTGGGTGCAGACGGCCTATCTGATTGCCGAGGTGGTGATGATCCCGCTGTCGGGCTTCCTCAGCCGGATGCTGTCGACGCGCGTGCTGTTCACGATCTCGGCGGCAGGGTTCACCGCGGCCAGCGCGCTGGCGGCGACCGCAACCAATATCGACCAGATGATCGTCTACCGCGCCGTGCAGGGCTTCATCGGCGGCGGCATGATCCCGAGCGTCTTTGCAGCCGCCTTCACCATCTTCCCACCGTCGCGTCGCGCCATCGTCTCGCCGATGATCGGCTTGGTGGCGACGCTGGCGCCAACCATCGGCCCGACAGTCGGCGGCTATATCAGCCATGCCATGTCCTGGCACTGGCTGTTCCTGGTCAACGTCGTGCCCGGCATTCTGGTGACGACGGCCGCCTGGTCGCTGATCGACTTCGACAAACCCAATCTCAAGCTGTTCAGCAAGTTCGACTGGTGGGGGCTTGCCGGTATGGCCGCCTTCCTGGGCTGCATGGAATATGTGCTGGAGGAAGGTCCCAATAACGACTGGCTGCAGGATCAGGCGGTGTTCGTCTGCGCCGTCATCATGACCTTCGGCGCGGTGCTGTTCTTCTGGCGCGTGTTCACCGCCGAGGAGCCGATTGTCGATCTGAGGGCTTTCAGCAATATCAATTTCGCCTTCGGCTCGCTGTTCTCCTTCGTCGTCGGCATCGGCCTCTACGGTCTGACCTATCTTTATCCGGTGTTCCTGGGGCGCATCCGCGGCTACGATTCGATGATGATCGGCGAGGCGCTGTTCGTCAGCGGCCTGGCCATGTTCTTCACCGCGCCGATCTCCGGCATCCTGTCGAACAAGATGGACCCGCGCATCATGATGATGATCGGCTTCTTCGGCTTCGCCACGGGGACCTGGTGGATGACGCATCTCACCGCCGACTGGGATTTCTATGAACTGCTGATCCCGCAGATCCTGCGCGGTTGCTCGATGATGCTGTGCATGGTGCCGATCAACAACATTGCGCTCGGAACCCTGCCGCCGGAGCGGCTGAAGAATGCGTCTGGCCTGTTCAACCTGACCCGCAATCTCGGCGGCGCCGTCGGCCTGGCCGTCATCAACACCGTGCTGATCGACCGCAATGCCTTCCACTACGCCAGGCTCTCCGAGCACGTGCAATGGGGAAGTGCCGCTGCGCAGCAGAAGCTGCAGAACATGACGCTCAACTTCGAGCAGACCGCCGGGCTCGACGCCTCCAAGGCGGCCATCTCCAAACTGTCAGGCATGGTCCAGCAGCAGGCGTCGCTGCTGTCGTTCATGGACGTATTCTTCATGCTGACGGTTTTGTTCGCGACGCTTGGGCTCTTCACCCTGGTGATCCGCAAGCCAGCCGCTCAGGGCGGCGGTGGCGGAGGCCATTGAGGCGCGCTGGATCCCCCGCCTGGCGCCCTCGCGCATGACCCCGAAAAGCGATTTCGGGGTCATGCGCAAAATCAACCATTACGAAGTCTTGGAGCGGCGGACACTCCACCGCTCCAACTTTTTGTTTGAGCATCGGATTTTCCCAAAACCGCTTCGCACTTTTGGGTCCGATGCTCTAGCGCGCTCCGACAAAGTAAGGGGCGCAGCCATCCTCAGGCCGTCGCCGGCTTGAAGGTCAAGGCGACACCGTTGATGCAATGCCGCAACCCGGTCGGCGGCGGACCGTCGTCGAAGACGTGGCCGAGATGGCCACCGCAGCGGCGACAATGGACCTCGGTGCGGGTCATGCCCAACGACCTGTCCACGGTCTTGCCGATCGCGTTGGGGATTTCCTGCCAGAAGCTCGGCCAGCCGGTGCCGGAATCGAACTTGGTCTCTGACGAATAGACCGGCAGGTCGCAGCCGGCGCAAGCGAAGATGCCTTTGCGGTGCTCGTTGAGCAGCGGACTGGTGCCCGGGTATTCCGTGCCCTCCTTGCGCAGCACATTGAAGGCCGCGTCGGACAGGATGGCGCGCCACTCGGCCTCGGTCTTGGTAACCTCGAAAGTCTCGGCCGCGCGTGCATCCTGGGCTCCGCCCATGCGCAGCGCGGTGGCGCCTGCGACAACGCCAATGGCTGCCGCACCACTCAAAAGAAGCTCGCGACGGTTCATGGCCATTCCTCCTGTTACTGCTTGTGCCAAATTCGACCGCCAGACGGAAATCAAAAGCCGGTGACGATCGCTGTCCTCAAAGCGGGACTCCGCGCCTATCCACTTGCGTGAACGGCGCGGAGTGTGCGCAGGGAGGCCCTTAGCGATATCTTCGCCGGCAGCGTGCGTTTGTTACATCTTCGGCAGGAGAACCTTGTCGACGACGTGGATGACGCCGTTGGACTGCTCGACATCGGCGATCGTCACATTAGCGACATTGCCGTTCTCGTCGGTCACGGTGACCTTGCCGCCGTCGGTCTTGAGCGACAGTTCGCAACCACCGACCGTCTTGACCTTGTGGGTGCCACCGTCATCCTTGACCATCTTGGCGACGTCGGCGGCCATCGCCTTGGCGCCGATGACATGGCAAGTCAGGATCTTGACGAGCTTGTCCTTGTTTTCAGGCTTGAGCAGCGTCTCCACCGTGCCGGCTGGAAGTGCCGCAAAGGCCTCGTTGGTCGGCGCGAACACGGTGAAGGGGCCAGCGCTTTGCAGCGTATCGACCAGGCCGCCTGCCTTGACGGCAGCGACCAGCGTCGTGTGGTCCTTCGAGTTGACAGCATTTTCGACGATGTTTTTCTGGGCATACATGGCGGCGCCGCCGACCATCGGATTTTGGGCATAGGCAATGGTGGCGATCGCAGAAATCGCAACCGTGCCGGCAAGCAAAAGGGTGGCGAATTTACGCATGATTTCAATCTCCTTGGGTTATCGTTCCCCTCGTTCGGGAACGCAAGAAGATACGCAACAGAAATGCCGGAGTTTCGTCCTCACGTAAGAAATATTGTGTCGCTTCAATTTTCCATGTGCTAATCGGTCACCGCCGACAAGCTTTGCATGATTTTGGTTCGTGAGAGATAGATTTCAGGTCTTCTTCCGAAGCAATAATCGGTCAGATGCTCTTCAGATCGCCCGCTGCGACCACCGGTCCAGTCGGCTGGCCGGTCGGCGAACCGCCGGCAGGCTCGACGCTGACCGCAAGCACGGCGCCTTGCGCCAATTTCTCCCGGACGGCGGGCGGGATGGCCAGATGCGCGGTCGCACCGGCCGGGATGACGCCCATCGACACCGGCGCGTTCTTGCCTTCGATCATCCACAGCTCGAAGTCCTTGCCAGCGGTCCGCTCGCCGGAGACGTGGGAAAGGCCGACATCGTGACGGACGGCGTCGTAGACGACGAGATATTTGACATCGCTGCCTTCGGCTGCCAACGAGGCGACAAGCCGGGTTTGCGGCTCGACGACCGGTGGATTGACGTAAGGCAAGGCAATATAGATTGCCAGCGCCGCAATGGCGGCGGCGGCGGCAAGACCGCGCCAGAAGCCAAGGCTCGACCAGAGGCCGGCGCGCGGCTCTGCAGCGAACAGCCGGCGGTCCAATGCTTCCTTGACCCTGATCGGAGGCTCTGTCTCCGGATAGGCGGCGGCCATCGGCGAAAGATGCGCCTCCCAGGCATCCACAAGGCGCGCGAAGGCGGCGTCCGCATCGATGCGGCGCGACGCGATCTCGCGTTCATCGGCGGCCAGAACGCCAAGAACGTATTCGGCGGCGAACAGGTCGTCGCCCCCACGTTCCGGTCCATTGTCGTCAGCCAGCGTCATCTTTCCAGACATTCTCTCAGTTTCAACAGGCTGCGCCGCAGCCAGGTCCGCATCGTGTTCAGCGGTACGCCATAGCGCTCCGCCAGCTCCGCATAGCTTTTGCCGTCCAGATAGGCGCCCCGGACGGCCGCCGCCCTGTCCTTTTCCAATTCATCGAGACAATGGTAGATGCGTCCGGACTCACCGCCCGCCACGGCCATGGCCTCCGGCCCCGGCGCCGGATCGGCCACGTCGAGCGCGGCATCGATATAGGCGGCAGGCTCTCGCCGCGCCCTGATCCTATCGATCGAATGATTGCGCGCAATGGCCACCAGCCAGGAGATCGGGCTCAGATCCGAAACGGCGAAACGGTCCGCCTTCGTCCATATTTTGACGAAGACCTCCTGAAGCGCCTCTTCTGCATCTCCCCGGTCCTTCAATACACGAAGGCAGACGCCGAAAAGTTTCGCGCTGGTCTGCCGGTAGAGCAGATCGAACGCGGCCCGGTCCTTCATCGAGGTCCGGACAATCAGGTTGCTGATGTCCTGCGGCGTCATCGGCCGCCAAATTAGGCGATTGCAATGTATTTGCAACGACTGAAATGGTCTGGCCGCACCGGCAGCGCCAGCGTCGATTGCCAAGGAAATCGCCGCCCGCTAGCTTGCCATGAGCGGGAGGGCGACCATGTCGATCGAGCGGGTTCTGTGGGAGCATGACGCAACCGGCCAGGCCGCACTCGTGCACAAGGGAGAGATCACACCGCAAGATCTCGTCGATGCGGCGATCGCCCGGGCCGAGGCCACCCAGCCGGAGATCAACGCCATCGCCGAACCGCTTTTTGAGGCGGCGCGGGCGCGAGCGAAAACCGGCGACCACAAGCTGCCGCTTGCCGGAGTGCCCTTTGCGCTGAAGGACCTCGGCATTGCCATGAAGGGCGTGCCGACGCATGGCGGCAGCCGCATCCCAGCCTACACCCCCGATTTTAACTCGGTCATGACGGAACGCTATCTGGCCGCCGGCCTGGTCCCGATCGCCACCAGTACCGCACCCGAACACGGGCTGAGGCTGGTGACCGAGTCGGTGGCTTACGGCGTCACCCGCAATCCATGGGACACCGCTCACACGACCGGCGGTTCCTCGGGCGGCGCGGCTGCGCTGGTCGCGGCCGGCGTCGTGCCGGTGGCGCACGCCTCGGATGGCGGCGGCTCGATCAGGGTGCCTGCGGCCTGTACCGGGCTGGTCGGGTTGAAAACCTCGCGCGGCCGCGTGCCCTTGACGCCGCTCGTCACTGAAAGCTGGTACGGCTTTGTCGTCGACCATGCGTTGGCCCGCTCGGTGCGCGATACGGCCCTGCTGCTCGACCTGACCCACGGGCCCGACCCGCTGTCGCCCTACGCGGCACCCTCGCCGAACGGCAGTTTCACTGCGGCCGCCGGGCGCGATCCGGGCAAGCTCAAGCTCGCCTTCTACCGAAAATCGCCGCTCGGCCTGCCGATTTCGGGAGAAACCTTGAAAGCTCTGGATGCGGCGATTGGGCTGGCGCGCGAAGGCGGGCACAGCGTCGAGGAGATCGACCTGCCCTATATCGACCGCGATTTCATCGCCGATTTCGCCAGAACCGTCGCCGCGGCGGTGGCCGGCACGATGCGTGGCGAGGCCTTGCGCGTCGGCCGCTCCATCTCAGGCGATATCGAACGCGCCACGCGCGTGATGAGCCGGTTCGGTGAAATCCTCTCGGCCGGCGAAATCTATGCCGGCCTGCAGCGGCTGCACGCAACCTCGCGCCGCCTTATCACCGAAACCGCGCACTATGATGCAGTGCTGATGCCTGTCATCGCGCACCCGCCGCTCGCCTGCGGCACCATGGACCCGAAAGGCGCCGACGAATTCATCGAGAATGTCCTGGACAGACTGCGCCTCGCCGGCCTGCTGAAGTTCAAGCCGCTATTCGGCCAGCTGATGGACAAGAGCCTTTGGTTCACCCACTGGCCGGCGATCCAGAACGTCAGCGGGCAACCGTCGATCACGCTTCCGGTTTACGTGACCGATGCCGGCCTGCCGCTCGGCGTCCAGGCCGCCGGCCGCCCCGGTGACGAGGAGACGCTTTTGTCGTTCGCCGCGCAGATGGAAAAGATCTCTGGATGGCTGGGACGGCGGGCGCCGCTGCGGGTGCCGGCATAGAGGCGGGATGATTTGATCGATCATGACAGCAAAGCCGTTTGCGGCCTGCTGCAATTCCCGCTAAGACGCCGCCGTTCATGCCAAGCCGGGAACCAAGCCGATGACGGATGTCGCCGCCACCGCCGAAATGCAGGCCGCGCTGCTTTCAAGGGCGCTGCCCTATATGCAGCGCTACGAGAACAAGACGGTCGTGGTGAAATATGGCGGCCACGCGATGGGCGACATCGCGCTCGGCAAAGCCTTCGCCCGCGACATCGCACTGCTCAAGCAATCCGGCGTCAACCCGATCGTCGTGCATGGCGGTGGGCCGCAGATCGGCGCCATGCTCAGCAAGATGGGCATCGAATCCAAATTCGAGGGCGGCTTGCGTGTCACCGACCAGAAGACCGTCGAGATTGTCGAGATGGTGCTGGCCGGGTCGATCAACAAGGAAATCGTCGCGCTGATCAATGCCGAGGGCGAGTGGGCGATCGGCCTGTGCGGCAAGGACGGCAACATGGTGTTTGCCGAAAAGGCGCGCAAGACCATGATCGATCCTGATTCCAACATCGAGCGGGTGCTCGACCTGGGCTTCGTCGGTGAACCGGTCGAGGTCGACCGCACATTGCTCGACCTCCTGGCGCGGTCCGAAATGATCCCGGTGCTGGCGCCGGTGGCGCCCGGCCGCGACGGCCATACCTACAACATCAACGCCGACACTTTTGCCGGCGCCATCGCCGGCGCCTGCCAGGCGACGCGCCTGCTGTTTCTCACCGACGTGCCCGGCGTGCTCGACAAGGATAAGAAGCTGATCGACGAGTTGACCGTGGCCGAGGCCAAGGCCCTGATCAAGGACGGAACGGTCTCGGGCGGCATGATCCCCAAGGTTGAAACCTGCATCGAGGCAATCGAGCGCGGCGTCGCTGGCGTCGTCATCCTCAACGGCAAGACGCCGCATGCGGTGCTGCTCGAGCTGTTCACCGAACACGGCGCCGGCACGCTGATCGTGCCGTGAGTGGCCTCAGTCTGTTCAACGCCGCGACAGACCGGAAGACCATCCGATCACCATCGCAGCGCTTGTCGAGACAGGCGGGCGGGCGAACGGTCGACTAGGTAGTCTCCGCCTTCGTCGCTCGCCGCCAATCGATCATCCGGGCTGAGGAAGGCGCGCGATGACCTTTATCTCAAAATCGAAGCCCGCCAGCCAATTCACCCCCACCGCGGTCCAGTTCGGGTAGGGCGGTTCACCGATCGCCCTAAGTCGAACGGCGTCAATCGCCTCCCACCGTTTGGCCGGGTCGGTGTGGAACGTGGTCACGTCAACAATGTCGTCAAACGTGCAACCGGCGGCCTTCAGCACCGCCGCGAGATTGTCAAAGGCAAGCTGGACCTGCTTTTCGAAGGCTGGCTCCGGCGATCCGTCCTCGCGGCTGCCGACTTGGCCCGAGACGAACAGAAAGCCGCCTGAGCGGATCGCCGCCGAATAGCGATTGACTTCGTAGAGGGCCTGCCGACCGGCAGGGAAGATCGCATCGCGTTTGGTCATTGTTTCACTCCAATCAGACAAGGCAGGCCGGTCCCGACCATCGCGATGTGGCTTCTCCGAGAAGGTGAGAGCCGCCCGCAAGACTTCGGGGTTTTGGATCGCTGCGTTCCATTTTCCGGGGCGGTCGCTGATATCCGTCCCGTATCCCGAAGTGGGTACATACATTCCGTATGTCAATATACATACGTTGCGTATGCTTGTTAAAAGATTGCCCGAGCCGGTCAGGCGCGCGACGAAATCGTGGTCGCAGGCGGTGTCAGCCTGCGCGCCGGGTGCGCGACCACCATCGATTCCTCTTCCTCGTCCTGCGGCGCGCCCCAGAATTCGGCGAGCGTCGGGCCATTCTTCAGGCGGCGGTCGCGAACCAGAAAGCCCCAGACTTCGCGGAACCAGACGCGGCGGCCCATTTTGGTGTACCAGCGCATCGAATGCCGTTGCTCCGGATCCTTGTGGAACAGGATGCGCGCCAAGGCCTTGGGCCGCGACTGCACGGCCAGTTCGATCAGCTTGACGGCGAAGAACAACATCCACGGCTTGAGGCGGGTCATCTGCAGCACCTGGTGCTTGTAGTCCCACAGGCGGGCGTCCAGCTGGATCACCTTGCGATCCCTGGCAATCCTGAAGAACGGCGTCCAGCGGTGCGGCGTCACATAGAGCGCCTGGATCTGGTCGGGGTCATAAGCGATCAGCTGGCGGAAGCCGCGCCAGAGGTCGCGGAAACTTTCGTCCTCGAAACCGGCCACCCAGGTCGCCATCGACAAGATGCCGTTGAGGCGCAGCAGCCGTATCGCCTCGCGGTCGGATGAGGTGCTGCCGCCCTTGCGGATCAACTGGAGCGTCTGCTCGTCGGTATTTTCCATGCCAAGCAGCCAGCGGATGACGCCGGCCTTGCGATAGAGATGCAGGCTGCCGGCGTCGCGGACGATGTCGTCGGCGCGGGTGGAGCCGACGATCAGCACCGGCACATTCTCGGCGATCATCGCATCGAGAAAGGCGCGCCAGGCTTTTTTGGACGAGGTCGGGTTCTCGTCGGCAAGGTTGATCAGCTCGACGCGGTGCTCGCGGTATAGCCAGGCAATCTCCCGCGCGAACTTCACGGGGTCGCGGTGCCGCCAGCGCGTCCAGAACCCCCGCTGGCCGCAATAGTTGCACAGATGCGGACAGCCTCGCGAGAACTGCATGACCACCGCACGCTTGCCTCCCCAATAGCTATAGCGAGTGATATCGATCAGTTCCCAGCCGATGCGGTAGTCGTCGAGATTGGCGATCGTCCTTGCCGGGTTGGTGGCAAAAGGCCGGCGCAAATCGTCGCGAAAGGCGATGCCCGCCACATCCGACAGCGGCTTGCGTTTTTCAAGCGCTTCGACCAGCGCGACGATGGTCGCCTCCCCCTCGCCACGAACGATGAAGTCGAAGGCCTCCGTTTCGGCCAGTATGTCGCGCCAGTGATAGGTCGGAAACACGCCGCCATAAATCAGGATTGTCGCCGGATCGATGTGTTTGACCATGCCGGCGATCAGTAGGGCTGTCGGATGCGCAGAGGTCGAGCCGGAATGGCCGATCAGAATACAGTCGGGATGATCGCTCAAGGCGTCCCGGACCAGCGTGGCAAGCGGCATCGGCCCGAATTCGGCGTCCACAAGTCGCACTTGATGTCCCGCGTCGATCAGCGGACCGCCCAGTGCCAGCAAACCGAGCGGCGGCAGATGGTCGTCCGGCACACGGCTGCCGATGGCCGTATGTGGCGGGTTGATCAGGACGATTTTCATGGCGGACCTTATGCAATGGCGGTCCGCATGTCGTAGTCGGCGATCTAGCGCTGGAGATTGGCTCGCTTCAGCAGTTTGTGTGCAGCTTTTCCGCAGAAATGCCTACCGTCTGAGATGTGCAAGCGGGACATGGCCCGGCCCCTTGATGTTCTGCAGCACAAGCTGGGTGTGGACGTCGCGCACGCCTTCGAGCCGCATCAGCCGGTGCATGACGAAGGCATTGAGCTCGTCGACCGACGGCACCATCACATGCAACAGGAAATCATGATCGCCGGTCATGGTCCAGCATGAGGACACCTCGTCCATCCGCTGGACGGCGGCGATGAAGCTTTCGGGCGAGCCGTCGCTGTGGCTGGTCAGGCGCACCTGGATGAACACCTCGACCATCAGCCCAACGGCACGACGGCTGAGCACCGCGGCGAAGCCCTTGATGATGCCCGCCTGCTGAAGCGCCTCGAAGCGCCGCGCGCAAGGTGTCGTCGACAGGCCGATCTCCTGCGCCAGTTCGGATACCGGCTTGCGCCCGTCGCGCTGCAGGCTGTCGAGCATCTTGATCTCGAATTCGTCAAACTGAGGCATTTTCACTCTCCCAAAGCTCGATCGTGGAGTCTTTTACCTCCAACCCCGCATTTGAGCCACCATCAAAGCTGATTTGCCTCACGCCATCCGGCTAGAATTTCCGACGATCCGCTGATCATGATTTCCAGGGAGAGCAAGCCATGACGATGAACGTTGCCGACTACGCCCGCGAATGCGCGGCGCGAGGCCTTCGCGGCGATTATTCGGTCTGCCGTGCCGATTTCACCGTGGCGCAGGGCTACAATTATAGCGACGAAGAACAGGCGGTGTGGCGCACGCTGTGCGACCGCCAGACGAAGCTGACCAGGAAGCTCGCCCACCATTCCTATCTCGATGGCGTTGCGGCGCTCGGCCTTCTCGACAAGATCCCGGATTTCGGTGAGGTCAGCGAGAAGCTGCGCAAGCTCACCGGCTGGGAGATCGTCGCGGTGCCGGGGCTCATTCCGGCCCAGCCGTTCTTCGACCACCTCGCCAACCGCCGCTTCCCGGTCACCAACTGGCTGCGAACCCAAAAGGAGCTCGACTACATCGTCGAGCCCGACATGTTCCACGATTTCTTCGGTCACGTGCCGATCCTGACGCAGCCGGTCTTTGCGGACTTCATGCAGATGTATGGCAAGAGGGCCGACAGCGTGATTGCGCTCGGCGGCGACGAGATGATCACCAGGCTTTACTGGTACACCGTCGAATACGGGCTGATACGCGAGCCGGGCCAGCCGCTGAAGGCGTTCGGCGCCGGGCTGATGTCATCCTTCACCGAGCTTCAGTTCGCGGTCGAAGGCGGCGACGCGCACGATGTCCCCTTCGACCTGGAAACCGTAATGCGCACCGGCTACGAGATCGACAAGTTCCAGCGTGCCTATTTTGTGCTGCCGTCTTTCGACGTGCTGCGTGATGCTTTCGAGACCGCCGATCTTGCGGCGATCGTGGCGCGCCGCAAAGGCGAGCCGGCGCTCGACCCGGCGAGCCTATAGGCTGTCGGCTGTTTCCAGGGCCTCGGCTTTCAGCCGGGCAAGCTGGTCGCGCTGAAGGTCGAGCGATGCGGTGACGAAGCGAAGGATCGTGGCCAGCTCGGTGTCGCTAAATGTGGCGATCACCCTTTCTCCCTCCTGCGCGATCGCACCATAATAGCGCGCCGATAGTTCTCGCGTGAGTTCCGTCGCCTCTATGACCACCTTGCGCCTGTCCTCGAGGCTGCGCGTTCGTGTCAGCAGGCCGCGCGCCTCCAGCCGGTCGATCAGCGCGGTGACTGCGGCCGGCGTCAACCCTGTTGCGGCCGCGACCTCGCCAGCCGATTGCGGGCCGCCATAGAGCAGCGCCAGGCAATGGCGTTCCGCCGTACTCAGCTCAAGCCTATCGCCTACTGCCTCGTCATAAGCCTGCGTCGCGTCCTGCCAGCCCATAATGGCGAGGCTGATGGCCGTCTTCATGTCGGCCCGATTCATGCTTGACGAATTTACTTCGATCATCTAACTATCAATTTGCCTAACATTACGGCTATTATAGTAATATGCTGCGTCGGGCGCAAGGCACGGCCTGTCGCAGCACGCAAGGAGTGGACAATGAACCAGAACCAGACGCGCGGCCCACTCACACCGGCCGAAGAATTCAAATACGCCAAGCTGGCGATGGAATGATATGGCTGGGGTTCTCCCATTGGCCTTGGTATTGCACTGGTCGCGCTGGCGGCCGCTGCCCTGCTGTTCCGCATCGCCATCTTCGGATTTTGACAGCACTGGCCGCGGCGCGGTTGAATTCTGATAGGTAGAATTTTTCCAGCACAAGGCTTAGGGCTGAGCTCACGCCGCTTCGGAAATGTCACGATCGATGATCGACAGGTTGCGGCCGCGATGCTTGGCCTCGTAGAGCCGCTGGTCGGCGGCGCGCATCAGCTCCGACACTGCGGCGTCCTCGCCGCAGGTGGTCCCGCCGATACTGACCGTCAGCGGAACGGTTCGTTCGTCGACGGGCCGGAAACGGATACGCTCTACTTCACGGCGGATGCGCTCGGCGACGCGCCTGGCTTCGTGTTCGGTGGCGCCGATCAGAAAGGCGCAGAATTCCTCACCGCCGATGCGGCCAAGGACATCGCCGCTGCGCACGCCACGCTCTATCGCACTTGCGATCAGGAGCAGCGCCTCGTCGCCGATCAGATGGCCGTAGCTGTCGTTGATGGTCTTGAAATGGTCGGCATCGACGATCAGCAATGCCCCGCGATCGGATTTACGCCGAGAGCCGTCGAGGGCGGCAAAGAAACTTTCGCGGTTGAGCATGCCGGTCATGTCGTCGCGGCTCGCCTTTTCCGCCAAGCGCCTGTGGGCGGCCGCGAGCTGGGCATGGGCGCGGGCGAGTTCGCGATGCGCGGTCTTCAACCTTTCGCCCTGCCAGACCGTATAGGCGCCGGCGCCCCAGGCAAGAGCCAGCGGGCATACGGTAGACGTCAACCAGATGGTGCGATTGATCGGAAAACCCATTGCCGGCACGACGATCAGCGTCAGCAAAAGTGAGACGGCGACGGAGGCGAAAGCGATGGCGGCAGACTTTAGAAATATGCGATTCATCGCTTGCTCCCACTGGTCCGTCTTGGTGCCAGCAAGCGCTGAATGTCACCTTTCGGCGATGCTTAAGATTTTAATCACGGCACCATTTTCACCACCCAGGGCGCGCATAGGTTGTGGATAAACCTCCTGTTAGAAAGATCGTTTCGTGCCATAAGGACGGTATGACCACGCTTCCCGACCCCGCCCGCTTTGCCCATGTCACCGACTGGGTGTTCGATCTCGACAACACGCTCTATCCGCACCATTCCAATCTGTTCTCGCAGATCGATGTGAAGATGACCGCCTATGTCGGAGAATTGCTGACGCTGCCGCGCGAGGAAGCACGCAAGCTGCAGAAGGAGCTCTACCGGGAATACGGCACGACACTGAACGGGTTGATGACGCGCCACGGCATCGACCCCGACGACTTTCTCGAGAAGGTCCACGACATCGATTATTCCTGGCTGGTGCCAGATCCCGTCCTCGGCACCGCCATACGCCAGCTTCCCGGCCGCAAATTCATCTTCACCAATGGCGATCGCCGGCATGCCGAACGCACCGCGCGGCAGCTGGGCATTCTCGAGCATTTCGACGACATTTTCGATATCGTCGCAGCCGGGCTGAACCCCAAGCCGGCGCGACAATCCTACGAGAAATTTGCCGAACTCCACGCCGTCACCGGGCAAAATGCGGTGATGTTCGAAGACCTCGCCCGCAACCTGTCGGTGCCGAAATCGCTGGGCATGACCACGGTGCTGGTGGTGCCGCGCAATTTCGAGCCGACCTTCTCGGAAATCTGGGAACGCGACCCGGCCAACGAGGACGACGTGGACTTCGTCACCGACGATCTCGCCGGCTTTCTCACGGCGATCGTCGAAGTCCCCGCTTGAGGCAGCCGGCGCGCTTCAAGTCCTTGCTTGCATGTCAAAGTTTATAGAAGCGGCTGACGATCCCCCAGGCCTCATCGGCGGTGTCGACGAAATCGATGATATCCTGGTCGCCGGGCGTGATCGTGCCTTGCTCGGCGAGGAAGTCGAGGTCGATAGCCCTTGCCCAGAAAGCCTTGCCGAACAGGATGACCGGCACGCGTTCCATGCGGCCGGTCTGGATCAAGGTCAGCGTCTCGAAGAACTCGTCCATCGTGCCGAAGCCGCCGGGAAACACCGCAACGGCCTTGGCACGCATGACGAAATGCATCTTGCGGACCGCAAAATAGTGGAAGTTGAAGCAGAGTTCCGGCGTCACGTAGGCGTTTGGCGCCTGCTCGTGCGGCAGCACGATGTTGAGACCGATCGACGGCGCGCCAACATCGTCGGCGCCGCGATTGCCGGCCTCCATGACGCCAGGCCCGCCGCCGGTCACCACGACGAATTCGCGATAGTACGAAGTGGCCGACTGCTGCGAGCAGAGGCGGGCGAATTTGCGCGCCTCCTCATAGTATTTGCTGTTTTGCTCGAGATTCTTCTTCTGCGTCTCGTTCTTGGCCGCCCAGGCTTCACCGCCGGGCTCGGGGATGCGCGCGCCGCCGAACAGGATGACGGTCGATTGGATGCCGCGCTCGGCCAGGATCATCTCCGGTTTCAGCAGTTCGAGCTGCAGCCTGACCGCGCGCAACTCGCGCCGCGTCATGAAATCGGGGTCGTTCCAGGCCAGCCGATATGTCTCCGCGCGCGTTTGCGGCGTGTCCGGCACGCTTTTCGACCGCTCCAGATCCTCGTCCGAATGCGGTAGCGGCGTCCACCCCGCCTTTTCCATGGGAGTCATATTTGCTTTACCCGTCCAATCATTCACTTGCGCCGTCCCGTGACGCTGCCGCGATTGACCCTCCCCAAGCCTTCACATAGGGTCCGCGCGACTTTCAAACAGGTTAAGGCGCCGGCCCTTAACAGCTTGGTAATGGAGCGAATTCATGTCGAAGCCCGATCTCGCGAGTCTCGAGAAGATCATCGAGAACGCCTTCGAGGAACGCGACACCATTTCGACCGCAACCCGCGGCCAGACGCGCGAGGCCATCCAATCGGCGCTCGACCTGCTCGACCGGGGCGTCGCCCGCGTCGCCGAGCGGCAGGCCGACGGCAAATGGCACGTCAACCAGTGGCTGAAGAAAGCGGTGCTGCTGTCCTTCCGGCTCAACCCGATGGAGATCATCAAGGGTGGTCCCGGTCAGGCGGTATGGTGGGATAAGGTGCCTTCGAAGTTCGACGGCTGGAGCGCCGTCGATTTCGAGAAGGCCGGCTTCCGCGCCGTGCCGTCGTCGATCGTGCGCCGCTCTGCCTATGTCGCGCCGGGCGCCGTGCTGATGCCGTCCTTCGTCAATGTCGGCGCCTATGTCGATAGCGGCACCATGGTCGACACCTGGGCGTCGGTCGGCTCCTGTGCCCAGATCGGCAAGAATGTGCATCTGTCGGGCGGCGTCGGTATCGGCGGCGTGCTGGAGCCGATGCAGGCCGGCCCAACCATCATCGAGGACAATTGCTTCATCGGCGCCCGTTCCGAAGTGGTCGAGGGCTGCATTGTTCGCGAGGGCTCAGTGCTCGGCATGGGTGTCTTCATCGGCCAATCGACCAAGATCGTCGACCGCGCCACCGGCGAGATCTTCTACGGCGAAGTGCCGGCCAATTCCGTCGTCGTCGCCGGCTCACTGCCGGGTAAGCCTTTTCCAAACAACGAGCCCGGCCCCAGCCTCTACTGCGCCGTCATCGTCAAGCGGGTCGACGCAAGAACCCGTTCCAAGACCTCGATCAACGAATTGCTGCGCGATTGATCTCCCGAGAACGGATGCACCGGGTTGACTGACAAACCTCAATTCCTATGGCTTTTCTTCAGCCTTTCTGGGCGGGTGAATCCGAGCGCTTATGTTTTGGCTGGCCTCTTGCCGGTCATCGTTCAACTCTTTCTGCTCTACCAGTTCGCGCGAACGCCGTTAGGCACTGCCGCGAGCCAGTATTGGGCGCTCGCCTTATGGATCGCTGTGTTCGTCTCGACATGGTCGACCTTTGCGCTAACGGCGAAGCGGTTCCATGATTTCGGCAAGCCTGCCTATTACGCATTGATCTCTCTCATTATCGGCTTCGTCCTGCTTTTTATCCTGGCTTTTTTCAAAAGTGACCCAGGCCCCAACCGCTACGGCAAGCGCACCAACGCACCGGCCGAACCCTGAGCGCCAATCGGACATTTCGTCATGCGCTACCGCTCGCTTGATTCGAAACTGATCCTCGAAACCGCCGAACGGCTGGAAGAGCGCGTCGCCGAGCGCTTTCCCGATGCAGGCCTGCGCGGCGTCGCCGCCGAGCTCGCGTCGCTGTCGCGCGATCTGGCAAAGGCAGCCAAGGCGCTGGAGGCGCCGATCTGGTGGCTGCGCGGCCTCATCATCGCCGCTTTCGTCGTCGGAGCGCTGATGTTCCTGTTCGTCGGCACAATCCTGCCGCTCGGCCGCATCTCGGGAAACCACGATGCCTTCCAGTCGGTGCAAGGCATCGAAGCCTCCCTCAACATGATCATCCTCGCCGTGCTGGGCTTCCTGGCCCTGATCCGCTCCGAGGAGCGGATCAAGCGCAAGCGGGTGTTCCGCCAACTCCACGGGCTGCGGTCGCTCATCCACGTCATCGACATGCACCAGCTGACCAAGGATCCGGCAGCACTTTCAGCCAGTTTCAAGCCGACTGCACATTCGCCAGCCCGCATCACCAACGCCGCCGACCTTGCCCGCTATCTCGACTATTGCTCCGAAATGTTGTCGATCACCGGCAAGATCGCCGCGCTGTTTGCCCAGTCGGTCAATGACGCCGTGGTCATCGATCGGGTCAATGACATCGAGAACCTGGCGTCGAACCTGTCGCGAAAGATCTGGCAGAAGATCACGCTGATCGAAACCCCTCATGGGCAGCCGGCACATGCGAAGAAAACCGATCCCGAGCCGGGTCCGCCGCGTCGGCCTGCAGTCCGCAGACGACCGTGGCCGGCAAGCTAAGACCCGCGAGCCGGCGGCAGATCCGCTAGAGCGGCAGAGCGGGGAGTTCCGAAACCCCGGTTTTGCGCCGGACGCTCTAAGCGAATGTTAATCACCCTGGCCCAGCATGCCGGCGAAAACTGTGTCGACCGGCACGGAGCGCTCGACTGGCAAGCGACCTATCCCTGACCACCAAGGAGCCGCGCAAAACGTGGAGCGCCGCCGCTCGCCTGTTTGCCTGGTTCTCTTCGCCGATGAGATTGGAACCGGAAGCCGTCCGCGCCCGGCTTCTCGACACCACTTTCGACCGCAAATTCGCAGTCTTGTTCGGCACCATCAGCGTTCTGGTGGTTGCGGTCAGCGCCGCACTTGCCACGAAGGATTGGTGGCCCTACGCCTGGATCGCAGCCGACCTGATGCTTTTCGTCGTCCGCGTTCTGCTGATGCGGGAATGCGAGCAGGCCCGCAGGCGCGGCTCGAAAGGGCCGCTGGCGGGCCTGATGGCAGCCAGCGGTGTATGGTCGGTCGTTTTCGGCCTCGGCTGCTATGGCTGTGTTGCCAGCGGGAATATGGCGCTTTCCGTACTTGCCGCCTTGAATGTCGCAGGTGTCGTTGGCGTGGTGTCGTCACGCAATGCGGCCACCCCGCGCTTCGCCATATTCGTCATGTTGGCCGTAAGCCTGCCTTACGTGGTCGGTGCATTGTTTTCCGCAGCGCCCGGAATGCCGATCGTCGGAATTCAAACGCCGTTCTATGTGGCCGGCGTCATCATCGTGCTGCTTCAGAACCACGCAATCAACGCCCGCATGATCCGCGCCGAGCTGGACAATCGCGACCTGGCGATCAAGGACGCGCTGACCGGCCTGCCAAACCGCATCTTCCTGCAGGAAAAATTGCGCGACATGTGCCGCGACCTTGCGGCGCCGGCCGCCAATGGCGGCAAGCCGTTTGCCGTGCTCAGCATGGACCTCGACGGCTTCAAACAGGTCAACGACCGTTTTGGTCATGCGGTCGGCGACGTGCTGCTGCGCAAGGTGGCCGAACGATTGAAGCGCGGCTTCCGGCCGGGGGACGTGGTCTTCCGTATCGGCGGCGACGAATTCGTCATCCTTTTGCCCGCAACCTCGGAGATCGAGGCCACCTATCTGGCAAAGCGGGCCATCGAAAAGGTCTCGGTGCCTTTCGACCTCGGGGTCGGTTCCGCCATCCATGTCGGCTTGAGCGTCGGCAGCGCCTTCGCACCCGCCGACGGCGGCGATCCGGAAATCCTGCTCACCTGTTCCGACCATGCACTCTACGAAGCCAAGCGCACCGGCAAGGGCCGTTATTGGGCGCCTGTGCGGGCTACGATCTGACGGTCGCAGCGACAGCTTCCGGCGGCAAGCAAGGCGATCCGCGCCTCTCCTGCTCGGCCGCGCGCACCAGTGCAGTGACATGCTTCAGCAAAGGCGCCGGCGTGCCGGCCTTTTCGGCCAAACGCAGGACCGCGCCTTGCAGTTCGCCGATCTCCGTCGACCGGCGGCGCCGCAGGTCATCCCACATCGACGAACGCGCGGCCGGATCGATGGCAAGCATCCGCCGCGCCAAGAACTTGAACAGCCCGTCGGGCAGGCGAAGCACTTTCGGCAGCAGTGCGGGACGCAGGCTGGCGATGCGAGCGGGTTCGATGCCTGTCGCCGTCATTGCCGCCAATGCTTCGTCGATCTGACCGGCCAGGATCAGCCGCCAGCGGCGATCGGCAAGCTCTGCCGCCAGCGGCAGACCGGAAAGCGCCACCAGCGCGTTGTTGAGGTTGAGCAGCAGCTTGTCCCATAACACCGCGTCGATGTCACCATGCGTCGCGACGGCAAACCCCTCGACATCAAGCAGTTCGTCAAGGCCCGCCGAGCCCTGTTCGATCATCACTTTGCCGCCGCTGGCGCGGTGCAGGCGAAGCGGCAATTCGCCCTCCGGCGATTGGACCACGTTGAACGGCACCATGCCCGCGAGCACCGGCTGGGCGGTGAGATGGGCTCGCAATTTATCGGCATTGTCGACGCCGTTCTGCAGGCTGAGTATCACCACGTCCGGTCGGGCATGGGCGGCAATCAGCCCGGCCATGTCTTGCGTCGCGCCGCTCTTGACCGTTACCAAAATGACATCGGCATCGGAGAATGCTACCGCCGGATCGGCGGTGACCGACAATGCGTCCGGTTTGACAGAACGGTCGCGGCCGTCAGGGTCGGTGATGCGCAATCCAGCTTCTTGCAGGGCCTTCTCGACGCGCGGTCGCGCCAGCAGAAACACCTTTCGCCCGGCAAGTATCAGGCAGCCGCCGGCGTAGCAGCCGATACTGCCGGCACCGGCGATTACGATCGTCTTGCCACGCGTGACCATGCGATGGCCCTGTTCTGGTCGAGAGACCTTGCCGCAATTATACGACATGAAAACCATAATGTCGGCGGCATGGCTGGCCCTCACGTCTGGCCGTGACAGACCTTGCGCTTTCGACTATCGCTTTTGCCCATGATGCTGCCTACCGATCCGGTTAGAAATCTCGCTGCACTCATCCGCTGTGCTTCCGTGACGCCCGCCGAAGGCGGCGCGCTGCGCGCGCTGGAGGCGATGTTGAAGCCGCTCGGCTTTGCGGTCGAGCGACCGGTGTTTTCCGAAGCCGGCACACCGGACATCGAGAACCTTTACGCGCGGCGTTCCGGCAATGGCCCGCATCTGATGTTTGCCGGCCATACCGACGTGGTGCCGGTGGGCGACGAGGCAGCCTGGACGCACCCGCCCTTTGGCGCCGAGATCGCCAATGGCAAGATGTTCGGCCGCGGCGCCGTCGACATGAAGGGCGGCATTGCTTGTTTCGTCGCGGCGGTGGCGCGACATGTCGAGCAGAAGGGCGGCCCGAAGGGGTCGGTCTCGCTGCTGATAACCGGCGATGAGGAAGGCCCGGCGATCAACGGCACGACGAAGCTGCTCGAATGGGCGGCCGCCAAAGGCGAGAAATGGGATGCCTCGATCGTCGGCGAGCCTACCAATCCCGACGCGCTTGGCGATATGATCAAGATCGGCCGGCGCGGCTCGCTATCGGGCACGGTCGTCGTCAACGGCCGCCAGGGCCACGCCGCCTATCCGCAGCTAGCCGACAATCCGGTGCGCGGCCTGGTGACGCTGGTCGACGCCTTGCTGCACCCCGTCTTCGACAACGGAACAAGGGATTTCCAGCCGACGAATCTTGAGGTGACCTCCATCGATGTCGGCAATCCCGCCACCAACGTCATCCCGGCGAAGGCAGCAGCTACCTTCAATATCCGCTTCAACGACACATGGACCGCCGAGACGATCCAGGCCGAGATCCACAACCGCCTCGACCGGGCGGCGAAACGCAAGAAATACCGCGCCGGCAAGAAGACGCCGGTCGACTACGAGATCGTCTGGCGCGACGGGCCGAGCCATGTTTTCCTGACACGCGACGACAGGCTGATCGAGACGCTTGGCGGTTCGGTCAAAGCGGTGACCGGCAGGAAGCCGGCGCTCTCCACCTCCGGCGGCACCTCCGATGCCCGCTTTATCAAGGATTATTGTCCGGTGGTCGAATTCGGCCTGGTCGGCAAGACCATGCACATGGTCGACGAACGTGTGGCGATTGCCGATCTCGAGACGCTGACGCAGATTTATCTGCGCTTCGTTGAAGACTGGTTTGCGCAGGACATATCCTAGTGATGCTTTCAGCGGATGAAACCTATGCTTCGCTTGCCGGCGCCTGGCGGCTGATGCTCGGCAAGGCCGACGGATTTCGCCTGCTCGACCTTTCGGCGGACGGTTTCTGGAACTCCTTTTTTGCCATCGTCGTCGCGGCGCCGGCATTGATCGTCGGCTGGGTCGGCATTGCCAACGAGATCGGCGATCCCGACGCATTCGTCGGCCGTTTCAGCATGTTGATCCGGCTGGCCACCGTCGATATCGGCGCCTGGGTGCTGCCGCTCATCGGCCTGGCCCTGGTCGCGCCGCGGGTCGGCGTCGGCAGCCGTTTCGTCCATTATGTCGTCGCCAGCAACTGGGCCTCGGCGATCATCGCCTGGATGATGCTGCCATCGGCGTTGATCCGGCTTTTCCTGACATCGGCCAACGAAGTCTCCGGGCTGGTGTCGCTGCTGCTGTTCGCGCTGTCAATGGTATTGACCTGGCGGATGACCAACGTTGCCATCGGCAGGGGTGCGGCTGTCGGCAGCGCTGTTTTTGCCGGCATGTTCGTGGCGTCGCTGATCGTCCTGTTCGGCCTGCAGGCGCTGCTCGGTATCAGCGTGCCGGATCAGCCAGGCGTCGGATAATCGACGCCGACTAGAAACAGCCCGTCGGGCGGCGCCACCTGACCGCAGGCCGCACGGTCGCGCGCCTCGAGCGCGGCCTTGAGGTCGGCAATGGTCCAGCCGCCTTCGCCGACACGTTTGAGCGAGCCGACCATCGAGCGCACCTGGTTGTGCAGGAATGACCGCGCCGAAGCGCGGACTTCGATGAAATCGCCCGCCCGGCTGACATCCAGCCGGTCGAGCGTGCGGACCGGGCTGGTGGCTTGGCACTGGGTCGAGCGGAAGGTGGTGAAATCATGCCGGCCAAGCAGCACTTTTGCCGCTTCGTGCATGGCGGCGGCATCGAGCTGCTTCGGTACCCACCAGATCTTGCCCTTGTCGAGCGCTGCCGGCGCGCGGCGGTTGACGATACGGTAGAGATAGTGGCGGCCGATCGCCGAGAAACGCGCATCGAAGCCATCCGGCACGACGGCGGCCTTCAGGATGGCGATGTGGGCCTTGGCCGCTTGCAGATGCGCATTGACGGCGTCGCGCACCTTGTCGCCGGGCCATGCCTTGACCAGATCGACATGCGCCACCTGAGCGGTCGCATGGACACCGGCATCGGTGCGGCCGGCGGCGCGCAGAGAGACCTGCTCGCCGCAGAACTTCTCGATCGCCTGCTCGATCGCCTGCTGCACCGAAGGCTGATTGGCCTGGCGTTGCCAGCCGGCAAAGAGACTGCCGTCATATTCGATGTCGAGGCGAAAACGCGGCATTCCCGGATCGAGGCGAAATCAGGCGGCGAGGGCTGAGCCGAAGGCCGAGGCGTAGACCAGCCTGCCGGTCTCCGGCGCCTCGCCCCAGGCAAGCGCCTGCAAAGCCTCGCCTTGGTAGTCGCTCTCGAATTTCGCTGCACGGGCGCGGCTGTAGCCGAAGCGGCCATAGTAGGCCGGATCGCCGAGCACTACGGCGAGCGTCTCGCCGGCGGCTTTCAGGCGGATATGCGCCTCGCGGACCAGGGCACCGCCGATGCCGGTGCCGTGGAACGACGGCTCGACCGCCAGCGGCGCCAGCGCGACTGCCGGGAAGCTCTTGCCGCCATTCTGCACGAAGAGCCGTGAAAACAGGATATGGCCGACCACTTGCCCGTCTTCCTCCGCCACCAGTTCGACGACGGCATCACCGCCGGTGACCAGCGCGTCGACCAGTCCGGCCTCCGCCTGCTGGCCGAATGCGTGTTCTTCGACAAGGCGGATCGCCTCGCGGTCCCGCGGCGTCGCCGCGCGTATGGACATCATGCTCATGACAATTTCATTCCTTTTTCGAGCTTGGCCCCGCGCAGAAACTCCTGCGCGGCAATGGGCCTTCCGCCCGCACGTTGAACTTCGACCAGCCTGATCGCGCCTGACCCGCAGGCGACCGTCAGCCGGTCATCGAGAATTCCTCCCGATTCGCCGGCGCCTTGCGAGAGCGTCGAGCGAAGCAGTTTCAGCCGTTCCACGCGGCCGCCGATTTCGGCCTCGCACCATGCACCGGGAAAGGGCGACAGGCCGCGAATCTGGTTGTGCACGTCGCCGGCAGGTCGCAGCCAGTCTATGCGAGTCTCCGATTTATCGATTTTCTTGGCGTAGGTCACCCCCACCTCCGTCTGTGTGGTAAATGTCAGCGTATTCCGCTCCAGCCGTTCGACCGCTTGCACCATCAGCGCAGCACCGAGGACCATCAGCCGGTCGTGCAGATCGCCGGCCGTCATGTCGGGTCCAATGGCGCATTTTTCAACCATTGCCACGGGGCCGGTGTCGAGGCCTTCCTCCATCCGCATCACCATCATGCCCGTCTCGGTATCGCCGGCCATGATGGCGCGCTGGATAGGGGCAGCGCCGCGCCAGCGCGGCAATAGCGATGCGTGGCCATTGAGGCAACCGAGCCGAGGTGCCTCGAGAATAGGTTTGGGCAGAAGCAGCCCGTAGGCGACCACCACGGCGACGTCGGCACGCAAGGCGCGGAACGCCTCCTGCTCCGCCTCGCTCCTCAGCGACACCGGCGACCGCACCTCGATGCCAAGCCGCTCCGCCTCGCGCTGCACCGGCGACGGCGTCAGCTCGAGCCCGCGCCTGCCCGCGGCGCGCGGCGGCTGCGTGTAGACGGCTGCCAATTCATGCCCTGCCCCGGCGATCGCTCGCAGCGTCGGCACGGAGAATTCGGGCGTACCCATGAAGATGACACGCAGGGGCATTGGTCGACCCCTATCCCACCATCTTGCCCGGCGCCTTGTCCCTGGCGAGCTTCTTGAATTTCTTGACCACCATGTCGCGCTTCAGCTTGGAGATGTGGTCGATGAACAGCACGCCGTTGAGATGGTCGATCTCGTGCTGCAGGCAGGTCGCCATCAGCCCCTCGGCCTCGATCTCCTGCAGCTTGCCGTCGCGATCAAGGTACTTCACCCGCACCGCCGCCGGACGCTCGACCTCGGCATAGTAATCCGGGATCGACAGGCAGCCTTCCTCGTAGACCGAACGCTGGTCGGAGCTTTCGAGGATTTCGGGATTGATGAAGACGTGCGGTGCCGGCGTCTCATCCTCCTTGGCGAGGTCGATCACCAGCATGCGCAGGGGTTCGCCGACCTGGATCGCCGCGAGGCCGATGCCGGGCGCGTCATACATGGTGTCCAGCATGTCGCCGGCCAGTTTGCGCAAGTCACCGTCGACACGCTCGAGCGGTTTTGAAACCTGGCGCAGGACGGGATCGGGGAGGATGATAAGCGGCTTGATCGACATGGCGTCTCACCTAAGACGTCGCACGAAAAGCGTCAACCGGGGCGGCCACGGGCCGTTCACGTTTTGATCTATGCCGACGTTCCGAATCATCTATGCTGTCGGCATGAACGAACTGGCCACCATCCTGTCCGAACCTGTCGCCCGGCTCGGCGCCACCACGATCACCCTCGGCCATGCCCTGGGTTTCGGCGCAGTGCTGTTCGTCGGGCTGTTCGTGGCGTTGGTCATTGCGCTGTGGCGATCGGCCAAGGCGCGGACTGTGGCGGCCGCCGAAGCCGCCGACCACGCCCGCGACGCCGAGGTGCGGATGGCCGGCATCTTGGCAAGCCAGGCGGAAATGCAGGGCCGCATGGGCGCCATCGCAGAAGTGTTCGGGGCACGCCAGGCGGAACTGACACAGTCGATCGGCCAGCGCCTCGATGCCATGACCGGCCGCCTAGGCCAGACCATGACCGAGCAGACGAGATCGACGCATGAGAGCCTCGCCAAGCTGCAGGAGCGGCTGGCGGTCATCGATATCGCGCAAGGCAACATCCAGTCGCTGGCTGGCCAGGTCGTGCAATTGCAGGCGATCCTTTCCAATAAGCAGACGCGCGGCGCCTTCGGCCAGTCGCGCATGGAAGCGATCGTCGCCGATGGATTGCCGCACGGCGCCTATGAATTCCAGGCGACCTTGTCGAATGGCAGCCGGCCCGACTGCCTGGTGAAGATGCCGAACGGCGCACCGTCGCTTGCCATCGACGCAAAGTTTCCGCTCGAGGCCTGGAATGCCATCCGGGCCGCCGAAGGCGCCGACCTGCAGAAGTCCGCCGCACAGGCTTTCCGCCGCGATATCGAGGTGCATGTCCGCGACATCGCTGAAAAATACCTGATCCAGGGCGAGACTCAGGATACCGCCTTCATGTTTGTTCCCTCTGAATCGGTGTTCGCCGAAATCCATGAGAATTTCGAGGCGGTTGTCCAAAAGGCGCATCGTTCGCGGATCGTCATCGTCTCGCCGTCGCTTTTGATGCTGTCGATCCAGGTCATCCAGGCAATCCTCAAGGATGCACGCATGCGCGAGCAGGCGCACCTGATCCAGGGCGAGGTCATCCGGCTGATGGAAGACGTCTCTCGGCTCGACGAGCGGGTGCGCAAATTACAGACGCATTTTGGCCAATCGGCCAAGGATATCGAGGACATCCTCGTCTCGACGTCGAAGGTGACCAGGCGCGGACAAAAGATCGAGGCGCTGGAGTTTGGCGTGCAGCCGGCGGAGGACACCGCTGGGTCGAATGGCAGCGGAGCAAAAGCGGAAAGCAGCGCGCGTGTTGCCGATTCGAAAACCGGGCAGCTGAGGCTAAGGGTCGTCGAAGGCGACGATTGAGAGCTACGCCGGAACCGGAGCCGAGGCTTCGCCCGGTCTGGCGCTACTGCTCCTCGATGATGGTTGTGCCTTCGAATTCCGGCAGCCAATGCAGCGCCGAGCGATGCCAGATCTGCTTTCTCGGCACCAGTTGATCGCGCTGCCATGCCGTGCCGACCCTGATGCCGTAAACCTTCGGTCCCGCGCCCGCCGACGTGGCGTAGAGATGCGAGCCGCACTCACCGCAAAATGCCTGAGCGCGCTTGGCACCACTCGAACCGGTCTTGATGTAGATTTTCGGCGCGCCCTTGGTGATCGTGTAATTGTCCTCGGACGCCGGCACGGTGACGCGAAAGGCCGTTCCGGTTAGCTTCTGACAATCGATGCAGTGACAAATGGTGGTCTTTTCCGGATCGACCTCGGCCTCGTAAGTAATGGCGCCGCAATGACACCCGCCGTCGATTTTCATCTTCGTTCCTCCTGGAGCTTTTGCGCGCAATCATAACCGGGACTGCCCGATGGCGCAGCCATTTTCCTCAGGCCGGCTCCCCTCCGGACGCCGCCAAGGCCTTGCTCCGCCGTTCCCAGGTGCCGGTGGTCTGCGGCTTGACGAACAGGCGCGTGACCTCCGGCATCTCCGCCTTCAGCCGTGTCTCGAGGCGTTCGACGCAGGTCTCTATCTCGGGCGCCGACAAGTGGTCCTCGAACTCGATGCTCAGAGCGGCGACGATCTCCTGAGGCCCCATATGGAGCGTCAGTACGCCATTTGCCCGCTGCACCGCCGGGTCCTGCTGGACAATGGCCAGCACTTTCATTTGCATCTCGGGCGAGGCCGGCTCGCCGAGCAGCAGGCTCTTGCTTTCGCGGGCCAGGAAGATCGCGGTCGCGCCCAGGATCAGCGCGATGCCGATCGACGCGGCGCCGTCGAGCTTCGGCATGTCCAGCAGTTCCGCCGCCAATATGCCGGCGAAGGCGACAACGAGGCCGAGAAGTGCCGCGCTGTCCTCGAAGAGTACGGTGTAGACACTCGGGTCCTTGCTGAGCTGCACCGCCTCGAGCCAGCCGTGGCTGCCTTTTTGGTGGCGGAACTCGTTCAGCGCCACCAGCCAGGAGGTGCCTTCGAACAGGAAGGAAAGGCCAAGTACAGCGTAGTTCACCTTTGCGTTGGCAATCGGCTCCGGCGCCATGATGTGCGTCACGCCTTCGTAGAACGATATGCCGGCGCCCAGTGCAAAGACGAGGAGCGCGACGATGAAGCTCCAGAAATACAGCTCGCGACCATGGCCTAGCGGATGCGTCCGATCGGCCGGCCGGGCGGCGCGGTGCATGCCGTAAAGCAGCAGGCTGCCATTGCCGGTATCGACGAGCGAGTGGACGCCTTCCGAGAGCATTGCCGAGCTGCCCGTGAACAAGGCAGCGGCGAATTTGGTCAGGGCGATCGCAAGATTGCCGGCGAGCGCCGCATAGATCACTTTTTTCGACCCGCCATGCGCCGCCATGGTGTGCTGCCTTGGTTGATGCACCGAGATTAGCGGAGCACGCCCACGCTCCACAGCTCGAACAACGCCCGAAGTGTCGAGTTGTTCAAAAGGGCAGCGCGAGAGGCTATTCGATGACCTCCTCCGTCCAGACCTTGAAGCCAGCCAGCGCGCCCGGTCCAAAAATGTGGGTGAGTGGGACATCGGCGGCATCGCGTCCGGAGGCAATCAGGATGCGGCCGATGCGCGGCGCGTTGTTGCGCGGGTCGAACGCGTGCCAGCGGCCGCCGAGATAAACCTCCATCCAGGCGGCGAAATCCATGTCCGACCACGGCTTTGGCAGGCCGATATCGCTGATATAACCGGTGCAGTAGCGGGTCGGGATGTTCAGGGCGCGGCAGAAGGCGACTGCGAGGTGGGCAAAGTCGCGGCACACACCACTCTGCTCGCGATAGGCTTCGGCTGCGGTGCGTGTCGGCCGTGCATTGAAATAGTTGAAGACGATATGGTTATGGACGAAGTCGCAGACCGCCTGGACGCGCGGAATGCCGAGCGGCGTATTGCCGAACAGCCGCCAGGCTTCGTTCGCCAGCACGTCGCTCTCGCAATAGCGGCTGGGCAGCAGGAACAGCAGCGTCTCCGACGGCAGATCGCGCACCTCATGCTGCCATGCCGTCAGCTCGCGCGTCTCGAAGGAGCCGGGGTCGCGGATGACCGCGTCCGTGCCGAACGCAAAGCGCCCGGCCGGCGCAACGAGACGGTTGCACCAATTGCCGAAACTGTCGCGATAGCTTTCGATCGGCACCGGCGGGTTCGACGTCAGGAAGTCCGGCCGCTCGAGATCGGATGCGCGCGAATAATGGACGTTGAGCATCGCGATCAGCGGTGTTTCCTGCGGGAAGTCGAAGCTCATCTGGCAACCGATGTGGATCCGCATTGTCGTCCTGACCGGACTGCGCGATCATCAGCCGGCGAAACGCAAGGGCTGATGCTGCAGTGCGAAGAGGACCATCGCACGGACCGCTGCGGTTTACGAGGGAATTAGAAACCGGTTGACAGCCATCGGCCAAGGCGACTGCACGGCAGCGGCCTCTTGCAGTCTAGCGTTTTCTCTTGTTTCACTTCGCCAGACATCAACCGGAGGAACGAATCATGGCTAAAGGTGCGATGAAGGCAGGCAAGGAAGCCCGCAAGCCGAAGAAGGACGCGAAGAAACCCGCTCCGGCGCCGGCCCTGAAGGCACCGCCGGTGAAGGCGATGAAGCTGAAGGACAAGTAGGGCCGCAGCTACCGTTTTGGCTTATTTCGACCGGCCGCAAATGCGGCCGGTATTGTTGTTCATTAAGCGCACGAGCATCCCATATGGATGCGGCGAAGATAGTTTTTGCGCTTTCAAGAGATCGGCCGGGAGCCATCGAAACGGAGCGTTCCGATGTCGTGGATTTTCCTGTTCTTCGCCGGCCTGTTCGAGATCGGCTGGGCGATCGGCCTAAAATACACCGACGGATTCTCGAAGCCGCTGCCAACCGTCCTGACGGTAGCCTCGATGATTGTCAGCCTGACCTTGCTCGGCCTGGCGCTGAAGGCACTGCCGGTCGGCACAGCCTATGCGGTATGGACCGGCATCGGCACCGTCGGCACGGCGCTGTTGGGGATATGGCTGCTCGGGGAGCCGGCGACCGCGATCAGGCTGGCCTGCATCGCGCTCATCGTTTGCGGCATTATGGGACTGAAGCTCGCGGCTTAAGTCGGCCCGACAGACCAAACGCCTTCAGGGCCGCTGCAAGGCGGCCCTGATTCTTGAATTCGGCCGATCAGCGCCGGAAGGCGCTATCGGGCGGAGAAGCCGGGCGGCGTCCTGCCGGTGCGCTGCTTGCGCGCGGCATAGCGTGCGTCACGCTTGGCCTTGCGTTCGGCCTCGTCGGCAAGAAAACGGGCGATGCGCTCGTTCTCTTCAGCTTCCCGGATCTTCGCTTCGGCCTGTGCTGCCTCTTCGGCGGCAATGCGTGCCGCTTCGGCAGCTGCCTCGCGCTCGGCCTTTTCGGCCGCTTCGCGCGCCAGCTTTTCCTGCTTCAGCCTGGCCTTTTCGGCCTCGCGTATCGCGCGGGCCTCGAGGACTGCCTTGCGCTCGGCCTGTCGTGCCAGCACCGCTGGATCATCTGCCGCCGGCTTTGCCTTGAAGCGCTCCAGAAGCGCCTTCTTTGCCTCGTTTGCGGCATTGCGCCGCTCGAAAACGTCTTTTTCCCTGTAGATAGCCAAGTCCACTTCCCTGGAGTCAATTTGCGAGGCTTACATACGCGTGAAAACCGAGAGTTCAAGCGCCAAAACGGTATGCCAGCCATGAAATTCTGATCTGTTGCAACCGGGAGACGCCATTTCGATCGAATTCGGCTGAAAGCCACCCGCACTGTTCACCATCCAGGCCTCTGGCGGCGCAGCGGACTGATCGCTACCTGTAGCGCCAAGACAAAACGCTAGGATGACACCACTATGGAACTCGGTCTCTACACCTTCGCTGACGTCAGCCCGGAACCGGGTCCCGGTGCGATCGGTGCGCATGAGCGGCTGCGCAACCTGATCGAGGAGATCGAGCTCGCCGATCAGGTCGGGCTGGACGTCTTTGGTCTCGGCGAGCACCACCGTCCCGACTATGCTGCCTCCGCTCCGGTGGTGGCGCTGGCGGCGGCTGCCGAACGAACCAAGCGCATAAGGCTGACCAGCGCGGTCACCGTTTTGTCCTCCGACGATCCGGTGCGCGTCTTTCAGCAGTTTGCCACCCTCGATCTTCTGTCCGGCGGCCGGGCCGAGATCATGGCCGGGCGCGGCTCGTTCATCGAATCCTTTCCGCTGTTCGGCTATAATCTCGAAGACTATGACGAGCTCTTTGCCGAGAAGCTCGACCTGCTGCTCGCCATCCGTGATCATGTCAAGGTGACCTGGTCGGGCAGTCTGCGCGCGCCGATCAACGATCGCGGCGTCTATCCCCGGCCCTTTCAGGACAAATTGCCGATCTGGATCGCGATCGGTGGTACGCCGCAATCGGCGGCGCGGGCTGGCGTACTCGGGTTGCCGCTGGCTCTGGCGATCATCGGCGGCGAACCGGCGCGGTTTGCACCACTGTTCGACATCTACAGGGATGCAGCCAGGCGGGCCGGCAGCGATCCGGCGAGCCTTGCCACCAGCCTCAACGTGCACGGCTTCATCGCCGACACCGCCGACCAGGCAGCCGACGATTTCTACAGGCCGCAGGCCGAAGTGATGAACCGCATCGGCCGCGAGCGCGGCTGGGGGCCGACGTCGCGGGCTCATTTCGACCAATCGCGCGGCCCGAACGGCGCCCTGTTCGTCGGCAATCCAGAACAGGTGGCGCACAAGATCATTGCCCAGCACAGGATATTCGGCAACGACCGCTTCCTGCTGCAAATGGCGATCGGCACCATGCCGCACGCCAAGGTCATGAAGGCTATCGAACTCTACGGCACCAAGGTGGCGCCGATCGTGCGCCGGGAAACTGCGAAGGCCGTCGCCGCGGCAGCGCCGGTTGCCTGATTCACCAGCAAAGCCGCGAGGCGGCCTTGCCGGTGACGCCGGCTAACGGAACCTTGAAGCCGCAGAGGCGTTTTCGCCAACGGTCTACACCAATCGCGGTGTGCCGCCGAGGGTCAGAATGAAGGCCGAACCCGCCGCTTCGGGCGCAAGCGCTGCCGAAAGCCCGGATTCGCGCGTCGAGGCGCGGGCGGATGCGCATCTGATGCGTTCGCTGCTCGTCGGCATCTTCATCCTCATGGCGATCTACGCGCTTTACTTCGCCCGCGCCTTCTTCATGCCGGTCATTCTGGCTTTTCTGCTGGCGCTGACGCTGACGCCGATCGTTCGCTTCCTGCGCAAGCATGGCATGCCCGATGTCATTTCGGCGACACTGCTGGTGCTGCTTTCGTTTTGCCTCGTCGCCGTCGCGGGATATCTGCTCAGCGGCCCGGTCATCGACCTCATCAACAACACCTCGACGATCGGCCAGCAGCTTACCGAACGTCTGGCACAACTGCGCCGTCCGTTCGAACGGATCGTGGAGATTTCGCGCCAGATCGAGGGCCTGACACAGACGTCCCAGGAGCCGGGCGTTCAGAGGGTGGCGATGGCGCCATCGGGTATTCTCTCGCAGGCCGCCGGCAATGTGCTGTCGGCCGGCGCCAGCGTCACCATCGTCTTCGTCCTGTCGCTGTTCCTGCTCGCCTCGGGCACGATGTTCTATGAAAAGATCGTCCAGTCCTTCCCCAGTCTAAGCGAAAAGAAGCGGGCGCTGCGCGTAGTCTATGACGTCGAGCGTGAAATCTCGCACTATCTGCTTACTGTCACGGTCATCAATACATGTCTCGGCGTGGTCATCGGGCTCGGCCTGTGGGCACTCGGCGTGCCCAACGCGCAGGTCTGGGGCGCGGCAGCGGCCTTGCTCAATTTCCTGCCCTATATCGGGGCGCTGACCACCATCACGCTGGTCACGATCATCGCGCTGATCAGCTTCGACACGATTTCCTATGCGCTGCTGGCGCCGGCCTTCGTCCTCTTATGCGACGTCGTCGAAGGCCAGTTCGTGACGCCGACGGTGGTCGGCCGCCGTCTCGAGATCAACGCCGTGGCGATCCTGATCGCCATCGCCTTCTGGTCGTGGCTATGGGGTTTCGTCGGCGCGCTGATGGCGGTGCCGCTGCTGGTCGTCATCAAGGTATTCTGCGATCATTTCGACGGTCTCAGCCATTTCGGCAATTTCCTCGCGGCGCAGCACACGGCGGTAATCGAGGATGAAGAGATTTCCGAGCCAAAAAGGTAGCGGCTTAAGAGCCCAAAAGCGTCACTGATTGGTGTGCATATCAACGACCTTGCATCGGTTGCACATCCGTCAGGCGCACAGCGCTCGATCAACATTTTGAATTTGCCGCCCCGGCAACGGCTTCCTACATCCGTCCGGTCCACAGGAATCCCCGCCGATGACCGCTCTTTCCGTTCTCGACCTGTCGCCGATCGTCGAAGGCAGCAATGCTTCGCAGTCGCTCGCCAATTCGCTCGATCTCGCCCGTCATGCCGAGCGGCTGGGATATAAGCGCTACTGGCTGGCTGAGCATCACAACATGCCAGGCATCGCCAGCGCCGCCACCTCGGTGGTCATTGCCCATGTGGCCGGAGGTACCCGTACGATACGCGTAGGCGCCGGCGGCGTCATGCTGCCCAATCATTCGCCACTTGTCATCGCCGAGCAATTCGGCACGCTCAACGCTCTGCATCCCGGCCGCATCGATCTCGGCCTCGGCCGGGCGCCCGGCACCGACATGCCCACGGCACGGGCGCTGCGCCGCAACCTCGACGCTGGCGCCGACAATTTCCCGCAGGACGTCGTCGAGCTGATCGGTTACTTCCAGCCAGCCGAAGACGGCCAACGCATCCGCGCGGTGCCCGGCGAAGGCGAAAAGGTGCCGATCTGGATTCTCGGCTCCAGCCTCTACGGCGCGCAGCTTGCCGCCACGCTCGGCCTGCCCTACGCCTTCGCTTCGCATTTTGCGCCGGCCGAGCTCGACCATGCGCTGGAGATCTACCGCTCGCGCTTCCAGCCTTCGGAGCAGCTCGACAAGCCCTATGTGATGCTCGGCCTCAATGTCTTCGCTGCTCCTTCCGATGCCGAGGCGCGGCTGTTGTTCACCTCGCTGCAGCAGGCCTTCGTCAATCTGCGCACCGGCCGGCCCGGCCGATTGCCGCCGCCGGTCGAAGGATATGAGCGCGACCTCGATCCAATGGCCAAGACCATGCTCGGCCAGGCGCTTTCCTGCGCCGTCGTCGGCTCCCCCGAAACGGTCAGGCAAGGCATCGAGGCATTCGTGCGCCGCACCGGCGCCGACGAACTGATGGTCACAGCGCAGATTTTCGACCATGCGGCGCGGGTGCGCTCGTTCGAGATCCTGACCGACGCCCACAAATCGCTGTCGGAAGCTGCCTGAGAGCTGGTTCGCCACTTGGCACTGTTGCGGGCAAGGCCGGCCTTAGGCAGGGAACATCGCGAACAGGTGTGCGAAGACATCGCGAACAGTTCGCGCGCTTTACGCGGAGAGTTTTCGATCCGTCATGCTCGTCTGTTAGACGGAAACGCGGCGTCTACTAAATGACGATCACCTTGGTGCCGATTGTGGAGCGGTTGTAGAGATCGATGATGTCCTGGTTCATGAGGCGAATGCAGCCCGCCGACACAGCTTTGCCGATGGACCACCATTCAGGGCTACCGTGCAGGCGATATCCAGTGTCACCTTTCTCGTTGAAAAGATAGAGCGCCCGCGCCCCGAGCGGGTTCATGAGTCCGCCCTCCATATGAGCCGGTATGATGCGGCCCCGCTTCTGCTCGCGCACGATCATCGCAGACGGCGCGCTCCAATCCGGCCATTCGCGCTTCCTCGCAACGTGAGCAGTGCCATGCCACTCGAAGCCCGCCTTGCCAACGCCGATTCCGTAGCGCAGCGCCTGACCGTCTCCCAACACGTAGTAGAGGAACTTCGCTCCTGTATCGACAATGATGGTGCCAGGCGCCTCTTCAGTCGCATAAGGCACTGTCTGCCGAAAGAACTTTTGGTCAACCTTGTAGATCGGAACCGGCGGAACGCGAAAACCGGCGTCGGTGAGGCCGCCATAGGCCGAGGGGAAAGTCTTTAATGCGCCGCCGGTGGTGCAGCCGAAGAATGCGACCATCCCAGCAAGTACCAGCCCGATTAGGATCGATTTCACGCGCATGACTCAAGCCGGCGCCCGTGTGAGCGATCAGCCGCATCTCGTCATATTCCTAATCCGACATGCTTCGATTGCCAAGATTTTCCTGCTTGTCGGCGGGCTGATTGTTGGCCACTTGGCTCGATCAGCGCCGCGTCCTTCAATTGCTCGGTTTTCGAACGACGAACGCCCGTAGCGGCTGCGAAAGGGCCGGGGTCGGCAGGACAGAGGGAGCGCTGTCCGTCCGGCATTACAACGTTTCTGAACAGAGCCCAAGCGCTACGCGCTGACGCTTTGTGCGATCGCGCCAAGTGGCCGGCATGAATTGCGGATCATCAGGCGTCCCTTGAGCGTCAGCTTGCGCGGCGGCGCATCCCTGTTGCCGGCGAGCCGGTCGAGCAGCAGATTGGCCGCCTGTTCGCCAATCGCCTGCACCGGCTGTGCGACCGTGGTCAATTGCGGCCGGAACACATCCGACCACGGAAAATCGTCGAAGCAGGCGACCGAAATATCCTCCGGACAGGACAGGCCGATATCGCGGATGGCCTTCATCGTGCCGATCACCATCGGGTTGTTGGCCGAAAAGATGGCGCTCGGCCGGTCGTGCAGCGAAAGCAGCTGCATGGTGGCGTTGTAGCCATCGACTTCGTGGAAATTGCCGAAGCGGACGAGCTCGGGCTCGGCCGGCAGGCCCGCGGTCTGGAGGGCTTCCCGGTATCCCGCCATGCGGTCATGCATCGGCGAGATATCGAACGAGCCGGAGATGTAGCCGATGCGCCGATGGCCGAGATCGATCAGATAAGTGATGGCGTCGAACACCGCGCGCTGATTGTCGAGAACGACGGCATCGGTGTCGACACCCTGGCAAACACGGTCGAGTAGCACGACCGGCACATTGGCGTCGTCGACAATCCGTTTGAGGATCGCGCCGTCGCCGACACGCGCGACGATCAGCCCGTCGACCATCCGGTCGAGCAGCAGCCTGATCTGGTCGTCCTGCGTGTTCAGGTGCTCGTCGGTGCAGCACAGCATGACGGCGTAGCCGGCCCTGTCGAAAGCCTGCTGGATCACCGAAACCACGTCGGTAAAGAACGGGTTGGTGATGTGTGGGACGGTGAGCCCGATGGTGCGTGTGGTGCCCATCTTGAGGCTGCGGGCGATGGCGTTGCGCTTGTAACCGATGTCGCGGATCGCCTGTTCGATGCGCTGGCTGAGCTCGGGGCTGACGGTCGCGGTGCCGTTGATCAACGCCGATACGGTGGCCACGGAAACACGCGCCGCTTCGGCCACGTGAAGCATGGTCGGTGCAGTGGATTTGCGCTGCTTTTTTCGTCCTGACGCTGTCATTTTCGAAACGTTTCACCACTCCGCGGCAGCAATACGTACGGAATCTTATGGTTTTGCGCAAGAATTGAAATGGAACAATCTTCGACACCAGATATTGGCTTGACATGATCGAAACGTTTAGATTAGCGTTTGAGGCGTTCGGTGACGACGGAGGGAGGCCGTCCTTGTCATGCAGCACGGCAATTCCATCCCTGCGGAAGGCGTTATGGCGGACGGCTCGGCTATCGTGCTGAGCGCCGAGCACATCTCCAAGTCCTTCGGCGGCATCGCCGCGCTTGTCGATGTCGGCTTCGAACTGCGGCGCGGCGAGGTCCATGCGCTGATGGGCGAGAACGGCGCCGGCAAGTCGACGCTGATGAAGATACTATCCGGCGTCTATACGGACTATAACGGAACGGTCAGTATCGATGGCCATCCGGTGCGCTTTGCCGGCGTCCGCGAAGCCGAGCGCGCCGGCATCGCCATCATCCACCAGGAGCTGAACCTCGTTCCCGAACTCAGCGTCGCGGACAATATCTTTCTCGGCCGCGAGAAGCTGATCGCCGGGCTGATTGTCGACCGCAAGGCGAGCAGCCGCGCTGCCGGCGCGCTCTTGCAAAGGCTCGGCATCGAGCTCGACCCGGATGCGCGCGTCGGTGCCTTGCGCGTCGGCGAACAGCAGTTGGTCGAGATCGCCAAGGCGCTGTCTATGTCGGCGCGCATTCTGATCATGGACGAGCCGACCTCGGCGCTGTCGCCAGCCGAATGCCAGCGGCTGTTCCGCATCATCCGCCAGCTCGCCGATAGCGGCGTGGCGATCGTCTACATTTCGCACCGCATCGACGAGGTCATGCATCTGGCCAGCCGGGTCACCGTGTTTCGCGATGGACGCCACGTCCTGACGCAGACGATGGACAAGCTCGACGAAGACGCCATAATTTCGGCGATGGTCGGGCGAAACCTGCTTGCTTCCTCCCAGGAGCACCGCATCCCCGGTGGCAACACCATCCTTTCCGTAAGCGAGCTGTCGCTATCGAAGCCCAATCGCCATGGCTGGCGCACCGTGCTCGACGGCGTCAGCTTCGATCTTGCCGCAGGAGAAATCCTCGGTATCGGCGGGCTGCTGGGCTCGGGCCGTACCGAAATCCTGGAAACGATCTTCGGGTCCAGCGGAGGACGTGCTGGCGGTGAGATCAGGCTCGATGGCGAGGCAGTAGAAATCCGTTCGCCGCGCGATGCGCGCCGGCTCGGCATCGCCCTGGTCACAGAAGACCGCAAGACGCAAGGCCTGCATCTCGAGGCCTCGATCACCGACAATGTCGCGCTGCCGCTGGTCGGCGCGCTGGCGCGGTTCGGCCTGCGCTCGCTGGCCGGCGAGCAAGGGCTGGCACGGGACGCCGTCAAGGCGCTCGGTATTCGCTGCGAAACCGTCGAGCAGCCGGCCGGCACGCTGTCCGGCGGCAACCAGCAGAAGGTCGTCATCGGCAAATGGCTGGCGACGAGGCCACGGGTGCTGCTGCTCGACGAGCCGACGCGCGGCATCGATGTCGGCGCCAAGCGGGAAATCTACGATCTCATCTTCAAGCTGGCGCGAGACGGGCTGGCGATCGCCGTCATCAGCTCGGAATTGCCGGAGCTGCTGCATCTTTCCGACCGTATCCTGGTCATGGCCGATGGCCGCCAGACGGGAATCCTGTCCCGCGCGCAAGCCAGCGAGGAGGCCATCATGCGGCTTGCAGCGCCGCGACGGACCATGACGAGGCCTGCTGCATGAGCATTTTGCATATCCTGTCCCGGACGAAGCTCTATTGGGGCCTGATCGCAATCTTCCTGATCGGCGTGCTTGGCTCGCCGATCAGCTCCAAGGGCAACAACATCTTCCTGTCCTACGGCAACCTGCTCGATGTGCTGCGCCAGGTGTCGACCACGGGGCTGATTGCCACTGGCATGACGGCGGTAATCATCACTGGCGGTATCGACCTTTCCGTCGGCTCGCTGATGGCGATCTGCACGGTAGTCTGTGCCATGCTGCTGACGGTCCCCGGCGTGACGCCGGCGGTGGTGCTGGGGGTGCCGACAGTTGCTGTGGCAGCCCTTTGCCTCGGCATTCTCGTCACCCGTTTCATCCTGCTGAACATCGAAAAATCCCGCGCCGGCGCGCAGGCCACGCACGACATCAGGTTGGATAGCGTTCGTGGGCTGGTTACCCCCGGCATTGTCGGGGTGATCCTGTGCAGTCTGGTGCTGTGGTTCCTGCTGCCGCAGGTAGGCTCAAAATTCGGCGTGCTCGGCGTGCTGCTGGTGGCGCCTTGCGTCGGCCTGCTGTTCGGCGCGCTCAACGGCTTCATCATCGTCGCCGGACGGCTGCAGCCCTTCATCGTGACGCTGGCGATGATGGTCACTGCGCTCGGCATCGCCCGGCTGACAGCCGGCCAAAACAATGCGGTGCTGCCGGTCTACACCGGCTCGAATGCCACCGCCGATTTCGAAATGCTGCGCTCGCTGGTGTTCGGCGTGATTCCGATGCCGGGCCTGTTCTTCCTCGGCGCGATCCTGATCTACGGCGCCGTGCTGCGCTTCACGCCGTTTGGCCGCTATGTCTATGCCATCGGCGGCAATGAGGAAGCGGCCCGGCTGTCCGGCATCGCCGCCGGCCGCGTCAAGATCGCCACCTACGCGGTTTCGGGGCTGCTGGCCGGCATCGCGGCGGTGCTCTATGTCGCGCAATACCGGCAAGGCAAGCCGGACGCCGGCGCCGGGCTGGAACTCGACGCGATCGCCGCCGTGGTCATCGGCGGCACCAGCCTGATGGGCGGACGCGGCAGCCTCACCGGGACGTTCTGCGGCGTGCTGATCTTCGGGCTGCTCTCTAACATCCTGCAGCTGCACAACATCAATTCGAACCTTCAGCTGGTGCTGAAGGGGATGATCATCATCGGTACCGTGCTCGTACAGGAGCGCAATGCCGGCGATCTTCTCTTCTATCTGCGATTGCCCGGTGGGCAAGCGCACAAGGAAACGGCCGCGGCAAAGCGGCCGTCGCAAGAGACCGCGTCTCTGAATATTGGAGGAAACAAGAAATGAAACGACGTGAATTGTTGAAGCTTGCCGCGCTGACAGCGGCACTCCTGACCACGACCGCGATGCTTGCCAGCGGTGCCCACGCGCAGGACAAGAAATGGAAAATCGGCTTCTCGCAGGTTACGACCATCGAACCCTGGCGTGCCCAGTTCAACAAGGACATCCTGGCCGAAGCGGCCAAGCATCCGGAAGTCGAGCTGATCGTAACCGACGGCGAGGACAAGACCGAGAAGCAGGTCGCCGATGTCGAAAACCTGATCCGTCAGGAGGTCGATGCGCTCTTGGTGTCGCCGAAAGAGTCCGCCGGCCTGACCGGCGTCGTGCAGCAGGCGATCGATGCCAAGATCCCGGTCTTCGTGCTCGACCGCAACGTCGAAACCAACGACTACACGCAGTTCGTCGGCGGCGACAACAAGCTGATCGGCCGGGCTGCCGGTGAATATGCCGTCGAGCTGCTTGGCGGCAAGGGCAAGGCCGCCGGCAACGTCGTCGAAATCTGGGGCGGCATGGGCACCCAGCCGGCGCATGACCGCCATGACGGCTTCCATGAATTCACCGACAAGGAGCCGGGTATCAAGAACCTGCTCGACCAGCAGTCGGGCGACTGGAAGCAGGACCAGGCCTACAACATCATGGCCACGGCGCTGCGCAACAACGAAAAGATCGATCTCGTCTACGGCCACAATGATCCAATGGCCTATGGCGCCTATCTTGCCGCCAAGGACGCCGGACGTGAGAAGGACATCAAGTTCATCGGCATCGACGGCCTGCCCAATGAAGGCGTGCAACTCGTCGCCAATGGCGAGCTGACGGCGACGTTCACTTATGTGACGCCGGGCGCCGAAGGGCTGCGGCAGGCGATCAAGTTCCTGAACGGCGAGAAGGTGGAAAAGACCATCATCCTGCCGACGCAGAAGATCACCAAGGAAAATGCTGCCCAGATCCTGAAGGACAACGGCCTCTGAGACGAGGCTTTCCTGCCGGGCGTTCAGCGCCCGGCAGGAGTAACAACTAAACGCTCGGCAGGTGGCAGCTCAAGCCAGCTTGGCCAGCAGCTTCATGAAAATGGCAGCCTCCTTGGCGGAAAGCGGTGCCAGCGTTTCCTGCGTAATCTCGCGGGCAAGCGGAATCAGCCGCTCGATCGAGTCGCGCCCCTCGGCCGTCAGATTGACCAGCAGGCGCCGTTTGTCGACTTCGTGTTTGCTAAGTTCGACAAAGCCTCGCGCTTTCAGCCGGTCGATGACACCTTTCACCGTCGCCGCATCCATGGCGATCAGGCTGCCAAGCTGGTTCTGCGAGGTCTCGCCGACGTCGCGCAATTTGGCCAGGGCGGCAAATTGCGGCGGCGTCAGATCGGCGATGTGTGCGGCGAAGATCGAGACATGGCGCTGGTGCGCCTTGCGCAGGATAAAGCCGACCTGCTCCTGCAAGCGATAGTCGTTTTCGTCAGGTTCCTCGGCCTCGACCAGCTTGAGCAGATTGTCTTCGGCGCTCACCTCAGCCCATCCCATGCCTTGATGTCCTTGGCAGCCAGCCCGCCCATGCGGTCATGCACGCGCGGGCCGCAGGTCATTGCGAGGCAAAACAGGATCTCGTCGGGACGCGGGCCATCGCTGATGCCGATTTCCATGGCATCGAAATGGCTGCGCACATAGGCCGCGTTGATGTGGCCGAGCGGCACATCGAGCCGCGCGCCGAAGCCGCCGACCTTCTTCGACGACGGCACGATCGACTTGGCGTCGCCAAGCCGTTCGCGCATGGCATAGCCGCCCGGCACATGCCACAGCGCGCCATGCTCCAGCTCGCCCGCCGCGCCGACGATGGCACCCTTGCCATAACCGTCGATCTGTTTCACGTCGCCGCCCAATGCGGCAATGAGCCTGTCGGAGAGCAGCAGCCCGAGCGGCTTCAAATCCTCCATCGCGCTCTGCAGTTCCTCGACGTAACGGCCGGCGAACGGGTTCTTCACCACGGCCATGGCCGCGGCGCGGCGCCGCGGCACCTTCGCCACCGGCCCGCCTTCGTGAAAAATCTCTTCGGTCAGCACGGCGATCTTGCGGATCGGAAACTCAGGCATGGGCAATTTCCCTCTCTAAAACTTTATTGGCGAGCGCCATCGGACCTGCGATGCGCGCCTGACCGTCGAGGAAAAGCGCCGCGGCGGCAATCAGGCCGCGCCGCCGAAAGTCTTCCGCCACGGCAAGCCCGCTGTCCAACGCGGTAGCGATTTCGACGGCGGACAGTGGCCCTACGTCTTGCGTCACCTGTCGGTCGCCCAGATCGCTGTCCGGGGCGAGATCGCGCGCCCGTACGCGCGTAACGGCGGGATGACCGGGCAGATCGACGGCGTTGGCGATCAAGGTCGCGGCGGCGTCGGCTTCAGCACCCGTCCGCGCCAGCACGGTGACGGCGTCGGCGATGCCCAGCGAAAAGGACCGGCCGCGCCAGCCGCTTGTTGCGACGCCGCGGATCCCGTCTTCGGCGCGGATCGTGAGACGGTCTGCCAGTCCGTGACCTGTTCCGGCAATGGCAAGCGTCATCGACTGGCCGTGGCCGAGATGGATCGCGCTGTCGCCGCCATTGTTGACATAGGCGCGCTCGAGCCGGCGGCCGGCGAGCAGAACGCCAAGCACTTCGTCGGCTACCGAGCCGGCGACGGCCGCCATCGGCGTGATGAATTGTTTCGCTAGCGGAACGACCGCCGCTTCCATGCGACGTGCCGTCGGGCCGACAAACATGCGAGGACGCAGCGGCGCCTGGCGACGCAGTTCGGGCAACTCTTCGACCAGTTCGGGCAGGATTGTCTGGAAGCGCGTTGCCGCCTGATGATAGGCGGCGCGGCATTCGCTCGCCTCGCCGAAGGCCTCGACGATCAGATCGATCGGCCCATGATTGAGGTGAAGCCTTCGGCCGTCCTCGAGCCAATGCGCCTGCGGGCCGTTCATCACCCTGCCCCATTTGTCGTCGCGCGCCGCAGCTGCACCAGCGGCGGCCAGGGATTGTCGCGAGGTGCGGCCTTGCCGCGGCGCGGGTTGAGATACTCGCCGCCCTTGGCCAGGATATCGTCGACGCTGCGGATTTCGGCTTCATAGCCGCCGAGCCTGACATAATCGTCGCGGCGCATGGTGAATTCGATGGGCGCCACCAGCGCCGGCGTCGGGACATAGCCGAAGGCGCCTTCCGGCACGCGGATGACGTCGACCATCAGCGTGATGCCGCCGCCCGGCCAGACATAGACCGGCGCGCCGCCGACCGTCACATAGGTCTTGAGGCCCTGCACCGAGCGGGTCAGATTGACCGGGTTCTCGGTGACGCCGGCGCGCAGCGAGCCGCCGGCGCCGCCGACGAAAAGCACGGTGCAGAGCGCCGGCTCGCAATTGTCCTCGATCAGTTCAACCGACTTCCGCAGCCGCTCCGGGAACGGTTTCTGCACCGGCTTCAATTCGTCGTCGAGCTCGTAGTAGGCGAATTGCTCACCGGTGGTCGAGACCATCAGCAGCGACATGCCGGGGCGCGCACCCTTTTTGGCGCTCCATTCACCAAGGATCGACAGCGGGTCGGAGATATTGGTGCCGCCCCAGCCGAGGCCGGGCTCCGACACCTTGAAATAGCGGCCCGGCGTCGAACGGCGGCCGATGATCTTGATGCCGGTATCCTGCCAGCCAAGCACCTTGCCCGCCTGATGCTCGGAGACGACGCCGGTGATGTGGTCGTCGACCACCACCACCTCGTCGACAAGGCCGCGCCACTGGGTGGCGAACATGCCTATGGTGGCCGAACCGCAGCCGACGCGCATGCGCTGCTCAAGTTTGCCGTCGATGACAGGCGGTTTGCCGGCTTCGACGATGACGGTGGCGCCGCCGTCGATGACGAGCTCGACCGGCTTGCGGTTGCACAGCCTGAGCATGGCATCACAGGTGGCGCGCCCTTCAGCCTTTGAGCCGCCGGTCAAATGATGCACGCCGCCCAGCGACAGCATCTGCGAGCCGTATTCGCCGGTGGTGACATGGCCGATCGCCTCGCCTTCGGCACGGACCGTTGCCGTTTCGGGGCCGATATGACGGTCGGTGTCGATCTTCACCTTGACGCCGCAATAGGAGAAGATGCCCTCGGTGACGACGGTGACCAGATCGACGCCCTCGACCTCCTGGCTGACGATGAAGGGCGCCGGCTTGTAGTCGGGATAGGTGGTGCCGGCGCCGATCGCGGTGACGAAGCGGCGGCCGGTGTTGACCAGTTCGCCGTCCCAGCCCTTGCCTTCCTCGGCAAAGGGCACGACCGCGCCGCCTGTCTCGGCCGCGTGGTCGAGGATGGTCAGCGGATCCATCCGCACGATCCTGCCGCCAACATTGCCGTAGCGATCGCAGGCGCCGGTGCGGCCATCGGCGATGTAGCACATGACCGGACAGGCATCGCACCGGATCTTCTCCGCCACCAGCTTCTCGCCGGGATCGTGTGTCTCGAAGCGTTCGGCAAGCTCGCTCATCGGCGCGCCTCCTTGTCGAGGATGGCGGCGCGGATGCGGGTCGGAGTCGCCGGAATCTTGGTGACCACCACACCGGCGGCATGGCGTATGGCGTTGAGGATCGCCGGCGCCGTCGGGATCAGCACATGCTCGCCCAAACCCTTGGCGCCGAAGGGTCCTTCCGGATCCGGAACTTCTATCAAGATGGTCTCGATCGGCGGCACGTCGCCGATCGTCGGGATCAGATAGTCGTGCAGGTTTTCGGTGCGGCCGGGGATGTATTCTTCCATCAGCGCCATGCCGATGCCCTGGGCGATGCCACCCTCGATTTGGCCTTCGGCAAGCAAGGGATTGATGGCCTTGCCGACATCGTGCGCGGCGGTGATTTTTATCAGCTTCACGGTGCCGAGCCTGAGGTCGACCTCCAGTTCGGCGATCTGGGCGCCATAGCCATAGACGGCGTAAGGCTTGCCCTGACCTTTTGCATCGAGCGGCTGCGTCGGCGGGTCGTAGCTTTCCTCGGCCCGGAAGACGAATCCTTCGGCGTCTGCCTTCAGCGAGGAAAGATCGATGCGGCGCGTCGCTTCGCCTTCCCCGATGCTCAGACTTGTGCCGTCCAGCGCAATCGCCGCCTTTTCCGAGACATTGGCGAAACGCAAGATCTCATCGCGCAAGGCGCGGCCGGCCTTTTCGGCGGCCTTGCCGGTGACGAAGGTCTGGCGCGAGGCCGATGTCTTGCCGGCGTCGGGGGTGATCGCCGTGTCGGCGCCTTTCAGCCGGAGCTTTTCAAGCGGAAGCCCCAACGCGTCGGCGCAGATCTGCGCGATGACAGTGTTCGAACCTTGCCCGATATCGACCGCCCCCTGATGCAGGACGACTTCACCCGATACCGAGATGCCGACCTTGACGGTCGACGGATTGGGCAGCGAGGTGTTGCCGCAGCCGTACCAGCAAGAGGCCACGCCGACGCCGCGTTTTTTGATGCTGCTACCGGCATTGAACGCTTCGGCATCACGAAGGGCACGCCGCCAATGTGAGCGGAGGGCCTCCAGGCAGTCGGCGATGCCGACGCCTGACTCGAGCCGCTGCCCGGTAACTGTTTCGGATCCGTTCCGAAGGCAGTTCTTCAGGCGAAAGTCGAGCCGGTCCATGCCTAGCTTGTCGGCCAACTCGTCATAGAGGGTCTCCTGCATGATCGTCGCCTGCGGCACGCCGAAACCGCGAAAGGCGCCGGCAATCGGGCCATTGGTGTGGATGGCGCGGCCTTCGGCGCGATAGTTCGGCGTCGCATAGGGGCCGGAGGCGTGCACCGGCACGCGGTTGGCGACCGTCGGCCCCCAGCTGGCATAGGCGCCGGTGTTGAAATCGCCGGCGAAGACCATGCCGGTGACGCGGCCGTCGGCATCGGCGCCGATGCTCGCTCTCATCCGAGCGGGATGGCGCTTGGTGGTCGAGATCATCGATTCGGTGCGGGTATAGGCGAGTGCCGCCGACCGGCCGGTTTTCATGGCGACGAGGCCGATGAGCGGTTGCAGCGAGACATCGAGCTTGGAGCCGAAGCCGCCGCCGGTGGCGGTCGGCACGATGCGCACCTTTTCCGGGGCAAGGCCGAGCACTTTTGCCGTGTCGTCGCGGTCCATATAGGGGGCCTGCGTGCAGGCGACGACGACCAGCGTATCGCCGTCCATGAAGGCATAGCCGGCTTCCGGTTCGATATAGGCATGCTCGACATAGGAGGTGTCGATGGCGCCGGAAACGACGAAAGCCGCACCGGCAAGGGCGGCCTCGGGGTCGCCACGCTCGACGAAGCCGGAGGTGAGCAAGTTCGAGGGCCGGTTTTCATGGACCAGTGACGCACCGCCGGCCTGTGCTTCGCAAGGCTCCAGAAAATGGGGCAATTCGGTCCAACTGACAGGAAAATCAGCAAGGTCGAGATCGACGATGGCCTCGCGTTCGCCGGCAACCAGCGCCACCGCCTCGCCGCGAAAGCGCGAAAATGCTTCGGCCAGCGCCGGCTGGTCGGCGAAGGGCGCGATGACGCCGAAACAATTCTTTCCCGGAATGTCGGCGGCGGTAAAGACGCCGGCAATGCCGGGACGGGATTTCACCCAGCCATCGAGATCGCCGAAGCTGAAGGCCGCATGATAATGCGGCGAGCGGATCACCAGCACCGACAGTGCATCCATGGGAAAGGAATCGCCGCCGAATTTTTCGACGCCGGTGACTTTCGGCACGCCATCGAGGCGGATCGGAGAGGAGCCGACGGCATGGCCGGACAATGGCATGCGCGGATCGAGACCATCGGCGTGGCGCCAAGCATCCATCACCGCGGCGACGATCTTGCGGTAGCCGGTACAGCGGCAGAGCACGCCGCCCAGCGCATCCTGCGTTTCGGCCTCGCTCGGGTAAGGCGTCCTGTCCAGGAGTGCCGTTGCGGCGACCAGCAGGCCGGGCGTGCAGGCGCCGCATTGTGCTGCGCCATGGCTGAGAAACGAGGCCTGCAGCGCCGACAGCCTGCCATCGCCGAGACCTTCGACGGTCGTCACCACGGTGCCGGAGGCGGAAGCCGCCGGCATCAGGCAGGCGCAGACCGGCTCGCCGTCGACCAGCACCGTGCAGGCGCCGCAATCGCCGGCATCACAGCCGATCTTGGTGCCGGTCAGCCGCAGCTCGTCGCGCAACACGGCGGATAGCCGCCGCACCGGCGGCACGCAAACGCTGACGGCGGCGCCGTTGACCTCGAAGGCGATGTCGGCGCGCTCCATGCCCATCATGCTGCCGCCCTTTCGCCGGGAATAGCGCCCACAGCACCAAGCACGGCACGGGCAACGATCTCGCGCGCCGCATCCAGCCGATATTCGGCGCTGCCGCGCACGTCGCCGATCGGCGACAGCTCGTCCATTGGCGCGGATTGGATGGCAGTGGCCAGCGCGGGGCCGACCGGACGGCCGCGCAGCGCCGCCTCGACGCCCGCCAAGCGCCTGGCGACGACCGAGCAGGACCCGACGGCGACGACCGCGTTCCTGACGATGCCATCTTCGATGGCCAGGCGTGCGGCGGCCATGGCGATGGAGATCACGAGATAACGCCGTGCGCCAAGCTTCACGAAGGCGGAGCTGCCGGCGGTCGCGGGTTTGGGAATGCGGATTGCCGTGACCATTTCGCCGGGCTGCAGAGCGGTGCAACGGTTGCCGAGGATGAATTCTGCAAGGGGCAGATGCCGGGTCGCCACCGAGGAACGCAGTTCGACCTCGGCGTCGAGCACCAGCAGCGCCGGCACGCCGTCGGCGGCCGGCGAGGCATTGCAAAGATTGCCGGCAATCGAGGCAACGTTCTGGATCTGCACCGAGCCGACTTCCCGCGCCGCCTGCTTCAGCGCGTCGAAAGCCGCCGGCAGCGGATGGCGGACGAGATCGGTCCAGGTGGTGCGCGCGCCAACGAGCCAATGGTTCTCGGCTTCGGCAATGCCGCGCAATGCCGCCAAGCCATTGATGTCGAGGACATTGTCGCGGAAAGGCTTGCTGCCCTGTGCCGGATAGAAGTCGGTGCCGCCGGCGAGGATGCGCCATTGTCCTTCGCCCAGCAAAGCGAGGGCGTCGTCGACCGTGGTGGGTTTTGCGTAACGGATCACGCTTTGCCTTCCCAGAATGGACTTCCCGAGAGGGGATCCTGCCGAAAGATTTTCCCGAGCATGCAAGGCAGGAAATTCATTCGTATGCAAATGATATCAAGCCGGCAGGAATTGTCAAAGCCAGAGTTTGCACGGCTATGGGCACCGGTGCGCCCGGAACGCATTTGTTATGCCGTGAGAGGTTGACGCAGCCGGCCATCTGGTCAAGTTTCTGCGTCCGGTCGCGTTTTCATTGGAGCCTAAGCTCAAGACCAAGAAAATAAGGAGGCTCCATGGCCGACGAAGCGCTTGTCGTCATCGACCTGCAGAACGATTTCTGCCCGGGTGGCGCCCTGGAAGTGGCCGGCGGCGACGAAATCGTGCCGTTGGTCAACGACCTGATCCGGCGGACCGAGCACGTCCTGCTGACGCAGGACTGGCACCCTGCCGGCCATTCCAGCTTTGCCTCCAGCCACCCCGGCAAGCAACCGTTCGAAACGATCGATGTGCCTTATGGCCACCAGACGCTGTGGCCGGATCACTGCATCCAGGGCAGCCTGGGATCGGATTTCCATTCGGGCCTCGCCTGGAGCAAGGCCGAGCTGGTGATCCGCAAAGGGTTCCGTCCTGCGATCGACAGCTATTCGGCATTCTTCGAGAACGACCGGACGACGCCGACCGGCCTTGCCGGCTATCTTCGGGATCGGAACATCGAGACGCTGACCCTGGTCGGCCTAGCGACGGATTTCTGCGTCGCCTTTTCGGCGCTCGACGCGGTCAAGCTCGGTTTTGAGACGTCCGTGCGGCTCGACGCCTGCCGCGGCATCGATCTCAACGGCTCCGTGGAGAGGATGCTGGGCCGGATGCGCGATGCCGGCGTGGCACTGATTTGAACGTCATCCAGCCGAACCTGACAGACTTTTGAGGGGCTTCATGCGGTTTGCGGCGTTGACGGCAAGTGCTGCACTGATTGCCGCAATCTTTTCTCCGGGAGCGGTTCTCGCGGCCGAAGCGCACGAATTGCCGGGCGCCGCCATGTCGCTGTGGTGGGTGCTGCCGTTTGCCGGGCTATTGCTTTGCATCGCGACCGGGCCGTTGCTCTTCCGTCATGCCTGGGAGCACCATTACGGCAAGATTGCCGCTTTCTGGGCAGCGTTGGTGATCGGGCCGCTGGCGCTCGCCTTCGGCATCCCGTCGGCAACGCAGGCGGTGCTGCACGCGCTGCTCACCGAATATATGTCGTTCATCATCCTGTTGTTCGCACTGTTCACCATTTCGGGCGGCATCTTCGTTGCCGGCAACATCCACGGCACGCCGCTGGTCAATGCCGGGCTGTTGCTGGGCGGCGCTGTGCTTGCTTCGATCATCGGCACAACCGGCGCCTCGATGATCCTGATCCGGCCGCTCATCCGCGCCAACGACAACCGGCGCTTCAACGCCCATGTCGTCATCTTCTTCATCTTCCTGGTGTCCAACATCGGCGGGTCGCTGACGCCGCTCGGCGATCCGCCGCTGTTCGTCGGCTTCCTGCGCGGCGTCGATTTCTTCTGGACGACAGTTCACCTGTTGCCCGAGACACTGTTCGTCGCCGGCGTGGTGCTGGCGGTTTTCCTGGCGATCGACATCATCATGCATCACCGGGAGGAAGGCGCGCCGAAGATCAAGGATCCGACGCCCGACAGCAAGGTGCGCATTCGCGGCCTGGCCAACATCCCGCTGCTGGCAGGGGTGATCGCCGCGATCCTGATTTCCGCTGCCTGGAAGCCGGGAGTGAGTTTCTCTTTTCAGGGCGTCAGCCTCGAGCTGCAGAATCTGGTGCGCGACGCCGCCATCCTGATACTGGCCTTCACGTCGCTTGTCGTCTCGCCAAAGGAGTTTCGCGGCGCAAACGCCTTCAGCTGGGGGCCGATTGCCGAGGTGGCGAAGCTGTTCGCCAGCATCTTCATCTGCATCGTGCCGGTCGTCGCCATATTGCGGGCCGGCCTCGACGGCGCGCTGGCGCCGTTGGTGCTGCTGGTCAGCTCGCCGACCGGCGCGCCCGACAATCTCGCTTATTTCTGGCTGACCGGGGCCCTGTCGTCCTTCCTCGACAATGCGCCGACCTATCTGGTGTTCTTCGAGCTGGCCGGCGGCGATGCGCAGCATCTGATGTCCGAGCTCGCCTCGACGCTGGCGGCGATCTCGGCCGGCGCGGTGTTCATGGGTGCCAACACCTATGTCGGCAATGCGCCGAATTTCATGGTCTATGCCATTGCCAGGCATCGCGGCATCAAGATGCCGAGCTTCTTTGGCTACATGGCGTGGTCGGGCGCCGTGCTGATCCCGACTTTCCTGCTCGCCGGCTTGCTGTTTTTTGCCTGATCAGCCGACGCCGACATAGCGGCGGACCGCCGAGGGATCAGCACGCAGTTCCTCAACGTCGACCGTCCCGCGGTTGCGGCCGTTTTCGATGAAGCAAACGCGGTCTGCGACCGAGAGCACGGCATCGACGCGCTGCTCGACAAGGATTGTCGACACGCCAAGCGCACGCAGCTTCGAAACGGTTTCGCGGATCTTGGCGATCATCGACGGCATCAGCCCTTCGGTCGGCTCGTCGAGTAGGAGCACCTGTGGTTCCAGACACAGGGCGCGGGCCATGGCCAGCATCTGCTGCTCGCCGCCCGATAGCGTGCCAGAACGCTGCCTAAGGCGCTGGCGCAGCAGCGGGAAGAGATCGAGCACGTTTTCGCGCGTCGCCTTGCCCTTGTTGCGGGCCATCAGGCCGATCTCGATGTTTTCAGCCACCGTCATCTCGGCGAACAGCCGCCGGCCCTGCGGCACATAGGCGACGCCGGCCTTGGGCACCTCGTGCGCCGGCAGGCCGGTCAATTCCCGCCCTTCGAGCCGGATCGAGCCGGCGCTTGCCGGCACCAGGCCCATGATCGCCTTCAGCGTCGTCGTCTTGCCGGCGCCGTTGCGGCCGAACAGGCAGAGCACCTCGCCCTCGCTCAAGACGAGATCGAGGCCATAGAGCACCTGGACCTCGCCATAGAAGCAATCAAGCCCGGAGATCGTCAGTGCCCTGGACTGGGCCTCAGCCATGGGTCGTCCCCAGATAGGCGTCCTGCACCGCGGCATTGGCGCGGATCTGCTCGGGCGTGCCTTCAGCTAAAATCCTGCCGGCGTTGAAGACGGTGATGCGGTCGGCGAGCTGCATGACCACCGGCATGTTGTGCTCGATCAAAAGCACGGTGGCGCTATCGGCGATCTCGCGCACCAGCTCGATGAAATTGTCGATCTCGCTGTCGGCCAGCCCTTGCGTCGGTTCGTCGAGGATCAGCAGCCGCGGCTTCAGTGCCAGCCCCATCGCCACTTCCAACAGGCGCTGGTGACCGTAGGACAACTGCCCGGCCGGCATTTGCGCCCAGTCGGCAAGTCCGGTGCGCTCGAGCGCCGCCATGACGCCGGTGTGAACCGCGCCCTTCGAGCGGCTGTCGGTCAGCGTGCGCTGCACCGGCAGGGCAACATTGTCGTAGGCGCTGAGATTGGCAAAGACGCTGGTGATCTGGAATGTATAGGCGATGCCAAGGCGAACCCTGGCGTAGGCAGGCAGGCTGGTGATATCGGCGCCGTCGAAGATGATCGTGCCCGACGAGGGCTGGATGCGGCCGCTGACCAGGCTGACGAAGGTGGTCTTGCCGGCACCATTGGGGCCGATGACAGCGCGGATCTCGCCCGGCATCAGCGCGAAGTCGACGCCGTCGACGGCGCGCAAGCCGCCGAAACTGCGCGACAGGTCTTTGGTGGTCAAAAGCGGCATCATGGCAGCCATCCGAGCCAGCGCTGGCGAATGCTGCCGAGAATGCCTTTTGGGAAAAACAAAACCAGCAGGATCAGCGCGATGCCGACGATCAGCAGATAGGCGGAGGTGTAGCCGCTAGCGACGTCGATGACATAGTACATGAACAGCGTGCCGATCAGCGGCCCGAGCGTGGTGGCAGCACCGCCCAGCAGCACCCAGAGCAGCGGCAGGATGGAATACTGCACCGAAGCGAAGCTCGAGCCGACATAGCCGAACAGCAGCGCATAGGCGGCGCCGGAACCCGCGCAGATGGTGCCGGAGACGATGACGGCGGCGAGCTTGTTGGAAAACGTATCGTAGCCGAGCATTTTTGTCCGCTCCTCGTTCTCGCGGATGGCGACCAGCACGCGGCCATAGCCGGAGCGGACTATGGCCAGGCTTATAAGCAGCACGATCGAGAACAGCGCCAGCGCGCTCATATAGCGCACGGTCGGGTTGGTGAGGTCGAGCGACGTGCTGCCCAGGACAAGGACACGCATCGACTGCGGTACGACCATGCCCTGGTCGCCGCCGGTCCAGGCGGCGAGATAGAGGATGACGAGATAGAATACCTGAGCGAACATCATTGTTACGATCATGAAGGCGACGCCGGAGGTGCGCAGCGCCAGCAGCGCGATCACCAGCGCGAGAAGTGCGCCGCAGGCAAGCCCGGCTGCGAAGGCGGCCGATACGCTCCAGCCGAGATGAATGACGGCGAGGCCGGCGCCATAGAGCCCGGCTGAAAAAAACATGGCATGGCCGAGGCTGAGCAGCCCGACATAGCCGAACAGCAGATTGTAGCCCATGGCGAAGACCGCCAGCACCATGATGCGAGCGAGCAGGCCGTGATGGTATTCCGGCAAGACGAAGCTCAGGGCGAAAAGCAGGGCGATGACGCCGAGGTGCAGCGCATATGGCTTTGCCGGCGAAGCATCCTTCATCGCGATGCCGTCCCGAACAGGCCCTGCGGCCGGAACACCAGCACCATGGCGACGAGCAAGGTGGCGATGATCTTGGCCAGCGTCGGTGAGAAGAACACCGAGATGATGCCGTCGGAAAGGCCGATCAGCACCGCGGCGACGACCGTGCCGCGCAGCGAGCCGAGGCCGCCGATGATGACGACGATGAACGACAGCAACAGCGGGTCTTGTCCCATCAGATAGTGGGCCTGGCTGATCGGCACGATCAGCACCGCGGCCACAGCCGCCAGCATGGCGCCGAGCGCGAAGACGCCGGCATAGACTCTGGTCACCGGAATGCCAAAGGCCTGCGCCGTCTCGCTGTCATATTGCGTGGCGCGCATGATGAGGCCGATTTTCGTGCGCGTCAGCACCAGCCAGGTCGCGACCAGAAGCAGCGCGGATGCGGCGATGATCGACAGCTTGTAGCCGGAATAGCCGAACCACGGCAGGAGGATGCGGTAGCTGAACGGCGGCTCCACAGGCCGCGCCTCCGGGCCGTAGAAGGTCAGCGCCAATTGCTGGATGATGTAGAGCATGCCGATGGTGGCGACGATGGTGGCTTCCGGATTGTAGTTGAGCCGGCGCAGGACCAGCCGTTCGGCGAGCAGTGCGATCAAGCCGACGATCAGCGGCGCCAGCACCAGGGCGGCCAGGAAGCCGAGCGCCGGATGGCCGGATATCGCCGTAGAAATCGCCCAGGCAAGCACCGCGCCCAGCATGAAGAACTCGCCATGCGCGACATTGACGACGCGCATGACGCCGAACACCAGCGACAGGCCAAGCGCCGTCAGCGCCAGGACGGCGGAGGTGACGAGGCCTTCGAGGGCGGCGAGGAGCAGGTGGGGTCCGAAGTGCATCGGCTAAGCACCGGCGGATGCGCGAAGCACCCCCCTCTGGCCAGAGGGGGGTGTCTTGGCGCTCACGCTTGCTGCAGCAGCCAAGCTCACAGCGCCTGCGTCGTGTAATCCCCTTCCGGCTCGTAGAGGCCGTCCTCGATCTTGGTCTTGTGGACGACATTCAGCCGGCCGCCTTCGACCTTGGAGATGTTCTGGATACCAAAACACTGGTGGATCTTGCCGTTGAAGGTTTTCGGTCCCTGCGGATGCTCGGGCCCCTCGGCGAACTCGGTCAACGCCTCGGTCGCCTCGACCAGCTTGGCGCGGTCTTCCGGGCCCTTATAGCCGGCATCCTCCATCGCCTTCTTGACGACGTAGAGCGTTTCCCAGCAGCCGAACATGTGCGCGGCGGTGGAGACGTCCTTGGGATCGCCGACAGATGCACCATTGTCGTCGATGCCGACGGCGGCACGATAGGCCTTCTGTGCAGGGGAGTCATCGGGCTGCGCATAACGTGGCGAGCCTTCCCAGAAATGGCTGCCGTCGAGGAATTCGAGGCCGGGGCTGTTGATGTCGGTGGCTTCGAGCGAATCGATGAAGCCGAACAATTGCGGCCGGTTGGAGCCGTAGAACTCGCCGAGTTCCTTGACGAAGGTGAGCACCGCCGGGCCGACCATGACGTGGTAAATCACCTCGGTCTCGGCCGGGATCTGCGGAAAATATTTGGTGAAGGAGGATTCCGTCGGCGGGATGGCGATCTGCGCGATGACCTCGGCGCCTTGCGCCTTCAGCGCCGGCGGCAGGTAGTCGCGATGATCGTAGCCGAAAGCGAAATCGGGGAATATCTGCGTCACCTTCTTGCCGGCATTGGCGGCAATCCACGGCGCCATCGACTGGATCTGGCTCTTCACGTCGGTGATGCCGGGCTGGAAGACGTAGCGGTTCAATTTGGTCGACGCGACGTGGTGACCTTCACTGACGACGAAATAGGGCATCTTGGCCTCGCCGGCGGCCGGCGCCGAGCCGATGACGACATGCGAAAACAGCGTGCCGTAGACGATGTCGGTCTTGTGCTGGGAGGCGAATTTGCCGACCACTTCGGCGCCCCGGCCGGGATCGGTGCCGTCATCCTCGATGATCACCTCGACCGGCCGGCCGTTGATGCCGCCGGCATCGTTGATCGCCTTGACCGCCGCGGCCGTGGTCTTCTCGTACCAGCGGCCATAGGCGGCGCCGATGCCGGTGCGGTGCGACTGGAAGCCGATCTTGATCGGCGCCGAGCTCTGCGCCTGGCTGTAGCGCACGAAGCCCGGCGCGACGGCAAGACCGGCGCCGGCGGCAAGGACCTTCAGCGCCGTGCGGCGGGTGAGAGCGGATCTGGAGAGATCGAAAAACCCATTCTTGTCAGTCACGGCAGTTCCCCTTGTTTTTGAGCTTTGACCAATGGCTGTAGCGAGGCGGGCCACTCTTGCTAAGAGGGCCGAAAATTGCATGTGTACAAACTAAATCACCAAAGCTCTGACGTGGCAAGCGAGCTTTCCCCAAGGTTCGATTGACGGGCATCGCGCATCTCGTTCACCCGGCGGTTGGCGTCGCAAGCAGCCACAAGCCGAAGACGGTGTAGGCGATCATCAGCAACGTGAGCGGAAACTGGCTGAGCGCGGCGCGAGCGGGAATGGGGTGCAATCGCCAGGCCAAGCCATGGGCGACAAGCACTGCAAGCATGTGGCCGGCTATGATGACGCCGGCCTGGAGATTCCACAGCCACCACGCCGAGCCGGCGCCGGCGACGACGCCGGCTTCAATTGGCAGTTCAGCGGTGCCGAACAGGTTCCAGCCCAGCGCAAACGGGTCGGAGAGAGCGGCAATCGCATATTGGCCGTCGACCAGCAGCGCCGTCAGATAATGCGCGAAGTGATAGGCGAGCGCGATCGGCACGATCGACCAGACTAGCAGCCCTGCGGCGTGAGCGAGGGAATGCTTGCTGCCGGCAAGGTGCTGGCCAAGAAAGACGGCAAGCGCGAACACGGCCGCAAGCACGACAAGCGTCAGCACAAGGCCGAAACTGCCGATGCCGATCAAGGCGGTGCGTCCCGGAAACTCCAGCGGATTGATGCCGAACCGGCCTAGCCAGAAGAAGGTTTTCGACAGGCCGTCGAAGGATACCGACGACAGCGCAAGCAGCAGGAAGGCGACGCCGCTGAGCGGCAGCGGCGCATCCTCGAGCAGCTTAGCGCCCGGCCAGCAGAGTTTGAGCCGGCCGTCCTCGTTGCGTTCGACGATGGCGAAGCGCGCCACCATCGAAAAGAACACTGTCAGGAACTCGCCGCTGCGGGTCCAGCCGCGGTAGCCGAAGACCTGCATGGCCGCGAAGCTTAGCAGCCAGTAGACGCCGGCGGCCCAGGTCAGCCGCCCCGGGTCATCGGGCGCCGGGTCGATCAGCTCGAACCAGGCGAAGGCGAAGAACAGCACGAAAGCCGGCCAATAGCCGAGCCACTGGGGCAGCCGCCGTGGCTCCGTTCTGTCGGACAGGCGCGAGACGACGCGGCAAGGCCCGTACCACGGATTGAGCCACGACCAGAGATCGCCGCTGAGCCCTTGCAGCAAAGCCAGCCCAACCCAGAGCAATGTCCATACGGTCAGCGGCAGCGGATTGGAGAGCGGATCGCGGCTGCCGAACAGGCCGGCGGCAGTGAGAATTGCAAAGCCGGCAAAGGATATCAGGCTGACGGCAGTCCGCGCGCCGTCGCCGAAGGTGAAAAGCGGCAGGCGTTTGCGCCAGAAGCGGTCGAGGGAGTCCGGCCTCAGTAGCGCCAGGACAAGGAAACTGGCGGCGACGGCGAGCGCGCCGCCGGCGACGTAGTAGCCGGTGGGGAGGAGCAGGACGTGGCCGCGGTCGGAGGCGTGGGCGAAGGCGGGGGTGGGCAGGAATACAGGTGCAAGGGCCAGGAAGAAGGAGAACCGCGGCAGGGCTACTAGGTTATGGCAGCGCTCTACGGCGCCCCCCTCTGTCCTGCCGGACATCTCCCCCACTTGGGCAGGGCTATCGCATATGAGTGATGGCATTGATGAGATAGTCGTCGTTCCAGGCGCATTTCTTG